>DBAU01000097.1 GCA_002291845.1 Alphaproteobacteria bacterium UBA1002 | reverse complement strand
GTCGGGGCGACTGGATTCGAACCAGCGACCCCTAGTCCCCCAGACTAGTGCGCTAACCAGGCTGCGCTACGCCCCGACTCCTTGGTCCTGACAATTGTATCAATCAGGAGCGCGCGACCTTAGACAAGCCCTGCTCAAGTTGCAAGCCCTAACGCGGGTGGCGTGGGGATACATGGCCGCGCCCAGAAAACGATGATTGCTAATATAATTAATATTTATCAAGGGGTAATTTGGAATATGTGGGGGGTGCTGCTGCGTGGAGTGCGGCGTTATAAATGGCGGGAGAGGGACGCGGTTGGCCTTGGCCGGCTTTCCATGGCGTTGGATGCTGGCACGCCTTGTGCTAGAATAATGCATGACTGGTTCAGAATTTCCTGCCCTCACCGTCTTTCTTGATGCTTCGCGAACCTGCCGATTGCGCTTTCAGCGCCAGCCGGGAGATGTCCTGCATGTGGCGCTGCTGCTGCCTGAAGCGACCGGTCCCCACTTACTTGTGCGCTTACTCCGCCATTTGCGGATCACCGTTGATGCGCAGGAGGTTTCGCTCCTTTGTCAGAACCACCATCAAGCGAGGGGGCAGGTTAATCTGGCGCGGCGGAGCAAGAAGCAGCTGGCCGTTTGGCTAAATCAGCAATGCTGGATGCAGGGGACGTTAGATGCCGGGCTAACGCCACTGCACTTGCTTCTTACCGTCAGCGAACTACGTATCATTGGTGAGTTCGAAGCAGGACGCCCATACCTACGCTGCGCAGGGGTAGACGCCCGCGGTCTTATTTTTAGCGATTTTCATACCCATAGCTCGGGTGAGCTTCCGGGAAGCGATCTTCTGGCCATTGCCGCCGGGCATGGATTGGCCTATCCGGTGCGCTTGCTGGCAGAGATAGGCTGTGCTGGCCGCATGGTGGATGGTCTGGCTCGCCAACGGGTAAAGCGGGTTATTTTTCCGCCGCTGCGTGATGAAGAAGCGCATCTGCCTGCACAGGAAGATGCCATCGCGGTGGCGGATCTGCCCAATAAGGTCCGCAAGCGTCTGGCGGCGGCCATGGATGCGCCGTTTGACCGGCAATGCACCTTCGCCGATATGGAGCGCACCTGTTACCGCTTCCGCTACCCACTGGCCAAGCAGCCGGAGTTGCTGGTGCCAACCTTGATGAAAATTGGTGAGAATTATCGGCGTCAGGGTGTACGCTACGCAGAAATTACCATGGCAGGTATTGAACGGCCGGAGAATCTTGCCGCCATTCATCACGCCGTGCCGCGTGTGCGTCAGAAATACGGCGTCGACTTACGCTTTCTGGTCGGGATTCCACGCACGCTGAGTCGCGCCGAGTTGCATCCCCTCATTGAAAAAACAAAACTCCTTGCAGAGAGTCCCTACATTGTGGGTGCGGATATTATTGGTTATGAAACTAATAAAACGTCACACCTGATGGATGAGCTGCAATCACTGGCGCGATGGATTCACCGTGGCCCTCACCGCGAGTTCACCATTCGAGTGCATGCCGGAGAGAATGCAAAGAATCCGGACAATGTGTACGAGGTGCTTAAGCTTGCCAATGAATTCAGTGTTCGTGTGCGGGTAGGGCATGCATTACATGGGTTGGATGCTAAAAGCCTCACTCTGGCGGCGCAGCTAGCGGAGCAAAAGCTTGTTGTGCTTGAGTTCAATCCTGACTCAAACATTGCGCTCAATAACATGGACCGTCTGGAGCAGATCCCTTTTGAGCCCTGTCGTCGTTTCGGTATTGATTATGTGCTTGGTACGGATGGTAGCGGAATCTATGTCACCTCGGCGGAGCAACTGGGACTGGCTGCTGAATCGGGGTTGCTCGATGCGGAAGGCCAGCAATGGTTGCGCGCGTCGCAGGAAACGTTGATTGCTCGCCAGCGCGCCTACAGTGCCGATAAGGAAATACGTCTGCAACGTCGCTACCCGGATTTTCCATCTCAGGTGGATGCATTTGTGGAGCAGCTGGCGGACGCATGCCAGCGTGTCCGCTCTCCTGCTTATGGGCTGCCAGCAGAACGCACGCCAGTGGTTCTGCGTGAGCATCTTCCGGTGGAGCTGGTGAGTTCTGCGGAAGTGAGCAGCGGATTTCAGGGACTCACACCGGTGGTGCTGGCTGGAGCATCGGGCAATAGTTGGGCACGAATGTCTGCGCCCAGTCAGCGCGAAACCGCGATCGCAGTGGATCTCATGGCGCGCGTGCTTGATCCGGGAAAAGTGATGTTTGTGCATGGCCGCAGCAAAGAAAAAGGAATTGTGGCTGAGCTGGCGCGTGCCTTAACGGCACGAGGGGGGACGCCTTTTACCGTGCTGGGGATGATAACAGTCGAGCACTGGAATGAGTTGTTGGGCGAGCGGATGCGTTCGCTGGCACCGCATCTGACGCATGCAGAGCTGATTCATCGCGGTTTTCTTTATGTTCCTGAAGCGCTGGTACGACTGGCGACTTCGCGGCATGGGGTGGTGGTCGCTGCGGGGGGAGCCGCCTTTACGCGTGACATTGTACTGTTGGCCAAGCAGTCTGACTTGCCAGTGTTTCTACTTCGCTGTGCTGAGGGGGCGTCGCTGGATAAGGCCCGCATGATGCCTGAATCGGCCGTCGAGAATGCGTACGATCTGGTGTGTGCACTGCATCGCAAGCGCCCAGAGTTATTCTTGGCGCCACTTACGGAGGATTTCTTATCCGATGCATACGCTGCCAGTGTTGCAGCAGTTGAGCGGATATCGCCAGAGCATACGCCCCCCGGGACTGGTATTCAGCGCGTTTCGCGTCTATAACACTTCCATGAAACTATTTATCTACGACCATTGCCCATACTGCGTAAAAGCCCGGATGATTTTTGGGCTGAAGAAGCTGCCACTGACATTGGTTACGCTTTTGAACGATGATGAGGCTACGCCCATCCGTATGATTGGCCAAAAAATGGTGCCCATTCTGGCCCTGCCGGATGGCCGCTTTATGCCGGAAAGCATGGATATTGTGCGCTATGTCGACGGGGTAGAGGGTGCGCCCTTACTCGCGCCCGGCGGCGATACCGCTGTGGCGGCATGGCTTGAAGAATCCCGTACGTATGTAAGCCCGCTGGTTATGCCGCGGTGGGTGGAGGCTCCGCTGGAAGAATTCGCCACGGAAAGCGCGCGTCAGTATTTCATCCGCAAAAAAGAGGCAATGAAAGGTCCGTTTGCCACACTGCGCGCCCGCACGCCGGAACTTCTGGACCAGGCCAATCAGCATCTGCAGGCACTGGCTCCATTGATTCGTTCCGAGTCAGCCGTGCACGGTGCCTTGTCTGAGGATGACATTCATTTGTTTGCGACACTACGTTCTCTCTCCATTGTCAAAGGGATGGAATACCCCCCACTTGTGGAGGCGTATCGTCGGCATATGGCGGCACAAAGCGCTATCCCGCTGCATGATGCCATGGCCCAATAACCCCTCAATATTGAAGGAATTGTCATAAAAGCTTCATATTGACGCGCCGTAAATCAGGTACAATAGAATTATGGCACGCATAGAAGATTCCTCATTTGCTGACATTCTCCCACAAGGGGCGGAGCTAGCTGCTATTCTTCAGGCATTTCAGACGGGTGAGGGGAATGCTGAAGGGGGAGGAAATGAGGCACAAGAAGGCATGGCGCAGGGTCCTGTGCGCCCCGTCCGTGTCGATATGCGACTCACCGCGGATGCCTATAATCAGCAAATAGAGGCTCTGTTACGCCGGAATGAAGTGTCAGGGGGTACCGGCGAAACGCCTGCTGCAGCTCCCACGACGACGGAGGTAGGTCCTTCATCGGTGATTGCGGAGGCCCCACCATCTACTGAGCTGGCCGCCCGTCAGGCATCGCTTGCGGATATGGATTCCACCCCGCCTTCTCCAGCCGGGCCTCGGTCGAATTTTGCTGCTTTGATCGCTGGGGAAGGCATTTGCCTTTCTTCGCAGGTGATTGGTGCATGCCATCATATTCCTGAGAGTGCCCATTTTGGATTACTGCCCGCCGCTACAACGGATCTTGCCGTCCGGGAATCCGTCAATATGGGCCGCGGCTAATTGTCATTAAATTGACATCCCAATCTCATAAAACCTTCACACACGGCTGAGGCCTTACCTGCTATTATTATGTTATGAGTATATATGTTGGCACCTCTATTCACGGACAACCTGCGGAAGCAATCAGCGTAGGCTCGTTTTATGCCGCGCCTGACTTTGGTGCGATCATGCAGCTTTTTCACCAGCAACAGGTCGCATGCCGTGAAGCAGATGAGATGCGCCTGCACGGGGCTGGAGATCGCAGTGTAGAACAGATCATTGCCTGCCAACGTGCCGCCGAAGCGGTAGAGGCGTCCGCCACGCGTACTTCTCACATAATGACTGAAAGAACAGAAGCGACCAGATTCGTTACCAGCATGCCCCAGCGTCCGGTGATACAGGATGCAAGGGCTATCGAGCAGGCCGCAAAGCCGAAAGAATCACCTGCTGCACCCGTCAAAACAGCCGTAGTTGTTGCTCCCGCACCAGCAGTTACACAGCGTGTGATGGCGGAGCTGCGCCTCGACTGGATGCGTGATGCTCCCGTGCAGCCCATAGCGGTAGCGGAAGCGGTGACTATGCGCCTGCCTTCACCCATGGGCGCGATGATGGATACTGATGAACTGCGCCGCCGTGCGCAGATGATGGCGCTCACCGCCTGATTTACCAGCGGTAGCTCAGCCCCACCCGGAAATCCCACGGTTGATTATTATCGATCAGGCGCGCGGTATCCGGGCGTAATTCTGCTTGGGTGAGTCCGCCCACTTGCTCGCGCTGTCGGGCGTCAAGGTTCAGCATTGTTTGCTTCCCCAGATGCAGATTCATCCCGGTACGGAAGTTGAAGGCTGGTTGCTGCACCTGGTGCATGCGCTCACGATCCCACGGCAGGCGCTGCTGCTGCGTTTGATCCATGGCGCCAAGCGTGACATACACATCCAGCAGGGGGGTGCGCTCCGGGGCGTAGGTGTAGGAGAGGCCGCGGTCGGGCATCAGGGCCAGGTTGGAGGAGGTCAGGGACTGGGCATTAGCGCTGGGGTGTAAACCAAAAAAGCTCAGAATCACCAAAATTCTGCGGGTAATGGGACAAGTGCTCATGACGAAAACTCCTTGTATTCCATGATTCTATCATAACTATCCACAGATTAATTATCGGTTAAATTTTAGGCATATGTTTCGGGATTTATAAATAATTGGGAATGTTTTTACAGCAAAGCCGGATAAAAAAATCGCCCGGAGAGCTCCCCGGGCGATGCATGGATACATTTAAAAATAGAATTAAGCGGCTTTGGCTTTTTTGCCCGCCTGAATGGCTTGATCGAGGTCGGCCTTGATGTCGTCCGGATGCTCGATGCCTACCGATATCCGCACCACATCCGGACCGGTACCGGCGGCGATCTGGTGTTCTTCTGAAAGCTGGCTATGCGTGGTGGAAGACGGATGAATCACCAGCGTGCGTGTATCGCCAATATTGGCCACGTGGCGCGCCATTTTCACGTTCTGCACCAGGGCGCGTCCCGCTTCATAGCCGCCTTTCAGGCCGAAGGTGAAAATAGAGCCCGGGCCTTTGGGGAAGTATTTCTTCGCCAATGCGGCTTGCGGGCTGGACGGCAGGCCGGCATAGCCCACCCAGCTCACATCCGGATGCTGGCTCAGCCACTCCGCAATGATGCGCGCGTTCTGCACATGGCGCTCCATGCGCAGGGCGAGCGTTTCGATGCCGTTCAGCGTGAGGAACGCATTCATCGGCGACTGGCACGCACCAATGTCGCGCAGGCCCACGGCAATCCCGCGCACGGTGAACGCCATCTTGCCGAACTCCTTGCAGAAGTTCATGCCGTTATAGGCAGGCTCTGGGCCGTTGAGTAGCGGGAACTTATCGTTCTGCGTCCAGTCAAAATGACCGGAATCAATGACCGCTCCACCGACGGCCGTGCCATTGCCCGCCAGGAACTTCGTCGTGGATTCGCACACGATGTCAGCGCCGAAGTCAAACGGACGCATCAGATAAGGCGAGGCCATGGTGTTGTCGATCACCAGCGGCAGGCCGTTTTTATGCGCGAGGTTAGCCAGCGCCTCGATGTCCGTGATGCTGCCACCCGGATTGGCCAGCGACTCGGCATAGATCGCTTTGGTCTGTGGCGTGATGGCTTTTTGCACGGCGCCGAGGTCGGAGACATCCACAAATGAGGTCGTCCAGCCGAACTGGCGATAGGTGTTTTTCAGTGTGCTGACCGTGCCACCATACAGACGGTGCGAGGCAACCAGGTGATCGCCCGACGCCATCAGGTTGGAAAGTGCCAGCATTTGTCCGGCCAGCCCCGAGGCTGCCGCCACGCAGCCCACGCCGCCATGCAGCGCGGCAATGCGATCCTGCAATGCGCTTACCGTCGGATTGGTCAGGCGGGAGTAGGAGTTGCCCATTTTTTTCAGGGCGAAGAGGTCGGCGGCATGCGCACTGTCCTCAAACACATAAGACGCCGTCTGATAGATCGGCATTTGGCAGGAGCCGCCATGCGCCGCGGCGTCCATGCCAGCATGCAGGGCAAGGGTTTCAAAGTGTTGTTTGGTCATCGGAATCCCCACAGAAAAAATCTTTGGACGCTGATATAGCGTCGCTTTGTCGGGAAGTCATGCAGAAAAGCTGCTGCAGTGCGGCAGGTGTTGGGGATAAAATTACTGCAAACATTGCGTCCAACGCGCTGTTGCGCGCGCGACCGGCATACGGTGCTTGTTCTGCGGCTAGCTTGCCATGGCCAGATCAGGCTTTGGTGCCGAAAGCTCAGGCTTTGCTTCTTCCTTTTTGGCGGCCGCGCGCTGGGCGGTCAGCTGGGCATGGGAGAGTGGTTCAATGTTGCTGAGGAAGGCGAGTGCCTCTTTTTCGAGATCCTGCCGGGTGCGGCCCGTGTCGCCAATCAGCAGCTCCATCCGCAGCCCGCGAATGTAGCAGATGAAGCCGTTGGCAAAGCCTGGTGCGTCGATCAGCGGATCGGCCATGCCGGCCAGTGCGGCGATCTCGTCGCGTGTGCGCCCGGTTTCCGTTTCAAAGATGTAACGGTAGGTCGGATGCGTCGCTGCATGCGCCACAAAGGCCGCCCAGACGGAGAGCTTCTTGCGCGTGCAGAGGCGCGCAGAGAAGATAGCCTTCACCCCTTCCTCAAGACGCTCATACGGGGTTTTGCCGCTCGACTTATCGAGGGCTTCGCGCCAGGCGGTGGTTTGTTCCTGCATCAGATGCGACAGCGTTTCGCGCATCATGTGCTCTTTGGAGGTGAAATAGAAATTGATGATGCCGCGCGACATACCCGCCGTCTCGGAGATATGGCTGATGGTGGTTTCCGTCAGGCCGTAGCGTGCAATGCATTCCATGTTGGCATCGATGAGCTGCGCCCGTCGCTTATCCTTCATTTTTTTGCGCGGTGATTCGGGGGAGATGGAACGGCGGGATGGCAGCGCGTTAGTCATGGGCTTCTCTCCTTCACATGAAATACTAACTAAGGGATAGCGCAAAGAATGAATAGAACGCAAGTGGGTTGGCAAAAAAAATTATATGGCCGTATAATCGGCGAAGTGGTAGAGCGCTCCTCGCAAAGACGAAGGCGTTTTTTGATGAGTCAAGAGCAGCACAAAGCAAAGGCGAAGAATCGATGACCAAATATGAGAACGCGACCGAAGAGTTCGAGGTTCCCGGCGGAGAGAAGAAAGTGCTGCTGCATTCCTGCTGCGCGCCCTGCTCAGGCCCGTTGATTGAAAAGATGCATGAGAGCGGTCTGGAGTTGACCATCTTTTTCTACAATCCGAACATTCATCCAAAAAAAGAATACGAAATCCGCAAGCAGGAGAACATCCGTTATGCGGAGAAGCTGGGCATCCCCTTCGTCGATGCGGATTATGACGTGCAGAACTGGTTTGCACGCGCCAAGGGCATGGAGAAGGAACCGGAGCGTGGTATCCGCTGCACCATGTGCTTTGACATGCGCTTTGAGCGCACGGCTTTGTATGCCCAAGAGCATGGCTTCAAGGTGTTCACCTCCTCGCTGGGGATTTCGCGTTGGAAGAACATGGAGCAGATCAACGATTGCGGCCTGCGTGCCGCCTCGCATTATGACGGTGTGGAGTACTGGACGTATAACTGGCGCAAGGATGGCGGCTCGGCGCGCATGTATGAGCTGGCGAAAGAAGAAGCCTTCTATGCGCAGCAATATTGCGGCTGCATTTACTCGCTGCGCGACACCAACGCCTGGCGCGAATCTAAAGGCCGCGAAAAAATCGCCATCGGCGAAACCTGGTACGAGAAGAAACTCGACGACGTGGCGGGCTAATCCTCACTCCTCTGCTGTGCGCGATGCCAGCGTACCACGGCGATACGGCGCATCCGCCGGACCTGAGGGATGTCAAACGACAAAAGCAACAACCCCACCGGGATCATCCAGAAGCCGAGCAAGGGCAAAAAGCCAAATAGCCCGAGTATCACGAACAAGCCGCCACTGCTAATGCGCAGGGCTTTGGTGCGGGGAACGGGCAAACGAAAGCGGCCCAGTGGAATGTGATGCATAAAAAAAGCGTAGCATTATCCAGCCACCCTGCCAATCAATGGCGCATATGCCGTGTGCTAAGGTGGCTTGAACGTCAGTGAGCCGCGGGGCGCAGATCGGCGTCTTCGAACCGTTCTTCATGATTGCAGAACTGGCAGGTCACCCGAATGATGCCGTCTTGTTTCATGTCTTCGATGGCTTCTGCACCCATATTGGATAATATGCTCGCGATCTTCTCACGTGAGCAGCGGCAATCCACACTCACTGGCTTGGTATCATGCACCCATACGCCCGCCTCGTTAAACAAGCGGTAGAGCAGGGCAGAAGGCGCCAAATGCGGATCAAGTAATTCATCTTCTGTCGCAGTTTCCACGAGCAGGGCGTTGTAGTCCCAACCGTGCAGGGTTTCATCTGGCTGCACGGGTTTGGTACGCAATACACGCCCTGCATTGAGATCTTGCTCGATGGGTTTGCCACCTTCATCCGGCATGCGCTCCAGCATAATGCCGCCGGAGGCCCAGTGGGTACGGCCATCCTTCGCGGTGCGGCGATGCACGGCCAGATTAAACAGCACGTCGATCTGTTGCGACTGGGTAAAATAATGCTGCACCGCTTCGGCCATGGAGTGGCCCTCCAGTGGCACAATGCCCTGGTAGGGATCGCCAAACCCGAGATCAAGCGTCATGGCGAGGTAGCCTTGCCCCATCAGTTCCGGCAGGTCGGGATCCGCATTCTGGATCGCAAGCGCTTCCAGCGCGTCGTGGCCACCCTCGGCGAGGTCTGCATAGCCACGCAGGCCACCGCCATGCACCGCATCCACTACAATGAAGCGGATAGGGCCATTGCCCTTGGCTTGCAGGGTCAGGATGCCGCCTTCCGGCAAATTGGATGAAAGCATGGCCGCGAGCGTCAGCATTTCGCCGAGCAGCTTGCCCACCAGCGCCGGATGGTTGTGACGGCTGAGGATGGTATCAATCACCGGGGAGAGGCGCACCATGCGCCCACGCACCGAGGATTTGTGGAGCATAAACGGCTGGACCACATCTTCGTGGCGTACCAGACCGATGTCGGGGGAGGAAGCGGAAGTCATACGTCATTATATAGGTAAAATGCGCGAATAACCAGCCGCCACGCTTAGTGTATTGCGCAAAACTAGCAAGATATTCATGAAAGTTTCACACTGCGTGAGGTGATTCTTGGGTATAAACAAGCTGCTTAGATTCATGAAAAAAGAAAAATCTCAGTGCAGCAACCGAATCACTATATTGCAGACTCTTTATTGGAAGCGCTACAAACGTTCCATCCGTCTCTTTCTGGTAATGGAAGAGGGGTGCATTTGAAAGATAAAACAGAATCGCCACTTTTTCCTTCTAATGTAATACGGGCATGGTTTTTTAACGGCGGAAAATATGTACAGGCAGTACGCCCTCCAAAGGATCAGGTTGTGATATCTCGAGCGTATCAGGAACGTCTGCGACATTGTGATGTGATTCTTTATCCTTCGAAGGAGGTCGCTGTGGTCCTGCCTGCCGACGAGGCAGGGTATTTGAATATCAAGTCCATTCTTCAAGAGTCGGGCTTTCTTAACCTCGCCATGAGCCCGCGTTATGTGGTGGGTCAGTACCCAGCGGAGAATGCATCATTCTCTCAGTATCTGCTAGTGCCCATCGAGTTTGCCAAAGAAATCCAACAAACACTGATGAACAAAGTCCTCGGATTAAAATTTCATGAGGTTTCGGATAATCAAGCGCTGCAAACCTGCATGGACGGCATCTACAAACAACGCGCCACGCAGGCACGCGCGATACGCTAAATTGCCTGTATCGCTTCTACCAATTGAGCGGTTGAGCGCAACGTATGGGCGGACTTAATTCCCCACGCACCAATGCAGGATGGCTTTTTGCACATGCATGCGGTTCTCGGCTTCGTCCCACACTACGGAGTGCGGGCCGTCGATCACCTCCGCCGTGACTTCCTCCCCGCGATGGGCGGGCAGGCAATGGAGGAACAGCGCTTCGCGCTTGGCCTCGCGCATTAAGGCGTCATCGACCTGAAACGGGGTCAGAAGGCGGCGGCGTGTTTCGCTGTTCTCGTTACCCATGGAGACCCAGGTATCCGTGGTGACCGCGTCCGCTTCGCGCACGGCTTCACGCGGATCATCGGTCAGGTACACACTGGCATTATGGGCTTTGGCATAGGCCAGGTAATCGGAGGAGGGCGCCAATTCCGGCGGGCAGGCCAGGCGCAGGGTGAAGCCAAATTTCACCGCAGCGGTGATCCAGGAATTCGCCACGTTGTTTCCATCGCCCACCCAGGCTACCACGCTGCCACGGATCGGGCCGCGATGCTCCTCGAAGGTGAGCACATCGGCCATCAGCTGGCAGGGATGCACCCGCTCGGTCAGCCCGTTAATCACCGGGACGGTGGCAAATTCCGCCAGCTCTCGCACCTTGGCATGATCACCCCGCATCATGATGGCATCGACATAGCGCGAAAGCACCCGCGCCGTATCCGCCACGCTTTCGCCGCGCCCCAGCTGCAGATCACTAGCCGTCAGGTTAATCGCCTGGCCGCCCATCTCATGCATGCCGGCCTCGAAGGACACACGGGTGCGTGTGGAGTTACGCTCAAAAATCATCGCTAGTTTGCGGCCATTGAGCATCGGGTGCGGGCGGCGTTCGCGGCGGGCGGCTTTCATCTCGCGTGCCATATCAATCATGGCGCGCAGGGGCATCGCGCCGATGTCTTTGAGATCAATGAAGGGAGGCCGGGTAGGGG
>DBAU01000087.1 GCA_002291845.1 Alphaproteobacteria bacterium UBA1002 | reverse complement strand
CGGCAGAAATCGCGGCTGTCATTGGTGAGCGCCGACACATTCGCATAGAGGTAGAACGCCCCCTCCGCATGGCGCAGACCACGCATGCCAACGCCACGCAGAGCGGCCATCAGCTTCTCGCGGTTCGCGGCGTATTGCGCGACCGCTTCGTCAAGTACCGCCAGATGATCGAACACCTGCAGCGCCGCGACCTGAGAAACCGCAGGCGGTGAAATGAAGAGGCTTTGCTGCAGTGACTCAAAGCTGCGGGCATAACGCTCCGGGACCACCGCCCAGCCGAGCCGCCATCCGGGCAGCAGGTAATATTTGGAGAAGCTATTCACCACAAAGGCTTCTTGGCTGTAGCGTAGGGCCGTTTGTGCTTCCACCACACCGTAAGTTACTCCGTGATAGATCTCATCGGAAATCACCCCAGTGCCCGCCGCCTCGCACCAGCGCAGTAAGGCCTCCAGCTCTGTCGGGGGAAGCATTCCTCCTACCGGATTGGATGGGCTGGCGATAATCAGCCCGTCTGGTTTTGCCTCCAGCGCTTCCAGATGCGCCACGCGCGGCTGAAAGGCTGTATCTTCCTGCGTATCAACGAAGATCGTTTGTAAGCCCGTAGCCTTGAGCATGTTGGGATAGGCTGGATAACATGGGCGCGCCAGTGCCACCGAGGCTCCCGGATCGAAGGCAGCCATCAGAGCCAAAAGCGTCGCGCCGGAGGAACCCACGGTGATAAAAATGCGCTCTATGGGAACATCCACTCGGTAGCGCGTTTTATAAAACCCGGAGATCCGTTGTCGCAGCGCGGGTAGACCTTTTGCTTCCGTGTACCCCAGCGCATCATGGCGCATGGCGTGGCTGACAGCCTCCATGACCTTGGGAGGGACTGTTCTTCCCGGCTGGCCAACCGAAAGATGGATGATATCATGTCCCTGTGCAGCCAACTCGGTTGCCTCGCGAAACGCTTCCATCGCCTCAAATGGCGCAACCTGAGCACGCATGGCGGCAGTTTTTTTTAGCATAAATCAACTTACACATCGGCGATTACGCCATGCATATGCCTGAAAATCATTCGGATAACAATTGCTTTCCATACAGCCATTACGTTTTGCCCTTTACATGGAGGGTTGCGCTTGCCACTGGAAATCCTATTCGTTCAGAGTCATATAGAGAGTGTGAAACATCTTCTTTTGATGCTGGCCATTGCGCTGATGGCCTTTGCTTCGACGGCGCAGGCTAGCGGCCTGATCCGTGATGCGGAGATCGAGGCGTATCTGCGCGATCTCTCTACGCCCGTTTGGAAAGCGGCAGAGCTGGATCCAAGTGCGGTACGTATTTTTATTATCAGCGAAGATAGCATCAATGCGTTTGTTGCGGGTGGCAGTAACATCTTTTTTCATACCGGGTTGCTACTGGCTACCGATACCCCTGAAATGCTGATTGGGGTCATTGCGCATGAAACCGGGCATATCGCCGGTGGCCATTTAGCACGGGGATCAGAACAGGTGGCAAAAGCACAAGTTGGCGCGGTGATTGCCTATGTGCTTGGTGCGGCAGCAGCGGCCAGCGGTGCCGGCGATGCGGGTGCTGCGATTCTCTCTGCGGGACCGCATGCCGCCATGCGCAGTTTACTTGCCTTCTCGCGCAGCAATGAACAATCCGCAGATCAAGCAGGCCTTAGTTATTTAAATCAAATCGGCGTCAGCCCGGAAGGCATGCTCGATATGTTTGAGCGACTACGCCGTGAAGAGAAACGTTATCTTGGCTCGCCAGACCCCTATACCCTCACCCACCCCCTCACCCGTGAGCGGATCAGCAGCATTCGGGGGCAGGCGTCGCAGTCGCCCTTCCGAGATGCTAAGTTACCTGAGTTAGATCAAATCCGACACCAACGTATGCAAGCCAAGCTTTATGGCTTTATGCGTCCGCAGAATCAGGTTCTGTCCCGCTACATGGATGATAGCGTGCCGGCACGTTATGCCCGTGCAGTCAGTTTTTATCGTTCATCTGATATGAACAAAGCGCTGCCACTTATTGACGGATTGATCGCTGAGTCACCGAGTGATGCCTATTTTCATGAGCTTAAAGGCCAGATGCTGTTTGAAACAGGTCGCATCGAGGAAGCACGTACGGCATACCGTGAAGCCAGCAAACTGCAGCCCACCTCTGCGCTACTACGCGCTGATTATGCCCGGACGCTCCTGGCCAAACCGAGCAGTGACACTCTTCAAAAAGAAGCCATTGCCTTACTCGAGCAATCCAGCCAGCAAGACCCCAGCTATAATAGCAGCTGGCGCTTGCTTGCCGAAGCCTATGGAAAACAGGGCGTGCAGGGAAAAGCGCATTTAGCGCTCGCCGAAGAGGCCGCCATGCGTGATGATACAGATGCAATGCGCATACAGGCCGCTTTGGCGATTGAGAAGCTTCCCTCAGGCAGCCCTGCCTATTTACGAGCGCAGGACATAAAGCGTTTTGCTATTCGACGGGAACGTGAAAAAGCCGATCAGTCCGGACCATTTTTTTCTGGTCAGCCTCAGGGTTTTCTGTCACGCTGAAAACCATATTATGAGACGAGGCAACATGCGCTTAACCATCCTTTTTCTAGCCCTTTGTGTAACATTTTCTTCTGCCGCAACCGCAGATGCCACTCGCAACAAAGCCGTGACGCGGGGCGAGCTGGATGGGCTGATTCGCCAATATCTGCTTGATAACCCGCAGGTGATTGTCGACGCGCTGGAGGGCATGCAGCGCCAGGAAATGGAAAAAGCGTCTGCCGAAGCCGCCAAAGTGGTGAAAGAGAATACGCAGGTGGTCTACTCAGATGCATTTACCCCATCAGTGGGCCCCAAAAACGCAGCCGTCACGATTGTTGAATTCTCTGATTACAACTGCTCTGCTTGCAAATTCATGTTCAATGCGATTGATCGCCTGTTAAAAGAACAGAAGGGAAAAGTGCGACTTTTAATAAAAGAATTTCCCATCTTCGGTGCGCAATCACATGAGCTCGCCGCTATCGCAATTGCCGCCAACCAGCTCGACGCTGACAAATATTTCGCTTTCCACTCCACGCTGATGAGAGAGCCGGGCCGTCTGGATGCCAATAAAATTGATGCCGCATTAACCAATGCCGGCTACGACCCCAAAGCGGTTCGCGCCAGAGCCGAAAAAGACGATATTAAAGCCGCCATTGCGCGCAATCTGGGTTTGGGTGAAAAGCTGGGGTTACGTGGCACACCAACCCTGATTGTAGGTGACGAGGTTGTGCCGCATGCACTTGATTTTGAAACCCTAAGCACAAAAGTCTCCGCTCAGTCCAAACGCTAATCCGGGGTTTTTCAGGGGCTCAACGGGTGGAATGCGCGCAGAGGTGTGCGCGTTAATTCGATTGTAATTAACTTTCGTATTGGTTATCTCGTAGGAACAATTTACTTCAGGGATATTCACCATGCGTCATTTTTTCTTCACCGCGCTCACCGCGATTACGCTTTGTGCTGGTTCTGCCATGGCGGGCGGCACAGCACAGGAAGTCGTGAACGACAACCGTGAAAACACGGTAACCAACACTTTCGGGAACTGCGTACGCACCAAGTGGCAATCCGCTGACGATATTTGCGCTCCAAAGCAACCGGCACCGGCTCCCGTTGTACAGGCTCCTCCGCCTCCGCCTGCTCCGGTTATCAGCCAGGATGAGCGCACTGTTTACTTTAACTTTGAC
The DNA here is from genome assembly GCA_002291845.1 of Alphaproteobacteria bacterium UBA1002. Taxonomy (GTDB): domain Bacteria; phylum Pseudomonadota; class Alphaproteobacteria; order Rickettsiales; family UBA998; genus UBA998. The sequence continues at coordinate 8,137 of DBAU01000087.1, read as the reverse complement.
GATGCCAGCCTGACAGCTGAAGCCTCAACGAAACTGGATGCTCTGTCTGCAGAAGTTGCCGCTTCCAAAGGCATCGTTAGTGCCAGCGTGGTTGGTTATGCCGATAAAATCGGTAACTCCGACTACAACGTGAAGCTTTCACAACGCCGCGCCACAGCCGTGAAGCAATATCTCGACACCAAGTTGAGCATACCTACCTCGGTTGCCGCCGTGGAAGGTTTGGGCGCCGTGACCAGCACCACACAATGCGATGGCATGAAGCGCGCCGAGAAAATCAACTGCCTCGCCGGGGATCGCCGCGTAGAAGTTCAGTTTAAGTATCAGCAATAAGCTTCTTAAAATTAAAAAAAGGGGGCGTCTTTTACGGACGCCCCTTTTTTTATGTCACCGCCCTGGCCGTGGACAATACAAGCCGCATGTGGCCCGTTTGTTCAGGTGGGTGCCATATCACCAAAGCCAGGGCCTCGGTGAGGGACAGCTCCCATGCAAGTAAGTATCGGCCCAAGGGACAAAGTTGTCTCACGCACCGGGCAGTTTTATGAATATAGTTAAGTTCTCAGCGCTTTTCAACCGTCGCCACAATGGCGTCCAGCTGGTCGGCGATCTCGTTCATTGCCATGGTGAGGTTACGTGCAACCACTCCGGCGCTGGGTATGGGCGGAATACCCTCCCCATGGGCGCCTAACGTGACGCCCATTGCCAGCTTCTCATGTAACATTCCCGCCTCCTGGCGCGCCTCATAAAGCTCATCTGCCAGCATGAGCGCTGTCATGACCAGCACCATCGATTCACTGGCACGGGGAGATTTTTCTTTAATCTGTCGGGCGCGCATGTCGATTTCGTCTGCAAGCTGTTGCAGATGGCCTTCCTGCCCTTCGGCACATGCTAGCGTGTACGTATGAAAGCCAATGCGAATATCTACCTGTTTCATGTTGAAGGCTCCTCTGACGGGCCAATCAATGAATCGAGGAGCACCAGTGACTGATCCAGCCGCTGACGGGCTTCCAAATGGCGAAGCTGCAACGCCTCATACTCAAGCACTTTCAAATCGAAAGCATGCTGACGCTCATGGTAGGCCGTTTGCAGCTTTTCGTAGCGGTCTTTCAAAGCAACCAGCATTTCCTGCAACGAATCCCGCTCACGCTCCACTGCGTGATAACGTTTTTGCCACTTTTCGTCTTGTTGTTCATTGCGGGTGAGCAATTTCCCTGCATTCTCTACATTCACCTGCAACATGCGCGTCACGGCATCTTCCAGACGACGCAAACTACCCGCCAGACGTTCGCTGGCCGCTTCCAACTCTTGTGTGTGGCTATGATTCGCCAGAGGAAGAATCGAAGACAGACGATTAACTGCCACCACCGCCGCACTTGCGGCACCGTGGATGGAGAGAAGACGCTGGTGCGCCTCGGAGTGGTTCGAACGTTCACCGTTCTGTGATGGGTACATCCCAACTCCCACATGTTGTTACAGCAACTTAACGAAAAGGGGGACTGCATGCAATAGATTTAGTCCTACGCCTTGACTTACCAAAACAATATATTGTTTTTTATCATATTGTCACTTTTGACAATGGTTATCAAAACCACGAATAATCTTCACAAATGATGAAGATTTTCTAGGGGCAGCCCCCAGGCTTCAATTTTCTACACTCCTCACTTTCATTTTAAATTTTTGCTGCTAATTCTAGGGCACTTTTTTGCCCCCCGCATGTAAGCGAGTTCATATGACAGCACTAACGCAGTCTCCTGCCCATTCCATCGACCATACGATGCTTGCCAACGCCATCCGCGCACTCAGCATGGATGCGGTAGAAGCAGCAAAATCCGGGCATCCCGGCATGCCGATGGGTATGGCCGACGTCGCAACCGTTCTGTGGGCCGATGTGATGAAATATGACCCGGAAACGCCACACTGGCCGGATCGCGATCGCTTTATTCTGTCCGCCGGACATGGCTCCATGCTTCTTTATGCATTACTTTATCTTACGGGCTATAAAGACATGACGCTTGACGAAATTAAGCGTTTTCGTCAGCTGAACTCTCGTACAGCCGGGCACCCCGAATACGGGCATGCGGCCGGCATTGAAACCACCACCGGCCCGCTAGGACAAGGCATCGCCAATGCCGTGGGAATGGCTCTTGCAGAACGCTTATTACAGGCACGCTTCGGAAAAGATCTGGTCAATCATTACACCTACGTTATCGCAGGAGATGGCTGCCTCATGGAAGGAATCAGCCACGAAGCTGCCTCGCTTGCCGGACACCTGAAGTTGAATAAACTGATTGTTTTGTTCGATGATAACGGCATCTCGATCGACGGGCCGACCTCTTTATCGGTCAGCGACGACCACTGCGCCCGTTTTGCATCGCAGGGGTGGCATGCGATTCGCGTCAATGGCCACGACCCCATCGCCGTACTGACAGCGCTTTACGAGGCGCGCAACAGCAGCAAGCCAACGCTCATCGCATGCCGCACCACCATTGCCTATGGCGCACCGACCAAAGCCGGCACAGCCGCCAGCCATGGCTCACCGCTAGGGGGCGAAGAAATCTCCGGAGCGCGCGCAACGCTTCATTGGCCATTCGCTCCTTTTGACATCCCCGCCGACGTATTGAGCGCCTGGCGCGAGCTTGGCACACATTCAAGAAATGATGTGAAAGAATGGTACCAACGCTTTGACAAACTTTCTGATTCTGAGAAAAAAGAATTCGAACGTATCATAAGTGGAGAGCTTCCCTCGAAGTGGCAGGACGCCGTGAATGAGGCAAAAAAACAGTGGGCTGAACAGCCGCGCAACGAAGCCTCTCGCGTGTCCTCAAAGCTGGCATTAGACGTCCTGAGCGCACAACTACCAGAACTGCTCGGTGGCTCTGCCGACCTGACTGGCTCCAATGGCACACTTGCCAAAGGGCAAACCCCAGTTCGAGCCGGCGACAGCCTTGCAGGTAATTACCTTCACTATGGCGTCAGGGAACATGCCATGGCTGCAGCCATGAACGGTCTGGCGCTACATGGCGGCTTTATTCCTTATGGCGGAACGTTTCTGGTCTTTAGCGATTACTCGCGCCCTTCCATTCGTCTTTCTGCCTTGATGGGGCTGCGCGTCGTTCACGTGATGACCCATGATTCCATTGGTGTTGGCGAAGATGGCCCCACCCACCAGCCCGTTGAACATCTGGCGGCCCTAAGAGTCATTCCCAATCTGCATGTGTTTCGTCCTGCTGATCCTGTGGAAACTCTGGAGTGTTGGGAGCTGGCAGTGGCTCGCAGGGATGGGCCTTCACTTTTGGCGTTGAGCCGACAGAACCTGACACCCGTACGAACAAGGCATCAGGAGGAAAATCTCTGTGCACGGGGTGGATATATATTACGCAGTAGTGGCACGACGCCAAAGGCCGTGTTAATGGCCACTGGCTCTGAAGTGATGTTTGCCATGCAGGCCGCAGAAGCTCTTGAGAAGAAAGGCATTCCGGTGCAGGTTGTATCGATGCCCTGCCTTGAACTTTTTGATGCCCAGCCAGCAGAATACCGCCACCAAGTGCTGCCTGAGGGCGTGCGACGTATTGCCATAGAAGCAGGGGTACGGCAATCTTGGGATCGCTATCTCGGTACGGAGGGCGTATTTATCGGCATGGCATCATTTGGTACGTCAGCGCCGGGCCCAGAGGTATACAAGCATTTTGGCATTACGCCCGAGCGCATTATTGAGGAGGTGGAGCGCGCCGCATGAGCAAGGTACGGATTGCCATCAACGGACTTGGCCGCATTGGCCGTTGCGTGGCGCGCGCCTTGGTTGAGCACGCTTATGAAGGCGTCGAGCTGGTTGCAGTGAATGGCCCTGCCCCTACTCCAACCCACCTGCATCTGTTAAAATACGATTCCGTTCATGGTCGCTTTTCGGCTCCGCTTTCGGCAGACGGCGATGTGCTGACGATTGGTAACCACACAGTTTCCGTGCTTCACGAGCGCGACATTACACGCATTGACTGGGGCGCGCTGGGAGCGGATGTGGTTCTGGAGTGTACGGGCGCGTTCACCTCCAAGCAGGATGCCGCAGCGCATCTGGCACGGGGCGCAAAAAAGGTGCTTATTTCCGCTCCCGCGAAGGAGAATGATGTAAAAACCATCGTTTACGGCGTGAATCACGACCAACTGACGCGTAACGATGCCGTTTTCTCGATCGGCTCCTGCACCACCAACTGTCTCGCCCCTATCGCCAAAGTTCTGCACGACAACTTCGGCATTGAAAGTGGCTTCATGACAACCATACATGCCTACACGGGCGATCAGAATCTGGTGGATGGCTCACACAAAGATCTTCGCAGGGCCAGAGCGGCGGCGCTATCGATTGTTCCATCAAGCACCGGCGCAGCCAAAGCGCTGGGGTTGGTCCTCCCGGAACTCGCCGGCAAGTTGGATGGTACCGCGCTACGTGTGCCGACACCGAATGTTTCCATGGTTGACCTGGTGTTTCACAGCGTGAAATCACTCGACAAAGAAGCCATACATCGCGTGCTGAGTCAGGCCGCTTTGGGCCCCATGAACGGCGTGCTGGGAGTTTGCCACGAGCCACTTGTATCCACGGATTTCCTGCATACAACAGAGAGCAGCATGGTTGATGCTACCGCGACCTTTGTCACCGGCCAGCATTTGGGCCGTGTCGCTGCATGGTACGATAACGAGTGGGGATTTTCTTGCCGCATGCTTGACTTGGCCCTACTCGCCGGCAAGAACCTGTAAAACATAAAATTTAAAGCTGGAGGCCGGGGGGAGAATCGAACTCCCGAATACAGGATTTGCAGTCCCGTGCATTACCACTTTGCTACCCGGCCCGAGCAGAAAATGAAATGCATACATAAGGGGCAGCCTTCGGCGGGTCAAGCATGCAATGTATTTTTGCAACGCCCTCGCAATGTTGCGCCTTACCATACCAGAGGCCCTGAGCTTGTACTAGGAATTGCATTTAAATTCCTTATAGTATCTCTCCAGATGATGAAAGGTAACCATGAACGCACGTAGCGCACTCCAGCAAAAAAACATGCAGGACGGTCAACTTCGCACTAATGCGATTACCGATCCGCGCATTATGGAGGCTTTATCTGCGGTCGATCGTGATGTGTTTGTTCCTGAGCGCTTTAAGGGTGTTGCCTTCGTCGACGAAGATCTTCCTATCGCTCCGCAACGCTACATGATGGAGCCTTTGGTCTTTTCAACCTTGCTCACCTTGGCCAATGTACAATCAGGAGATCGCGTACTAGTGATTGGTGCTGGCATGGGTTACAGCGCTGCGGTTCTTGCACACATGGGCGCGCAGGTTACTGCGCTGGAGTCTGATGCGTCCCTGTTCGCACAGGCTAAAGCGCGGCTGAAACACATCCCTCAAAAGGTAGATATTCATCAGGCTTCACTGGAAGCAGGCTGGCCCAACCAGAGCTATGATGTGATTTTTATGGACGGTGGTGTGCAGTTTGTTCCACCGGCCCTTGCGCAGCAGTTAGCATCGAAAGGACGGTTGGTTGCGGTGGAGGTGTTACACCTGCGTCCAGGAGCATCCAGTGGTCTTGGTACCTATCTGACACTTCAAAATGAAGGGGGTCATTTTGCAATGCGACGCGAGGCAAATGCGTTTGTTCACGTGCTCCCCGGTTTTGTGCACACGGAAGGATTTTCATTGTGATGAAGGAGCAAATCTTGGACATGCCTTTTGCCTCACCGCGTTTTGGCCACGCATTGATGCTGCTCAGTGTGTCTTGGCTGGCGCTTAGCGGTGCGGCTGTTTATGCTCAAACGCAAGACGCACCCCCGCAACCGGCTGATGCCACTAAAGCAGCCCCTCAGAAAAAGACAGGGATTTTACCAGAAGCCCTGCAAAAAGCACTATCGCATACATACCGTACCAACCCAGAAATTAAAGCCCAGCGCAAGGTGGTTGAGCAGCTGGATGAAGGGGTGAATCAGGCGTTCTCTGGTTGGATGCCCACGGCCAGCATCGACTACAATAAAGGCCGCCAACGCAACCGGTTTAGTCAGGCCAATAACAGCCTTATTAGCAGTCAAACGGATGCGCGCTGGAGCTACTCGGATAACGAAGTGCGCCAGCTCGTGGTGGAGCAGCCCCTCTTCCGCGGCGGTGAGACGGTTGCCAGTACAAGCAGCGCAGAAAATCAGGTCGAAGCGGGCCGCGCAGAGCTGGTCAATATTGAGCAGGAAATTCTTTTGCGCGCCATCACGGCATACATGGATGTGGTGCGCGATCGTTCGGTGCTGGAGCTGAGCCGTAATAACGTGGATGTGTTGCGCAAGCAATTGCAGGCATCACAGGATCGCTTTGATGTCGGCGAAGTCACGCGGACCGATGTAGCGCAGTCCGAGGCTCGTCTGGCCCGCGCGCAAAATGACGAGATTCTGGCTAAAGGTGCATTAACTACGTCCATCGCTAATTTTGAGCGCGTGGTTGGCTACACACCGGAGGAGCTTTCCGTACCGGAAACCTTCCCGGAAATTCCTGCTACGCTGGAAGAGGCAATTACGATTGCTTTAGAAACCAATCCTGCACTGACCTCTGCCGAGTTTCGCAGTAAGTCTGCGGAAGACGACGTAGACGTCAGCGTTGCCCGTATTCTTCCCGATGTCTCTCTGCGTGGCACCATGCGCCGCGAACAAGGCGCGGGAATTATCGGGAACGCCGACTTCGACAACGACTCGTTGTTGGTCAATGTCAGCGTCCCGCTTTATCAGTCCGGAGCTGAGTATTCTCGGATTCGTGCGTCCAAATCCCGTTTGAGTGAGCAGCGCTTTCAGCTAAGCAACGTGCGTGATCAGGTGCGTCAGACGGTAGTGCAGTCATGGGAAGATCTGGAGACGTCCATATCTGCGATTCGTGCCACCACCCAAGCGATCGAAGCGGCTGAAATTGCCCTCTCCGGGGTTCGTCAGGAGCAGCTCTATGGGGCACGCACCATTCTGGACGTTCTTGACGCCGAGCAAGAATTATTCAGCGCCGAGGTGAGTCTGGTCAGAGCACAGCGTGATCGTATCGTCGCGATCTTTACCCTGCTCGCCCGCATGGGACGCCTGACCCCTGATATGCTGGTGCTGGATACACCGGCTTATAATCCGGAAGAGCATTATGATGACGTTCGTTATCAAATGATTGGTTTTTAATCGAGAGTTAACCTATTTGCCGGATAGTGAAAAAATGGCGGAGACGGATCGACGCATGGCAAAAGAGACGGCAGAGCCTAAAGACCAGTCGATGGAGGAGATCCTCCAGTCCATTAAACGCATCATTGCAGAAGAAGGCCATGAGGGCGGTGAGCGCGCGAATGGTGCATCCTCGCACATGGACGCTTCTGTCAAAGGCTCGGACGTTCTTGAGCTTAAGGATCTCTCAGAGGCGACTGCACCTGAGGGGGCGGTACTTGAGCTAACCGAGGAGCTTGATGAAGCCGTTGTACCGACAACGCAGGTCACCACCCCCGCAGCGGAGCTCAAGGCAACGCTGACTGATGATAGTAATCGTGATGTACTGGCGGATATCGATAGCCTGCTATCGGATGAGACATTAAAAACAAGCGCCGCGGCATTGCGAGCGCTGAATAATGCGGGCAGCTCACGCCGTGAAACGCCTCGTACCAGTGTGGAATTCCGCTCTGGCGTCACTGTGGAGGATCTTGTTGTAGAAGCCCTTAAGCCCATGCTTAAAGATTGGCTAGACGCAAACCTTCCTGACCTTGTTCGTCAGCTGGTTGAAAAAGAAATTCGCAAACTAACGTCGTAAGTTGTCACTCCCCTATCTTTATCTGTTCGTTAACCAAACGTTCACAGACTGATGATACGGTATTAGTGCTTTATAATTGCGATGTTTTTTATGCGTTTTACTCGTCGGTATGTTTCATTTTTGCTGTGTACGGTGTTTTGCTCCCCGGCATGGGCTGGCTCAGATATACCTCCACCTGCGCCACTTCCTCCTCAGGAAGCCTTGGCAGAGCCTGGACTTGCCTATCAAACGCCAAGCAATGAAATGGATTTCCTTGTGCCAAAAGTACCGGAAGCCTCTTTTGACACGGCTCCCCCGCCTGCCCCACCTGCCCCTGAACCCGCCAGCGCCGATGGCTTCCCCGCTTTACCGGCG
>DBAU01000005.1:709-15894 GCA_002291845.1 Alphaproteobacteria bacterium UBA1002 | reverse complement strand
CGAATCCAGTCGCCCCGACCATCCTTCGCCCTTGCGGGCTTCGGATGGCGCAGGCAAAAACTGGTTGCTGCATCAATTATAGAATCCTCTACATAATAGCCGGGCAGGCAGCAGGTATGATGCGGGACGCGGTATGGTCTTTGTTTTTTACGGCATTCTTTTTTACCTCGGCATGGTGCTACAGCGCCGCTTCCTTTCCGGCACGTATCTGCGAAAGGTAGCAGAGGATAGTCAGAAACTGGTCCATGTGGTGGAGTCATTTTTCTTTATCATTCCACCATTACGACATGTAGGGCTGCTAAAAGAGGGAGGCTTATGGTTCCGCGTCCAGCCAGAGCGGTGGTATCACCGCTGGCTCAAACAGCTCGGGCTCGCCACAGAAATAACGATCTCCGATGCCGACTTCGATAAAAAATTCTTTCTGAGCCTGGATCATCGTTTCGCGCTGGACTCCACAAACGTAAATGACGAATTTATTGCACTACTCAAAGAACTTTTCGCATTGCCGGTTGCATCACTTCACGCCACCCCGCAGCGCATTTGGTGTGTGATTAAACCAATAGATGCCACCAAACATGATGGCTATTTCGAGAAACATTATGACCTGCTCGCACGCATCGCCAAGGCCAGCGAGGCGCTGGCAAAGGACATTCAGCCCGCAGCTGAATCTGAAGGAACGCGCGTCGCCGCCTTTGCTTTTATCGGTGGGCATGCGGGCCTTTTGACATCGGGCATTCTGGGGGCTGCCTCCAGCTATTTCGACAGCATTGACATACTGGATCTTTCTGAGTGGCTGATAAGAGGATTTTTGGTAGCGCTTGTCCTTACTCCCCTCTGGCTGGCGGCGGTGATGAGGTTCCTGCGCGGATCGTCATGGATATCATGGGTGCTCATGGATTTTGTCATTTGCGGCATGCTGGGGATCTATGCCTCCAGCCTTGTGGTGACGCGTGAGATCAATACTCACTACCAGCAGTCGACAGAAATGCACACCGCCACGGTCATGCAGAAAAGCTGCACGCTGAAATGCAAAGGCCGCCCCAGAAAAACGCGCAGCCATTCGCTGGAGACTGATGCTGAATGCCGTCCCGAATCACGTCAGTATTTTTTAGATGAGAAAAAGCAGCAGAGCCGATCCTGCCGCAAAAAAGCGTATTATTCCTATGAAGTAAAGATTACGCCTTTTGGCCAGACAGGCGCGTATGATTTTGCCGTGGAGGAGCCCCTGTTCGATACCCTGTCACTAGGCGCCAAGGTGAGAGTTCCCGTGCATCAGGGGAGCTTGGGAGTAGAGTGGGTGGATACCGAAGAAATCCAGCCGCAAGAGGATTAGACACTCTCAGGCGGGGCTAATCCAGCAAACGACGCAGCGATTCCAGTTCACGACGCAACGCCACCAACGCCTGACGCTGAGAAAGAGAGACAGGCTCGGCCAACGGTTCAAGCGTGACGGACTCCGGCACACCGGCAAACTCATCCACCAGCGTGATCTCCTGCCCGGCACGACGGGCCTTGAGCATTTCAGGAAGCACTTTGGCGGCACCCTTGATGGTGAAACCGCGCTCATGCAGCAGCTCGCGAATCAGAAGCAGGGCTTCAATATCCTCAGCCCGGTAAAAACGACGCCCCCCCGCGCGTTTGAGCGGCTGGATCTGGGGAAACTTTGTCTCCCAGAACCGCAACACATGCGTGGGTAACTCAAGAATATCAGCCACCTCGCTAATCGTCTTCATGGCAGACGCAGATTTTGTGTGCGTCCCATAAGGCGATGCATCAAGGAGCGCGTCGCCAGCCATCGTAGATTGCGTGACTGACATCGGCGACTCCTTCATTTAGCTTATCCCGCGTTGGCGGTTTTTTTCTGCTGCGGGGTATGGCCACCCAGATTTTCGTTCACCTGCTGCTTGAGCAAATTAGACGGATTGAACGAGAGCACCGTGCGCGGCTCGATCGGCACCTCAATACCGGTTTTCGGGTTGCGCCCTACGCGCGCATTTTTCTTACGAAGGGAGAAGGTACCGAACGAAGACAGCTTCACCGAGTCGCCTTCTTCTAGGGCCAGCGAAACTTCTTCAAACACCGCATCTACTAACTGCATGGACTCGGTCAGAGACAGGCCGATTTCACGGTAAACCGAATTGCCGAGGTAAGCGCGGGTGATCGTATCGTCAGTCATGGAAGCAGAGCCTTTCTTCTTATTCTTGGTTTGTTTCACCATCTTATAATACAGCTTCCCCAGGTAAGTCCAGCACCAAGCGCAGTCAGCAACACAAGGTCACCACGCTTTACGCGGCCATCGGAGGAGGCCGTAGCTAACGCCAGAGGAATGGAGGCCGCCGATGTGTTCGCGTGGCGGTCAACCGTCATCACAAGTTTTGCGGGATCGAGCCCCAGCTTTTCGGCACAGGCATGTAAAATACGGGCATTGGCCTGATGCGGCACCACCCAATCTACCGAAGACACATCCAGTCCATGAGCCGCCAGCAGATGGCCTGAGGATTCGCTCATCTTGGAAACCGCATGGCGGAATACTTCTTTACCCTGCATATGCAGAAAACCGGCCGTTTGGGTTGCAGAAACCCCCCCACTCGTTTTTAACAACTCAACATGGGAGCCATCAGAAAACATCTCCGCCCCGATGACACCGCGTGCACCTTCGCCCGCTTCCGCAGTGAGCACAACCGCGCCGGCCCCATCACCGAACAATATGCAAATACCGCGGTCATTCCAATCCACCACGCGGCTCATGGTTTCCGCCCCGATCACCAGCACCGTGGTTGATTGCCCGGAGCGGATCAGTGCATTGGCAAGCGACATGGCATAGACAAAGCCCGAGCAGGCGCCATTCACGTCCATCGCCACGGCATGGCCGCAGCCGAGCTTTTGCTGCACCAGCGTCGCGGCCGCGGGAAAGGTATAATCCGGCGTTGAGGTCGCCAGCAGAATGGTATCCACCGATGTCGGCGCGATCCCCGCTTGCGCCAGAGCCACTGCCCCCGCTTTGGCAGCTAGGTCGGACGTGCATTCGCCCTCTGCGGCGATGTGACGCTGGGTGATGCCCGTGCGCTCACGAATCCAGGCGTCGTTGGTATCCAACGAGGTTTCCAGGTCCGCGTTCGTAACAATGCGCGAGGGAAGATAGCTGCCGCAGCCGGCAACAACGGCACGAATCATGATGAGTGAGCAAGGCTGTCGTGGTTGGCGTTGCTCTCTTCGTAATCCTGATTGCCCGCGATGGTCAACTCTTCGATGATGCGTTCGTTCATTTTGCTGCTTACGGCACGATGTGCGACCCGGATAGCACTGGCGAATGCTTTGCCGTCTGCCCCCCCGTGACTTTTGATGGCCACCCCGTTCAGACCAATTAGCATGGCGCCATTAAAACGTCGCGGATCAAGCGTGCGTTTCATTTGTTTGAAACCAGGCCGCGCCAGCACATAACCAAGTTTGGAGAAAATCGAGCTGGTGATCGCATTCTTCACCTGCATGTACATGAAATGCGAAGTCCCCTCCGCGGTTTTCAACGCAATGTTACCGGTAAAACCGTCGGTGACAATCACATCAACTTGACCATTGCAGATATCGTTGCCCTCACAAAAGCCAATAAAATTCATCTTCACGGGTGAGGCTTTAATGCGGGCTGCCGCTTCGCGAAGTTCCTCATGGCCTTTGATTTCTTCCGAGCCAATATTCAAAATACCTACCGCTGGATTCTTGCGGCCAAGAATCGCGCGAGCGTAAGCGTTACCCATCAACGCAAAATCATAGAGATCCCGGGCGCTGCATTGCACATTCGCCCCAAGGTCTAGCATTGCCACATCCCCGTGCTTGTTGGGCATCATCCCAATGATGGCCGGGCGTGATATGCCCGGCAAGGTACGAAAGACCAGCTTTGCCATGGCCATAAAGGCCCCGGTGTTACCAGATGAGACAACACCAGATGCACGGCCTTCTTTTACCGCATCAATGGCTAGCCGCATGCTGGATTTGGTCGCTTTACGCAAAGCAACAGAGGGCAGATCCGTTGACGCCACTTTTTCCGTCGTGTGGACAATTTCACTGACACGCATCACGTCTGGCTCGCGCTGCATTAGCGGCAACAAAGCGGCCTCATCACCGAAAAACAGAAAGCGCAGATCAGCATTTTTTGCCAGCGCACGCGCGGCACCATTTACCACAGCACCAGGGGCGTGATCGCCCCCCATAGCGTCTAATGCGAGCGGCAGAGCGGTGGCTCGCGAGTCCTCGGCGGTCATGATCTTACCGTTGGGTCAGCGGTGGATCTTAGACGTTCACTTTGGCTTCGGTCACCTTACGGCCTTTGTAATAGCCATCAGGCGATACATGGTGGGGACGTTTCAGCTCGCCCGTGGTTTTATCCTCAACGGCGTTCACCGTATCCAGGGCATGGTGCGAACGGCGCATGTTACGAACCGATTTGCTTGTTTTTCTCTTGGGTACGGCCATGGCACACTCCTTTAGAATTGAATAGATTCAGTTGTTTTTATTGCTGTAAAGCGCGGGATTATAGCCACGAATTAAAATAAATCCAGCACTGAATGCTTTGGTTTGCCTGACCCCGCGCAATATGATAAGCCGTTTAAAAAATGGTTTATTTTTATAATGTTGCACCTATCAATGGCCATCCTATCTTTTGTGAATTGCCTGACTGAAGCCATTAAACACAGACAAAATAACAACAAAGTCCGCACTCAGCCAATGCATTACAGCGCACAAGAATTTTCGTGGTAGCCTCCCAAGAACCCATAATGAGCCGCACTGCGATGCCATCGTTTTTTTCTTCCGATAGCCTACACACCGCGCTTGAAATGATCTGGGGCTGGATCACCGCAAACATTTTTCTCTACGATACATTGTTACAAAGTGGCCTTCTGGCGGCGGCGTTCATTTTAGGTGCCTTAATGCGACGTCCGCTGGCAACGCCTGTACGCACTCTGGCTCAACGCTATCAAGGCCGCTGGTTTTATGGTGCATTGCAGGGCCTGCGCGCCATTTTATTTCCACTTTGCAGCCTCTTTTACCTCTGGTTGATGCTGGCGATTGCGGCACAGCATGCCCCGGGAGTACGCTTACTTGCCATCGCCACTACGCTGACCGCGGTATGGGTGGGAGTACGGTTTATCTCATCCTTCGTCAGGCAGAAACGCCTTGCACGGCTAGCCGCACTGATTATCTGGAGCGTCGCCGCATTGGATATTCTCAACCTGCTCAGCCCTGCCATTGACCAGCTGGACGCGGTGGGCTTCAGCCTGGGTAAAAGCCGCATCACCCTACTCATCATTTTTAAAGCCATTTTGTCATTCATCGGCATGTTATGGCTGGCCGGGTTGGCTTCACGCATGGCAGAGCAGCAAGTGCAGGGGCTGACCAGCCTGACGCCCTCACTGCGCGTATTGTTGAGCAAAACCATTCGTGTCACGCTGCTGATTATCGCGTTTGTCATTACGCTGAACACGCTGGGCATTAACCTCTCCTCGCTGGCACTGTTCTCCGGGGCACTCGGCGTTGGACTGGGGTTTGGCTTACAAAAGGTTGTATCGAACTTCATCAGCGGCATCATCCTGCTGCTTGATCGCTCCATCAAACCGGGCGATGTGATTTTCATCCAGGATACCCAGACCTATGGCTGGGTGAATACGCTGGGGGCGCGCTGTGTTTCCGTCATCACCCGTGACGGGAAGGAGCACCTGATTCCCAATGAATTACTCATCACCGAAAAAGTGGAAAACTGGAGCTATTCCAGCAAAGATGTCCGCATCAAGGTGAACATCAATGTATCGTTTGAAAGTGATTTACGCTTGGCCCTGCGCCTGATGAAAGAGGCCGCAGCGGCGCATCCGCGCGTGCTGAAATCCCCCGCCCCGAATGCACTGATGATGGCGGTGGATGACTATTCCGTAAAGCTGGAGCTGCGCGCCTGGATTGACGATCCCATCAACGGCGTGGGCAACATCACCAGTGACCTGCTGCTCGACATCTGGGACCGCTTCCGCGCCCATCATATCGGCATCCCCTACCCTGTACGTGATATCCGGCAGCACGCGCCACACGTTAGCGAAAGCTAAAATACGCTCCTGTCGCCCTAAACTTGTTTCATGGGCTTTTTGCCCCATATCCACGCCATGGAAAATATCTTATAGAAGCTGACATGAGCTCAGCATGGCGATGAAACCGACCCCTACTCCAGACTCCACTGCCCCCCTGGAAACCGCACTTTCCGGCGTGGCCCGGGCGTTGGCGCGCGACCGGCGGATGCAGGTGATGCTTCAGGCAGGCGGCGGCCCCGCCGGGCTGGGCCATAACGCGGCGCTGCGCCTGGCAAAGCCTGTCGGCCCGCAGGAAGCACAGGCGCTGGATAAACTACGCGCCGACATTGACCTCGCTGCATTAGGCCGGCGTTACCACAACCCGAAGCTACACCTGCGCGAGCGGCCAGCTGCCGATCATCAGGCGGCCATCTTCGATGCCATGGAGCAGATGCGGGTCAGCCTGCTCGGCGGGCGTGATTATGCCGGGGTGCGCCGTCATCTTGACCAACGGCTAGAGCAGCATTGTGACGCGCAAGGCTATGCACGGCTCTCCGAGCGCGCCGATCCGCCGCTGGCGGATATTCTGGCCGCCCTGCTGCGGGAGGAGATCACCGGAGCGCCGCCCCCCGCGGCGCTGGCACGGCTGGTGCGGCTGTGGGAGCCGTTTGTACGCAAAAGCGCCGGGGATACGCTGGCATCGCTGAAGGATCAGCTGGACGATCAGCAGCATTATGCCCGCGCCGTGCGAACCTTGCTGAAACAGCTCTCTACCGGGGAAGACGCGGCCGGTGGCGGCGATGCGGCGGCGATTGATTCCGTTGAAGCCTCGGATAGCGAAACGCTCGATGAGCAGAATGAGACTGAAAGCCTCGGTGCGATCAGCGGAGAAGAGCAGCAGGAAGACCAGCCCGGCAGTGGCGATGAAGGCGATCAGGAATCCCCCAGCATGGGCGAGCGCGGCGAGGAAACCGCCGGACGCAAGCAGCGCGAAAGCCGCACCGGCGTCGCCACCCCGCAGCTTGATCCGCGCACCTTCTACGCAGGCGATCAGCCCTACCGCATCTACACAGAGCAGTTTGATGAGGCGGTGCCCGCCCATCGGCTGGCCAGCCCGGAAGAACTGGCCCGCCTGCGCGCACAGCTCGATCAGAAACTGGCGCAAGTGCGCGGCACCTTCGCTCGCCTCTCGGCGCAGCTGCAGCGCCTGCTGCTTGCCCGCCAGCAGCGCTCGTGGGATTTTGACCTGGAGGAAGGGCTCATCAACACCGCACGGCTGGCGCGGGTGGTCTCCAACCCCGCCTTCCGTCAGATGTATAAGCAGGAAAAGGAAGCGCCGTTTAAGGATACGGTGATTACGCTGCTGATG
This sequence comes from Alphaproteobacteria bacterium UBA1002, assembly GCA_002291845.1. GTDB lineage: Bacteria > Pseudomonadota > Alphaproteobacteria > Rickettsiales > UBA998 > UBA998. Next base: position 8,478 of record DBAU01000005.1, on the reverse strand, counting down.
GATAATTCCGGCTCCATGCGTGGGCGGCCAATCACCATCGCCGCGCTGTCGGCGGATATTCTGGCGCGCTCGTTAGAGCGGGCGGGCATTAAGGTGGAGATTCTCGGCTTCACTACCCGCGACTGGAAAGGCGGCCACAGCTACAAGGATTGGGTGAAATCGGGACGACCGCCCAAGCCGGGGCGGCTGAATGACCTGCGCCATATCATCTACAAATCCGCCGATCAGCCGCTGGTGCGCGCGCGGCGGAACCTCGGCCTGATGCTCAAAGAAGGGCTGCTGAAGGAAAATATCGACGGGGAAGCGCTGCTCTGGGCCTATAACCGCTTACTAAAGCGCAACGAGGCCCGCCGCATCCTGATGGTGATTTCCGACGGCGCACCGGTGGATGACGCCACCTTATCCGCCAACTTCCCCGGCTACCTCGACCGCCACTTGCGCGATGTGATTACCCATATTGAAGGGGAAAAACGCGTGGAGCTCCTGGCCATCGGCATCGGCCATGATGTGGGGCGCTACTACGCGCGCTCCGTTACCCTCTCCGACATCACGCGGCTGGGGGAAACCATGGCGCGGGAACTCGTAAAACTGTTTGAGACATAACCCCCATCAGGGGAGTCCTTGCACACGGGCTACGCGTGGCAGGGCAACAAAAAAGCCGCCCGGGGGCGGCTTTTTTGCTCATGTCCCTCGTGGGAGGAATTACGCAGCTTGTTTTTCTTCCTTCTTGGCCATCGCGCGCTGGATGCGGCGCTTCAGGCGAGCCCCTTCCTCGGTCAGCTTGGTGGTCGCGGTGGTGAGGAGGAAGTTATCCAGCCCGCCATTATGCTCTACCGTGCGGACGGTCGAGGCGGAGAGGTTGAGGCGCACCGTGACGCCCAGCGCATCGCTGATGAGCGAAATCGGCTGAATGTTCGGCATAAAGCGGCGGCGGGTTTTGCGGTTGGAGTGGGAAACCTTGTTTCCGTACTGTACGCCAACGCCAAGCAATTCACAGGTTCTGGACATATGCGATCCGTGCGTCTGAATTTTAAAGGAAAGCCTTATTAGCGGCCAATCGGCCAAAGGTCAACAGGAGAAATCAGATCTCCATGGTTGCCGCACTGCCGCCCATTCCGGGCGTGTAGCCCGCAGAAACGCTCACCGCCCCAGCGGGGCCAACATCCATGCCCTGAATGGGGAACGCTGACTGGCCATAGATATCACCACCAGACGGACCGGGGCTTGTTTTCAGAATCCGCGCGACATCATCAAAAATGCTAATGCCCAAACCGTGGCGGTTCAAAGGCTTATTGGGATCAAGTCCAAACGGGGAAATCTTGGCATCCATCCAGGACTGGCGGGGGGTAAAAATCCCCTGCGGCGGCAGACCATGCGGCAGCAGAATCGCCAGAATCGGTGCGGTATCAATGGCGCTGTTAATGCCAATTTCACTGCCTCCGGCAATGGAGCCGCCACCGCCGCCCATCATGCCCATTGCTGATAATGTTGCACCTGATGCCATACTCACATCATACGCATCAATTGTGACAGAAGCATGACAAAAACGTCAAAAAATGGCTAATTTGCCCGGGCGAGCGCTTGCGGGCTATCAAGGGAGAAGGCCGGAATCATCACCTCAAAACGCTGCTTGGAATCCTGATCCACCATCTCATAGGCGCCATACATCATGCCCGAGGGGGTCTGCAGCACGGTGCCGCTGGTGTATTGGAAGCTCATCCCAGGGTCGAGCACGGGCTGCTCACCCACCACGCCGGCCCCTTGCACCGTCTGCTGCTGGCCAAACGCATCGGTAATGTGCCAGGTGCGATTGAGCAGCTGCACCGTCCGGCTGCCCAGATTCTCGATGAAAATCGTGTACGCCCAGACGAAATGGCTTTCTTCAGGCTCCGACTGCTCCGCCAGGTAAACCGGCAGCGCCGTCACTTTGATAGCATGGGTTGTCCGGGTAAACACCTGATGAAAATCAGCCGCCTGATCGTCATCCTCACTATCAATCACAGGGTATCGGGGTAAGGTCATAACTGCCATTCCGGAATATACATTAAGCAGCCGATGAAAGCGGCTCGTCACAAAGCATCCGGGGCAAATCGCCGGTAAAGCCCGTGGCGGTCAACATAAACCAATTTTTGACCGGTGTCAGCCGCTCAAATGCCGAGAGGCCGGCCCGGCGCACCAGACGAAGCGGCGCGACGTCATTGGAAAACAGTCGGTTGAGGATATCGGTGGTGGCCATCATGGCGGTGGCATCAAAGCGCCGCCAGCGCTGATAATGCTCCAGCAAGGACCACGCGCCGAGATCCAGCCCAAGGCTTCTGGCTTCAGCCACCAGCTCAGCCATCACCGCCACATCACGGTAGCCGAGATTGACGCCCTGCCCCGCAATAGGATGGATACCATGCGCCGCATCGCCAATCAGCGCGGTGCGCTGCGCTACATAACGATCTGCCTGCACCAGATGCAGCGGATAGCCATAGGGCGCCCCCAGCAGTTCCAGCGCCCCCAGATAGCCGCTCATCGCCTCGGCCAGCATGGCGGTGAATTCGTCCTCCGGCAGCGCCAGAATCTCCTGCGCCCGTGCGGTGGTTTCGGTCCAGACGATGCAGGAGCGCTGCTCCGTCATCGGCAGAATGGCCAGTGGCCCAGCGGGCTGGAACAGCTCAACGGCCACACCGTGATGCGGCTTGGCATGGCGGATGGTGCACACCATCGCGGTCTGATCATAATCCAGCAGACGGGCGGGGATGCCCAGTCGCTCGCGCATGGTGGAATAGCGTCCGTCTGCGACGAGCAGAAGGGATGCTTCAAACGACCGTCCATCCTCCAGCGACACGGCGGCGCGGAACGCATCCCGATCCAGATCGGCGACCACCGCATCGTAGATCACGTCCACCCCGTCACAAGCCTCCATGGCTTCTTGCAGTGTCTGGCGGATGAGGCCGTTGGGAATCATGTAGCCAAACGGGGCATCCCCCACGGCGCGATGATCAAAGTGCACATGCGCCTGCGCCCCCTGATCCGCCACGCGGATATCCAGAATCGGCTCAGCGGCCGCTTCCAGCGGCGCCCACACGCCCAGATGGCGGAAAATCCGCGCCGATGCCTGGGAGATGGCGCTCACACGCCCATCATTGCGCGGCTGATAAACCGTCTGCCGCGCCCCACGCTCCAGCACACGCACGGAAACGCGAGCAGATGCCAAGGCCGTAGCCATGGCAGACCCGACAAGGCCACCGCCAATAATCAAGACATCCGTGCGTGAAGGATTAGCCATGGCGGAACCATACAGAACGTGCGGCGAAAGTAAATGGCATTCCGACCGCCTGTTCTCAGATTAACTGATTGCTTTACATTAATATTATTAAATATCTGTTCGTTACTCATCCGGCGCCATCGCGGTAATTTGTAGCGCATGCAAGCCGCCCTCAAACTCCCCCGCCAGTGCGGAGTAGATCATGCGGTGGCGCGCCACCCGGGACTGCCCCCGAAACGCCTCCGCCGTGAGCACAATGCGAAAATGGGTGGCCTCCCCTGCTCCCGCGTGGCCCGCATGGCGAGCCGAATCGTTATAAATGTTTAGCGCTTCTGGCTGGAACGCCGCCCGAAGCGTATCTTCCAGACGTTTTATTACATTTTCTTGCGATGCCATACTTGCTCCACAGCCGCTTGCTACGCATATAATGCATCTATGCCACGTCGCAAGATATTGGAAGAACCTGCTCCTTCTGGCCGTCCCTGTGATCGGCCCGGCTGTTCTGCAGGGGGCGATTACAAAGCCCCGAAATCACGCGGAGATCAACCGGATTACTACTGGTTCTGCCTTGATCATGTGCGGGACTATAATAAATCATGGAATTATTTTGAGGGAATGTCCCAAGCCGATATTGAGGCCTACATGAAAGAAGCGGTGACGGGACACCGCCCCACCTGGTATATGAGCGGCAATGGTGCCGTATCGCCAGAGAAGCTTCAGGAAGCCTTGGCCCGCTTCATGGCGGAGGGGATGCACACCCACACAAAAGCCACACCGGCCCTGCCGCGAAAGCTGCGCAAAGCGCTCGACGAGCTGGAGCTTGATCATCCCATTTCTCAGGCGGATATCAAAAAGCGTTACAAGGCGCTGGTGAAGCAGTACCATCCTGATGTGAACCGCAACGATCCCGCCGCCGAGGAACGCTTCAAGCGCATCACACAGGCCTATAAGCTCTTACAGGAAGAATACATTCTCCCTACGGCGGCTAGTTAGGCACTCAAAGCGACTTCACCATGGTATGGTGAGGAATACCAACGGATAGAAAGCCCTCGCCTTCGACCCGGTAGCCCAATTTCTCATAGAAAGGTATGGCGTAGTCCCGACCGGCAAGAATCATTGAACGTGCACCACGCGCCCGCGCTTCAGCCTCAACATGCCGTGTCAGATAGGCTCCCAGCCCTCGCCCGCGCCAGTCCGGCGCTACAACCAGCTGCCGAAGCCGGGCCAGCTCCGCTGATTCCATACGCAGCAACACACAGCCAATGATGGCCTCATTCTCTTCGCAAAGGTAATGCATGCTGTCAGCATCCGGCGCCAATTGCTCAGGGGTAAACACCTGCCCCATTGGGCGGCGCAACCACGTCTCGCGGAAGGTGACGATGCGCTGATACTCCGCCGAGCCATACGCCACTGCGCGGATGGGGGGAAAGGCCGGGGTCATGGCGTGGCAAGCGCTTTATCAATTAACGCGTGGACTTCGGGTCCATCCCAGTCAATGACGCCTTCTACCCAGCCAATGATCATCCCCTGCCGATCGATTACCAGCGATACCGGCACCACGCTCAGACCCAGGGTTTTGAATGCCGTGAAGCCTTTGTCCCAATAGACCGGCAGATGATCCAGCTTATGGCGACGGTAAAACGCCTTGATGGTGATAAACCCGGTGACATCCTGCGATGCCGGAATTACCAGCACATTCTTACCTTCATAGGACTTCGCCAGTGCGTTGAGCGACGGCATTTCTTTCACACATGGACCGCACCATGTGGCCCAGAAATTAAGCACCACCACCTTGCCTTTCCAGTCCTGCGAGGAGACAGGCGCTTCTGTGCCCGGCGTCAGCAGCGAAAGCGCCTTGAGCGGCGCGGGTGCCGGATAGGTCAGCGTATTGTATTTTGTTTCATCAAATGCGAATGCATCAGCCGCGCTAAAAGCCACCAAAAGCACCACCAAGAAAATCCTTGCCAGCCCGGTCGTTCTGCGATGTAACAAACAGCGATCTTTAATCATGCACTCGTTATGACAAAACCCTCTGATTCGGCCAAGCAGAAAACCGCCAATCCCATGTGGGGGGGGCATTATGAACGCGCGCCTGACCAATGGATGGAGGTAATCAACGCCTCCATTGGATGCGACCACAAGCTCTATGCGCAGGATATCCGCGGATCGTTGGCGCATGCATCCATGCTTGCAGATCAAGGAGTGATCACCCGAGAAGAAGCCGAGAAAATCATGAGTGGGCTCGCCACGATTCTCGGTGAAATATCCCGCGGGGAAATGGTTTGGAAGACGGAACTCGAGGATATCCACATGCACGTGGAGCATCGTCTGAAGGAACTCATTGGTGAAACCGCAGGCAAGCTGCACACGGCTCGCTCACGCAATGATCAGGTCGCCACCGATTTCCGCCTTTACGTGCATGATGCCTGCGCCCTTGTCATGGGGTATCTGGAAGGCCTCATCCGCGCACTCCTGCAGCGTGCTGACGAGCATGCGGAGACTGTGATGCCCGGTTTTACCCATCTGCAAACAGCCCAACCGGTGACGCTCGGCCACCATCTGATGGCTTACGTGGAGATGTTTGGGCGTGATCATGGACGCTTTGCCGATGCGCAAGCACGCATGAGTGAATCTCCACTTGGTGCCGCCGCACTAGCGGGCACATCATTTCCCATCGACCGGATGGCAACGGCTGAGTCTCTAGGCTTGGGTCAACCCATGCGCAATTCCTTGGATGCCGTGGGTTCACGGGACTTTGCACTGGAATTTCTCTCCAGCGTGGCGATTTGCATGCAAAATCTTTCGCGTCTTGCCGAAGAATGTGTGCTGTGGTCCAGCGCGCCGTTTGCTTTCATACGCTTCTCTGAGGCCTTCACTACCGGTAGCTCGATCATGCCGCAAAAGCGCAACCCTGATGCGGCCGAGCTGATCCGCGGCAAAACGGGCAGGGTCTATGGATCTCTCATCGCCCTGCTCACCACGATGAAGGGCCTGCCTCTGGCCTACAATAAGGACATGCAGGAAGATAAAGAGCCCGTATTTGATGCATCCGAGACGCTGCAACTCTGTCTGCAGGTCATGATGGGCATGGTCAGCGACTTCACCGCAAATGCGGAGCGCATGCGCGTCGCTGCGGCCGAGGGTTATGCCACGGCTACGGATCTGGCAGACTGGCTGGTTCGCAGCCTCGGCATGCCGTTCCGCGATGCGCATCATGTGACCGGACGTATCGTGCGCGCAGCCGAAGCGCACCAGCGCAAACTCCACGAGCTATCCTTGGAGGAAATGCAAGCCGTCGAGCCGCGCATTACCCAAGACGTCTTCAATGTGCTTAGTGTGGAGCATTCTGTCGCAAGCCGCACCAGCTTTGGAGGCACCGCTCCCGCGCGCGTTCGTGAGGCCATTCAGCAAGCAAGGAAACGTTATGCTCTCTAAATCACTTTTGTTCGTGGCACTGCTTTGCGTGACTGCATGCGGCATCAAAGGTAGCCTGACGCCTCCACAGCAAATTACCAAAGAGGAACGCTCAGAAATCAATCGCCGCCAGGGCCGCGATCCTGAAAGGCCATACTAATGGACTTTTTTCAATACAAAGACGGTGAATTATGGGCGGAAGATGTCGCGCTTCATGCGCTGGCAGCAGAGGTTGGAACACCGTTTTATTGTTATTCTTCCGCCACGCTGGTGCGTCATTACCATGTATTCAAGGACGGGCTCGGCTCACTCACCCCCCGCATCTGCTATGCAGCAAAAGCAAACAGCAACCGCGCCGTGCTCGCCACACTGGCCAAAGAAGGGGCCGGCTGTGATGTGGTATCCGGCGGTGAAATACGTTTAGCACTGGCCTCTGGCATGACGCCGGATAAGATTGTGTTCTCTGGCGTAGGAAAAACACGCGAAGAGATGCTCTATGCGTTGAGCCAGAATATTTTTCAGTTCAACGTGGAATCCCTTCCCGAACTGGAGTTACTGAACGCTGTCGCCGGGGCGATGGGCCGAAAGGCGCCGATTGCACTGCGCGTCAATCCGGATGTGGTACCCCATACCCATGCCAAAATTTCCACCGGGCAGAAGGAAAGCAAATTCGGCATTGCCTGGAAAGATGCTAAGAATTTCTTCCGCCACGCAGCGACTTTACCGCATATCCAACTGCAAGGCGTCTCGGTACATATCGGCTCACAACTTACCAAACTGGAGCCCTTCCGTGAGGCCTTTACCCGTGTGCGCGAGCTGGTAAGCGAGCTACGCGCAGAGGGACTTTCCATCCGTGTGATTGATCTTGGCGGCGGGCTTGGCATCCCCTACCATAGTGATACCGACGCGCCACCACTGCCCACCGCCTACGGCGCTATGGTGCAGGAAGTGTTTTCCGGATTTGACGCTGACTATGTGTTTGAGCCTGGCCGCTTGATTGTCGGAAATGCCGGTCTTCTGGTCACGCGAGTGATTTACGAGAAAGAAAGCGCAGGCCGTCGTTTTGTTATCCTCGACGCCGCGATGAACGACCTGCTGCGCC
>DBAU01000005.1:0-397 GCA_002291845.1 Alphaproteobacteria bacterium UBA1002 | reverse complement strand
CGACGCCGCGATGAACGACCTGATTCGCCCGACACTTTACAACGCACATCACGACATTGTGCCCGTGCGTGAAACTGAGGCCTCACTTACCCCGGCGGATGTCGTAGGCCCTGTGTGTGAGACGGGTGATATTTTTGCCAGCGACCGTCTGCTGCCGCCCTTCACCCCCGGCGATCTTGTGGCGTTTCGTTCGGCCGGTGCCTATGGCGCCGTGATGAGTGGCACGTACAATGCCCGTCCATTGATTCCGGAAGTGCTGGTTCATGGACGCGAATGGGCGGTGGTAAGGCCCCGGCCAGACATCGCGGAGCTTATTGACAGAGACAGAATTCCCGAGTGGCTGACCTAGGAATTACTGCCCGCCTTGCTGCCACATCATGAAGGCAAAAACCATTGC
>DBAU01000004.1 GCA_002291845.1 Alphaproteobacteria bacterium UBA1002 | reverse complement strand
GGTATCGGAAAGTTAGAACCAGCGCCAACTCTTTGTCCCACGCGGAATTGAACCGCTTTTATCAATACAGCTTTCGAAGTGGTGCCCGCGGCCGGACTCGAACCGGCACGACCCGAGGGTCAACGGATTTTAAGTCCGTAGCGTCTACCATTCCGCCACGCGGGCCGGATAACCGGCGAAAAAGGCACAGGCCACAAGGAAAAAGACAAGTTTATGACAAAAACGCTGTCCGTTGTTGAGCCCTTGCGGCGTGCTGTGTATATATCCAAATGTTCTCGCGCTTAGCAAACATTTATCTGCTTATGCGCTTAACGAAATGTTTTTTAGTCGTAGGAGTCTACTCATGAAGAAGTTTTCCCTTGCCTTGGCCGCGGCGCTCAGCCTGTTCGGACTCTCGGCAGAAGCCCAAGAGCGCACCTGGCCAAATTGGTATGTGGGGTTACATGCCCGCATGGCCTGGGTTGAAGACACTGACCTCAATATCGGCGGTACCAATGCGGGTAACGTTGAATTCGACAATGGTTATGGCGCTGGCGCATCGCTGGGTTACATGCCGGGCGGTGATGGTTTTATGAATAACACCCGCTTCGAGCTGGAATACTCATTTAATCAGGCGGATCTGGACACCTTGGCCGGTGCTGCGATTGGTGATGATATTCGCGTGCACAGCTACATGGTGAATGCGTTTTACGATATTCCGACCGGAACGTCGATTGTTCCCTATATCGGCGCAGGTGCTGGTTTAGCCAATGTTGATCTTGATGTGCCAAGCCGGAATCTGAATGATGATGACAGCGTGTTTGCCTACCAGTTCATGGGCGGTATTGGCTACAGCCCGGTGTCCGTGCCGAACACCACGCTGACGTTCGGCTACCGCTACTTCGCGTCGGATGATCCGGAATTCAGCGTAGGCACTACAAACGTGGATCATGAGCTCAGCTCTCACAACCTCGAAGTTGGCGCGCGTTTTGCGTTCTAATTTTTACGTAGACGAGTCTAAAGGGGCAGATGGTGACATCTGCCCCTTTCTTTATGTCGGTATCGATGGCCCAGTCTTCCCACCTCACTAATTCTGATCTGCTGCTCGCGGCCGAGGATCTCTGTGTGATTCGCCAGGGACGCCATCTGCTGGATCGGGTGAGTATGCGCATTCACCGCGGCGAGCACATCACGCTCATTGGTCCCAACGGCGCGGGTAAAACGCTGTTGCTGAAAGTGTTGCTGGGCATTGTGCCGCCGGATGGAGGTATGGTCCAACGCCGAGCAGGATTGCGCGTGGGGTATATGCCGCAACGGCTGCATCTTAGTCCGCTGATGCCGATGACGGTTGATTACTTTCTCCAGCTGGCATTCCCCGTAGAGCAAACAACACGCGTTGAAGTGTTGGAGCTGACAGACACGCTCGCGCTTCGTCATCGCTCCCTGCATGAACTTTCCGGTGGAGAAATGCAGCGCGTGTTGCTGGCACGTGCGTTGCTGCGTGAGCCTGATTTGTTGCTGCTTGATGAGCCGGGACAAAATATGGATGTCAGCAGCCAGCTTGCACTCTATGAGCGCGTAAGACAGATTCAACATGCCCGCGGCTGTGGCGTGCTGATGGTATCGCATGACCTGCATTTTGTCATGCGGCAGACGGATCAGGTGCTATGCCTTTATCATCATATTTGTTGTTCTGGGCGACCGCAGGAGATTATTGAAAACCGTGCCTTTGCCGATGTATTTGGCCCGCGGATTGCTGAAGTGATGGGTTATTACCATCACCAGCATAGCCATACGCATGAGCATGTTTCTCCCCATGATTGTAGGGAACATCAGTGAACATTACGGAATACATTACCCTATTTGCATATCCCATCTTAGCCTCACTTTTGTTGGGTGGAATCGCTGGTCCGATGGGCTGTTTTGTGAATTGGCGGCGCATGGCCTTTTATAGTGATACGCTCTCCCACGCGGCATTATTGGGGATTGGCCTCGGCTTACTGCTGGGCATTGGGGCCATGGCGGGTGTCCTTTCGATGGCGTTGTTGATGACTGGCTTTCTTCTATTGTTACAGCGCCAACAAGAGCTGGCGCCGGATGTTATGCTAGCCATTCTGGCTCAGGGCTCTCTTGCGGGCGGGATATTGCTGATCTACTGGCAGCCGGATTTGCAAGTGAACCTTTATGGGTTGCTTTTTGGTGATGTGCTGGCGGTTGATATCACTGAAGCCGCCCTTATTGCATTTTTAGTTCTGCTGATGCTCTGGCTGCTCTGGTTTTTTTGGCGACCACTGCTGCTGGTAACCCTTCATGAGGAACTGGCTCAGGCAGATGGAATACGGGTACGACGCGTAGCGGCATTACTCATGGCCATGATAGCATTGACGGTAGCCATCGGAATTTATGTGACTGGGGTGATGATGGTGTCGTCGCTGTTGGTGATTCCCGCTGCCAGTGCGCGGGCATTTGCCACTACTCCGCGCAGCATGGCGATCGGTGCGGCTTTGTTGGGGATGGCTGCTGCGGTCTTTGGCTTGCTTGCCAGTTTCCACTATGACTTACCACCGGGGCCTGCCATTGTACTTGCCTCTGTGGGAATGTTCTTACTCTCATTCGTATGGCTTTCCATGACGCGCCGCGTAGGGTTTGCTGGGATAACACAGGGCAGAAAATCTCGCGCTGACAGGCCTTAAAAGGGTTGCGTTCGCTCGGTGCCTATGCCATGACAGTCCTCTGTTATCACTAATCATTTACGGAAAAATCAACATGGCGCAGGCACTGCAAATAAAAGAAAAGGAAAACAAAGGGCTTAAGCGGAGCTTCGAGGTTGTGGTTCCTGCTTCCGAGATTGAAAAAGAGGTGGTGCGCCAACTTCAGCAGGTGAGCCGTAATGTAAAAATTCCCGGATTTCGCCCGGGTAAAGTGCCTGAAAAAGTACTTCGTCAGCGTTATGGCCAATCCGTGATGGGGGATGTGATCAATGCCGCGGTTAATAAAGCAACCACGGATGTGCTCGATAAGCAGAAACTAGTTCCAGCGCTGCAGCCTGATGTCAAAATCACCAAGTTTGAAGAGGGGAGCGATCTGAGCTTTGACATCGAGCTTGAAGTTATGCCGGAATCTCCCACGCTTGATCTTGCTAAGATTTCTATCGAAAAGCCAGTTGCCGAGATTGAAGAAGCGAAAATCCATGAGGCGCTAGAGCGTATTGCTCGTAGCAACCGTAGCCTGCAGGACAAAGCTGACGGCGAAAAAGCACAAAAAGGCGATGTAGTACGCATCGACTTCAAAGGTTTCCTCGGTGACGAGGCATTTGAGGGTGGAGAAGGACGTAATTTTAATCTCGAGCTTGGCTCCGGTCAGTTCATTCCTGGGTTTGAGGACCAGTTAATCGGTGCTAAAGCTGGCGATGAGGTCACGGTCAATGTGACGTTCCCAAAAGATTATCACGCAGCTAATTTGAAAGGCCAAAAGACCCGTTTTGACGTTAAGATACACGCAGTGCAAGCGCCTGTCATCCCCACGATGGATGATGCATTTGCGCAAGGCCTCGGAATGGAATCACTCGAGAAGTTGAAAGATGCAGTCCGTGACCAAATTCAGCGTGACTACGATAGTGTGGCCCGTAACCGTATGAAAAAGCATCTGTTCGATGCGCTGGACTCGGCATGCAGCTTTGCCGTGCCTGAGGGGATGTTTAAACTTGAGTTTGATGCCATCTGGCGCCAGGTGGAAGAAGCAAAAGAGCAGGGAGATCCGGCAGTTAAAGGTAAGACTGATGCCGCACTCAAGAAAGAGTATGAGGCTATTGCGGATCGCCGAGTGCGTCTTGGCATTTTCTTGTCGCAGACGGCAGGAAGAAATAATCTGCAAGTTGATCGTGCCGATCTCAGCCGGGCTGTCATGGAGCAGGCACGGATGTATCCTGGCCAGGAGTCAAAAATTATCGAGTTCTACCAGAAACATCCTGAACAGCTGGCAGAAATGCGTGGCCCGATTTTAGAAGAAAAAGCCGTTGATTTCTTGCTAACACAAGTCACGCTGACCGAGAAGAAAATGACGCTTGAGCAGCTAATGGAAGAGCAGGAAAGCGAAAGCTTTACCCAAACGCCTGCCGACCATGCGGGCGACAGCGACGATCAGGATGGCAAGCCTAAAAAAGCAGCGGCCAAGAAAACCGCTTCTAAAAAGAAATCTGACTAAATCTAAGAGGTAGCACCCCCATGTTTCCAGTCCCCACAATTCGCCATCCCGAACAAATGGCCGACGTCTACGCTGATCTCGTGCCGATGGTGGTCGAACAGACCAGCCGTGGCGAGCGCGCGTATGATATCTTTTCGCGTCTCCTGAAAGAGCGCATTATATTCCTTACGGGCCCTGTGCATGATGGCATGGCGACCCTCGCCGTTGCACAGCTTCTATTTCTTGAATCGGAAAATCCGGACAAGGATATCTACATGTATATCAATTCACCGGGGGGCGTGGTGACGGCTGGATTGTCAATTTATGACACCATGCAGTATATCCGTCCCAAAGTAGCGACCTTATGCATAGGTCAGGCAGCTTCTATGGGCTCCCTCCTGCTTTGTGCTGGTGAGGCGGGTATGCGTTTTGCGACGCCAAATGCACGCATCATGATTCACCAGCCTTCTGGTGGCTTCCAGGGGCAGGCGTCAGATATTGAAATTCATGCCCGTGAAATCCTCAATCTCCGTAAGCGTCTGAACGAAATTTATGTCAAGCATACCGGTCAGAAGCTTTCAGTCGTTGAGAAAGCGATGGAGCGCGATAACTTTATGCCACCAGAAGAAGCCAAACGGTTTGGGCTGATTGATGAGATCGTCTCCACCCGCGGTGAATCCGATAAGCTCACCGGCGCAGCGGATAAAAAAGAGTAAGTATCTTACAAGCTGCATGTAAAAAACCCCCTGTCATCGGCAGGGGGTTTTTTTGTTAGCTGATGTAGCGCTCAATACACTCGATCATCTGTCCTGCAATATCTTGCCCTGTGACAGTTTCAATCCCTTCCAAGCCGGGAGATGAATTAATTTCGAGCACTTTGGGACCATTGGATGAGCGGATAATATCCACCCCGGCAACTTTCAGTCCCATGATACGGGCTGAGCGTATGGCCATTTCCTGTTCCTCTGGGGTGATCTGGATCATTGCAGCGGTTCCACCAAGGTGCAGATTAGCGCGAAACTCACCATCTGCCGCACGGCGTTCAATGGCACCCACAACTTTATTATCAATAATAAAGCAACGGATATCGCGTCCTTGTGCTTCCTTGATAAATTCTTGTACCAGAATATTGGCCTGTAGGCTTTTGAATGCGTTGATAACAGATTCTGCTGCTTTGCTCGTTTCCGCTAAGACAACGCCTCGGCCCTGCGTCCCTTCGAGTAGCTTGATCACCAGCGGTGCGCCACCCACCATTTCAATAAGATCTTTTGTATCAAGTGGAGAGTGCGCGTAACCGGTAATAGGCATATCAATGCCTTGCTCGGCAAGCATCTGCAGAGAGCGTAATTTATCCCGTGAGCGCGCGATAGCGGCCGCATCATTAAGACAAAAAACTCCAGCGGCTTCAAAGTGACGGGTGACGGCACAGCCATAAAACGTCATGGATGGCCGCAAGCGCGGGATGACAGCATCCACCTCATCCAGAATTTCACCCCCTCGGTAATGAATTTTTGCTTCCGCCGAATTAATGTTCATGTAGCAGTATTTCACATTCACAAATCGCATGGTGTGGCCACGAGCCTGTCCTGCTTCAATCAGTCGTTGGTTTGAATAAAGATCCGGATTACTTCCCAAGACTAGAATGTGAAGGCCTGAGCGTGGCTGTCGTTTTGTTTCGTAAAACGACGCAACCTTGGTGCTGCTCATCCGTCCGAAGGCAAAGGAACGTTCCGGATCGACAAGATAGCGCCCCACCATGGCTTCTCGTCCCAACAGCATGCGATAGCCCATTGGATCACGGTTGGTGAGTGTGATTTCAATATCCCATGCCTGACCTCCCAATTCCACTCGTGCTGCAATCACGGGCCGTTGTTCGAGATGACCACTCGATGAGCGCACTTCACGACGGGCAATCATCCGGGCTTCACATCTTTTGATGATTTTACGATTGCCTTGAATTGGGTGAACATCAAAACGTACGTGAGGCATGCCCTCACGTTCAAAAACTTGAATATTAAATGCATGTAGTGAGGATGTGCGGGCACCTGAATCAACGCGCGCTTTGACGGCTGGTAGCCCCAACTCAGGTAGAGCGCACCATTCTTCACTGCCAATAATGCTCTTTTCGTTTTGGGGCATGGATTTTCTCTCTCGCGTCGGCACGGTTGTATCCAACCCTGCACGTTTCGCAAGAAGAAAGGCCACGACACGTGGAATCAAAGGTTGAAGTGGGACGTACGAGCTTTAGCACGTATTTAGGTGCAATTTTAGATGACGTGATGCGCCACTAACTTTTTTTCCCATGCCCATGCATGGCCTACAATTGTCGGGAGGTCTGAAAAGCTTGGATGCCAACCGAGAACATGTTTTGCCATCGTGCCATCGGCAACTAGTACTGCAGGATCACCCGGACGACGACCTTCTATAATCAAAGGAATATCACGTCCACTCACATCACGGCATGTTTCAATAACCTGCTTAACTGAGTCGCCTTTTCCCGTGCCCAAATTAAACGACATATTATGTAGCTCCCGACGACAGAGCTTCTCCAGTAGCCGCCAATGTGCATCGGCAAGATCGCAAACATGTATGTAATCACGAATGCAGGTGCCATCGGGTGTGTCGTAATCTGTGCCAAAAACTTTTACCGCGTGCCTACGTCCTGAAGCAGCTTGTAGCGCGAGTGGAATAAGATGCGTCTCTGGCTCATGACACTCGCCTAATGTGCCATCTGGCTCAGCACCGGCGGCATTAAAATAGCGCAGGCACCCATAGCGTAGCCCGTAAGCACGGTGGTAATCTTCCAGCATTTGTTCCACCATCCATTTAGAGCGGCCATAGGGATTAATCGGCATGCACGGGTGTTGCTCATCAATGAGTGGGCGCTGTGGGTGTCCATAGATTGCGGCGCTGGAAGAAAAAATAAAGTTTGGTACGGCGTGTCGAACCATGGCGTTTAGTAAAGTAATGGTGCGCGCGACGTTGTTTTCATAGTAGCGTGATGGATCGAGCATCGATTCGCCGACCTGACTAAAAGAGGCGAAATGCATGACGCAATCATAGGGGCGTTCGGTGAATAGTGCCTGGATCAGTGACGCATCGCCACAATCGCCAATGATCAGCTCGACATCCTTCACCGCATCTGCATGACCGCATATCAGATTATCCAGCACGACTGGGTTCAGCCCCTCGCGCTGCAAACGACGTACCATATGTGAGCCAATATAGCCCGCCCCTCCAATCACCATTACGCGGGGGGTCATTTGTTTTCCCTTACTTTCATGCGTGCGCTGGGGACCTTATGTTTGCGTCCAACATCGTTTTTTTCTGTACATAAAGATGCATATATTGTTGCACGCATTCCTTAATGGTGAGTGGTTGAGTAATCTGTTTAATCAGACGTTGTTGAAGGCCTTTCTCGGTCATTGTACGACGCATGGCATCAACAAGGGATGCCATATCACCGACCCGAAAATGCAATCCATTGACTTCATGCTGAATCAACTCGGCCATTCCGCCGATGTCGCTGCAAATAACTGGCTTTTGGTGCCGCAACGCTTCGGAGATAACCAGAGGGGCATTTTCCCACCAGATGGAGGGCACCACTACCCAGTCGATTCCATGCATCAGGTGACTGATCTGCTCGGGCGGATACACCCCATGAAATTGTGCTCGCGGAGCGAGTTTGGCAATGGTTGATTCAAATTCTTCTTTAAAGTCGTCACTTTGGAAGTGAATGTTTCCATGAATATGCAGTTCTATATTATTAAAGCCATCGTTGATAAGCTCTTGCGCAGCTTTTAGAAGCAGCATGGTTCCTTTATAGGATGAAATCTGCCCAAAATAGCCAAAACGCACCGGTTGGTTGTTACTGCGTGGGAGCGTCTTTTTTTGTGATAATGTCCTTTGCGGTGTGGGCGTACCATTTGCAATAACGGAGATTTTATCGGTCGGTATTCCCCATTGGCGATAGCGCTCAGCAAGAAACTCGCTTGGTGAAACAAACATATCTACGTGTTGAAAGTGAGCTTTTATAAAGAGCTCTCGCGCTTTAAAGCGCGCAGAAGATATCGTTGGAAAGCACTCATGGCAGCGTGCAGGTGTCGCGCGCTCGCATAAAGCATTTGTTCCTACCCGTATCATTTGCCCATCACGATGACACATGGGAATAAAGTCATGCAACGTGTATATGATCCGTGCATCGGGTAACGTGCGTCGGGCAACGGTCAGTGCTTCTACCCCAAGACGAAGCGTGTGATGAAAGTGGATTACTGAGGGGCGATGCAATGTTAGAAAATTGGCGAAATCACGATACAAAAACTCTGAGTCACGCAGTGATTGTTGGAAGTAATCAAAGTGATCGCCCCAAAAAAGATATTCATCCTCTCGTCCTTCATAAGCGAGGAATGGCGTTCCTGGATGGGGTTCTCGGTTCTGCTTTCCTGTAGCGCCTAGAAAGAGCGTAGTGTAGGCAGCATTCCGTTTAAGTTCTAAAAACATCCGATACGCAAATATTTCGCCACCACCAGGAAAAAAACCTGGGTGATTATGCGCTATCATCAGTACCTTTTCTGGGGCTTTCTTTTTTGTAGACAGCGATGATGTGCGGGTGGACCTGTTTGGTGCCGGTGCACTTTGACGTTTAGGTGTTTTCATATGCTTGTACCACGTGCGGGAGTAATTCGCTCCAGCGGGCACTCTGAAGACGGGCGTTGATGTGATAGCGAGCCAGATGGCTTGCATGCGTATGGTTCATCGATTGACGCTCAAAATGATATAGCGTTTCTGATGCCAGATAAAAATGCCGATAGCCGTTTGCGTACAAGCGTAAACAGAGATCAGAATCTTCAAAGTCACCTATAACGTAGTCTGTACTCAGGCCCCCGGCGTGTAAAAACGTGTCTTTCTTCATCAGCATGCAAGCGCCAGTAACGGCTGGCACTTCGCGGCTTACCTGTGCATCCGGGTATGTCGCTGGATAGCCCTTAAAGTAATGCAGGTTTTCATAAAAATCCCCACGGTTGCTTTTTGCAAAATAAAGCCCTGCATGCTGGAGACTGTCATCTTCATAAAGCAGCTTGGGAGCCACGGCCCCTGCGTTATCCTGTTGTTCATAAAATGCGAGCATGCCAGCAAGCCAGCCATGCCGTGTAGGAACCACGTCAGAATTTAGTAGAAGTACGTAAGGCGCGTGTGCGGCATGCGCACCGATATTGGTTGCCGTTGCATATCCTGCATTCTTTGACAGAACTAGGAGACGTACCGAGATGTTATAAATTGGAATAAGTGAACTCAGAATCTCGACAACCCTTCTTTCCTGATCAGGAGAATCAAGAACATAAATGATTTCTGCGTTTTGCATCGCAGAATCGCCGCTGAATGACGCAAGCTGGCAAGACAGATAATCCAATGTTTGATAAAGGGGGATAACCACTGAAGCGATAGGATTATTTACAGGAGTTCCAAAAAACTCCGACCGCTTTATGTAAGTCTCCGTGGATGCTCTTGCTTGT
>DBAU01000055.1:676-6449 GCA_002291845.1 Alphaproteobacteria bacterium UBA1002 | reverse complement strand
AAGACCCTGTTTGACAAAATCTGGGAGCGCCACCTTGTGGATGCGCAGCCCGATGGCACCTGCCTGCTTTATATTGACCGCCACCTCGTGCATGAGGTGACCTCGCCGCAGGCGTTTGAGGGGCTGCGCATGGCGGGCCGTAAAGTGCATCGCCCGGATGCGACGCTGGCGGTGGCCGACCATAACGTGCCCACCACGCCGGACCGGCTGCAGGGCATCAAGGACGAAACCTCACGCATCCAGGTGGAAACGCTGGAGAAGAACTGCGCCGAGTTCGGCGTGCGCTATTTCCGCATGGACGACAAGCGTCAGGGCGTGGTGCATATCGTCGGCCCGGAGCAGGGCTTCACCCAGCCGGGTATGACCATTGTCTGCGGAGATTCGCATACCTCCACGCATGGCGCGTTCGGCGCGCTGGCGTTCGGCATTGGCACCTCCGAGGTGGAGCATGTGCTGGCGACCCAAACGCTGATCCAGAAACGTGCCAAAAACATGCGTATCACCGTGAACGGTCAGCTGCCACTCGGCGTCACCGCGAAGGACATCGTGCTTGCCATCATCGGCAAGCTTGGTACGGCCGGCGGCACGGGCTATGTAATCGAGTACGCGGGCGAGGCGATCCGTTCGCTCAGCATGGAAGGCCGCATGACGGTGTGCAACATGTCGATTGAAGCGGGCGCACGCGCGGGCCTCATCGCGCCGGATGAGACCACCTTCGCCTATCTGAAAGGCCGCCCCATGGCACCGCAGGGCAAGGACTGGGACGCCGCCGTGGAATACTGGAAAAGCTTCTCCACCGATGAGGGCGCAACATTCGACGCGGAGCTGACGCTCAACGCTGCGGAGATTGCCCCTCAGGTCACCTGGGGTACCTCGCCGCAGGACGTGCTGCCGATTACGGACACTGTCCCCTCCCCGGAAGCGTTCGCCGATGAAAACCGCCGTGCCGCCGTGAAGCGGTCATTGGAGTATATGGGCTTGCGCCCCGGCACCCCGCTCAGCGAAGTGCCGGTGGATAAAATTTTCATCGGATCGTGTACCAATGGCCGTATCGAGGATCTGCGCGCCGCCGCGGCGGTGGCGAAAGGCCGCAAAGTTGCAGGTAACGTGAAGCTGGCGATGGTCGTCCCCGGTTCCGGCCTCGTGAAAGAACAGGCAGAAGCCGAAGGGTTGCATCACATTTTCACGGCAGCGGGTTTCGAGTGGCGCGAAGCAGGCTGCTCGATGTGCCTGGCGATGAACGCTGACCGGCTCGATCCCGGCGAGCGTTGTGCCTCCACCTCCAACCGCAATTTCGAGGGGCGCCAGGGGCGCGGCGGGCGCACGCATCTGATGAGCCCGGCCATGGCTGCGGCCGCAGCGATTGCGGGTCATCTGGTCGATGTACGCACCTTTGACGGTGAGATGAAGGCCGCGAGCTAATTATGTCATCGGCGCAGGGGGGAATCTTCAGGCCGGTGAATACAGGTTCGGAATCGCAGATGGTTCCGAATTTCCGCTACATGAAAGACCAGATTCAGCACCCCAATGTCAGCATTGGTGACTATAGCTATGGCACACCGCAAATCCGCTGGCTGATTGGGCAGGAGAAGGTCATCATTGGCAAATTCTGTTCGTTTTCGCCGGACGTGCAAATCCTGATGAGCGGGAATCATCCCATCCATCACGTATCGAGCTATCCTTTTTCATCGCTTGGAGATCTGTGGCCCGGTGCACGCGGCGAATGCCCCACCGCCAAGGGTGACGTGGTGATCGGCCATGATGTGTGGGTCGGGCTGGGCGCGACGATCCTCTCCGGGGTGACCATTGGCCATGGCGCGGTGATTGGCACCAAGGCGGTGGTAAGCAAGGACGTGCCGCCCTATGCGATTGTGGTTGGCAACCCGGCACGGGTCGTCAAATACCGCTTTGATGAGGCGACGATTGCCATGCTGCTGGACGTGCAATGGTGGGACTGGCCGGAAGAAAAAATCCGCCGCAACATCGAGGTTATTTCCAGCCCGGACATCTGGAAACTGAAGGAGTGCGCATGATGTGCAGAATGCTGGCTTACCTCCTGCCATGTGTAATGCTTGTTGCCTGCGAGGCACACCCTCCCGCGCCTCTGCCGTGCGATGAGGAAATGAACCAGCAGGCGGCAGAGTGCCCGCTGGAAGATTTTATGCAGTTTAACAACGTTGATGATAACACAGACCGGTAATTGCCATGCGCTTGATACCCTGCCTTCTCCTCACCGCCGTTTTTCTCGCAGCCTGCACGCCCGATGAGCGCCGCAGTCTGCCTCAACCGAAGGATGGCAATCGCCAGATCATCGATTTACGCAACGATGGCTATTTTGACCGATTGAACACCACGGAAACAAAAGGAAAGTAACGTCCATGAGCGATCAATCCCCGTCGAGTTGGGTACGCCCCAAACCACCCACATTGGATGAATTTTCTACCGCGTTTATTACGCGGGTCGGTGAAAGGCTGGGAATTAATTTTGATCCTTCCGATGACGAGGCCATTCGCCTTCAAAACTCAACGACAGACGATGCTGATGACCCCAATCTGCTCATTGAAGATTTAAGAGAAGACCTTGGTCATTATGCGGTTGAACGAAGCATGCGCCTAACAGACGGCGTGCTTCGCGTGGATTCAAGCAAAATCGATGGCATTATAGAAGATATGATGAATATTCTTGGTAGTCTCTATCAAGCAGGGGTGTTGAAAAAATTGCCTGAAAAAGAATTTTTTAAGGGTGAGATCAACCACATGTTCTTTTGTGAACTTCTTGATGATTGTATACAAGACACCTGCGAAAAATTGCTGGGCAATCGCAATGCCCTCTCTACGCCCCAAAGGAGACGATAAATGAAACCCTTCACCACCCTTACCGCGATTGCCGCGCCGCTGCCGCTACA
Source organism: Alphaproteobacteria bacterium UBA1002 (assembly GCA_002291845.1). Taxonomy (GTDB): domain Bacteria; phylum Pseudomonadota; class Alphaproteobacteria; order Rickettsiales; family UBA998; genus UBA998. Next base: position 3,544 of record DBAU01000055.1, on the reverse strand, counting down.
GAATGTCGATACCGACATGATCATCCCCAAGCAGTTTCTGAAAACCATTCAGCGCACCGGCCTGCGAGAAGGGCTGTTTTACGAGATGCGTTATGACGTCAATGGGACGCGCATCGACGATTTCGTGCTCCATAATGCGCCGTATGACACCGCGGAGATTCTGGTATCCGGCGATAATTTCGGCTGCGGCTCCAGCCGTGAGCATGCCCCCTGGGCGTTGCTCGATTTCGGCATCCGCTGCGTGATTGCGCCAAGCTTTGCGGATATCTTCTACAATAACTGCTTCAAAAACGGCATTCTGCCCGTGGCCCTGCCCCAAGCGCAGGTCGATGCGCTGATGCAAGCCGCCGATGCGCAGCAGACGATCACCGTGGATCTGGAAAAACAGACCGTGACCACGGGTAATCATGCCTTTTCCTTCGAGGTGGACCCCTTCCGCAAGCATTGCTTGCTCAACGGCCTCGATGATATCGGTCTGACGATGCAGAAAACCGGGCAGATTTCGACGTATGAGCAGTCACAGCGCCAGATCGCGCCGTGGCTGTTCAGCGCTGCCTGAACGTATTGAGCGCGTATCCGGGGATATTTCCACTCCCCGCCCCTTATGCTGCTGGGACTGGACGCCGTTGATAGCGGGTGTCGCTTTAGCCAGTTTCATCAGCGCCTCCATCACCTCTATCGCAGCGTGCTCCGGGCCTCCGGCAAAATGCCGGCCGCTCAGGCGGTATATGCCCTCGGTCGGTCCGAGCTGGCTCTGCAGGACCGCGCTCTGGATACGGCTGGGGCCGTCGAGCATCCGCTCGCCGATATCGTTCTTGATGAAATGCGAGATTCCATCCAGCTGCAGGTACAGCGTCGCTAGTGGTTCGTCGGGGGCGCGAGGGTGATACTTCACTACCGCATCGATGTGCGTGCAGGTCTTCGGCGACCACACCTCGCGGCGCAGGGAGACTTGCCCCTTCTGAGCCTGCACCAATGGCTTGAAATGTGAAAAGAAATCCTGCTCCAGCGTGCTCTGGCGAGAGGGGGGCGGGGTGCTTTCGCGCAGCTTGCCCTTGCCTTCCGCGAGCCAGGAGGGCTCAGGAATCTGAAGCAGGGTGGTTACCGCGTGCAGCTGATTAATCACACTCAGCGTCGCGCTCGTTCGCGTGCCGATTTCATGCGTGATGACCTCGCGGCACTCCGCAGGCACTTCGACACCTTCCAGACTCAGCCCGGCCAGCGCGTAGGAAGCATTGCTAAAGGCCTGCTCATTGAAATTCGGCCAGCGCGCGCAGGCGGCGTCATGCCACGCCTGCATCCAGTCTTCCGGGGGATGCATTCCGAGCATGGAGACCGCATAAAGGCTGGTGACGAGCAGCTCGTCGTCCATCTGCGCCAGCTGCCGCCGGGAATGGACGAACCACTGCGCCTGCCACTCCGCACGCGGCTGCAGACGGAGTTTCCAGTGACTGGAGAGTGCAAGCGCCAGACCGGTCGCATCGAAGCCGGACAGGGCGGGGGTGCTCAGTTCATCCCAGGCATCGAGGGCCTCTTCCAGATGGATACGCCCGCGCCCCGACAGGTAATTGACGCGATAGGCCACCACCTTGGTGATGTCGGAAAGCAGCCGGCGGCAGGAGATGGACAGCTCCTGCCCGGGAGGAAGCGGGGAGGTTTTCTGCGTCACCGCCAGCCGGTCGATGTGGGCTTTAACATCCGCCAGCTCCTGAATGATGCGCTCATCAAGGCTGGGGCTGGAAGCGTAAGGGGGGCCTTTGTGATCGGAAAGTGTCATGTGTTGTCCTTGTGCGGGGACTATAACCCTCAGGCGACGTAAGCATTATTAAGATTGGATTAAAGTTTTTTCGCTGTGCGAACGGCACGGTTTGCTGTATGAGGATGCCCGATTCCCGCCATTTTCTAATCGAGGCCGCCTATGACGACGAAAACCATCCTTCTGCTTCCCGGCGACGGCATTGGCCCGGAAGTCGTTGGCGAAGCTGTGAAAATCCTTGGCTGGTTCTCCACCTACAGCCGCGTGCAGTTCAAAACGGAGCATGCGCTCATCGGCGGCGCGGCCTATGACGAGACCGGCACCCCCCTGCCCGCCGAGACGCTGGAGAAAGCACATAAGGCCGATGCCATCTTGCTCGGTGCGGTCGGCGGCCCGAAATGGGAGCCTCTGGATTATTCGGTGCGCCCTGAGCGCGGCCTGCTCGGCATCCGCAAGGAGCTGGGCTTGTTTGCCAATCTCCGCCCCGCGCTGTGCTTTGATGCGCTGGCCGAGGCCTCGACTCTGAAGCGCGATGTCATCGCAGGTCTGGATATCATGATCGTGCGTGAGCTGACCGGTGACGTCTACTTTGGTGAACCGCGCGGCGTAACCGTGGAAAACGGCGCACGCGTAGGCCGTAACACGATGATTTATCATGACTGGGAAGTCACCCGTATCGGCAAGGTAGCCTTTGAGCTGGCCCGCAAGCGCGGCAAGAAGCTGTGCTCTGTGGATAAGGCCAACGTGCTGGAGACCACCGAGATGTGGCGCGAGGAGATGCAGAAACTTGGCGATGCGGAATATAAGGATGTGGCGCTCTCGCACATGTATGTCGATAACGCCGCCATGCAGCTGGTACGCAACCCCAAGCAGTTCGATGTGATGGTGACCGGGAATATCTTCGGCGATATTCTCTCTGATTGTGCCGCCATGCTCACCGGCTCCCTTGGTATGCTGCCCTCTGCCTCGCTGGGTGAAGCACGCGCCGATGGCTCGCGCCCGGCGCTCTATGAGCCGGTGCACGGCTCTGCGCCGGATATCATGGGGCAGAACAAGGCGAATCCGCTGGCGACCATCCTCTCCGTGGCCATGATGCTGCGCTATTCCTTCGA
>DBAU01000055.1:0-355 GCA_002291845.1 Alphaproteobacteria bacterium UBA1002 | reverse complement strand
TGATGCTGCGCTATTCCTTCGATATGGGCCGCGAGGCGGACCTGCTGGAATACGCCGTCGCGCAAGTGCTGGCCGAAGGCATCCGCACCGGCGACATCATGGCGCCAGGCGCGAAGCTTGTTTCCACCACCGAAATGGGCGCCGCCGTAATTTCCGCGCTGGATCGCTACGCGCCGCAGTACGGGATTGCGGCGTAGCAAATCCCTACGTACGCTCGCGGTAAAAACAGGATGATGATGAAACAGATTTTTCTTTTTGTGACGCTCTTTGCCTTCCCCGCCTTCGCGCAAGGCATTAACTTCAATGTCCCCGGCATGACGGACGCCCAAAAGCAGGCGCTACAGGCATTAATGGG
>DBAU01000095.1 GCA_002291845.1 Alphaproteobacteria bacterium UBA1002 | reverse complement strand
GGGGCTGGTCACCACCCACCGCGACCCACAGGGCCGTCCGACCGTGTTTGAGCATCTGCCGCCCGGCATGCCGCGGGTGATTTCCGTCGGCCGGCTCGATCTCACCAGCGAGGGGCTGCTGTTGCTCACCAATGACGGAGCCATGGCGCGGCATATGGAGCATCCGCAGACCGGCTGGCGGCGGCGCTACCGGGTGCGCCTGTTTGGCACGCCAAGCGAGAGGTCGCTGGCAGCGCTGGCGCGTGGCATGACGGTGGATGGCGTGCGCTACCAGCCGGTGGAAGCCGACGTGGAATCGGCCAATAAAAGCAATGCTTGGCTCAGTGTTACCCTCAGCGAAGGCAAGAACCGTGAGATCCGTAAGCTATTTGAGCATCTCGGCCATCCGGTGAGCCGCCTGATCCGCGTGGCGTATGGGCCGTTCCAGCTGGGCAGCCTGCCTGCCGGTGAGGTGAAGGAGATCAGCCGCAAAGTGCTGAAGGATCAGCTGGGAAAGGTGGCGGGCTGATGGAGTTGACCGCTTTACCCGGCCGCTACTCCGTCTGCCGCCTACGTAGCCTGCCGCCGCTGCCTTCTGTGCGCGATGCCGCGTGCCGTTTCCTCTCCATCACGCCGGATGAAATCAGCTGGGTCGGCCCCGAGGCGGAAGCCCCGGCGGATGCCGAGAAAACGGAAGCCGGGTGGCGGGCGTTGCGCGTAGCCGGGACGCTCGATTTCGCGCTGACCGGGATTCTCGCCCGCCTCACCCGTGCCTTGGCCGATGCCGCCATTCCCGTCTTTGCGGTCTCTACCCATGACACCGATTACCTGCTGGTGCGCGAGGCGCACTGGGCCGCGGCCTGCGCTGCGCTGGAGGCCGATGGCTACCGCATTACGGAGGTGGTGTGATGCAGATCATCGCGGGCAAGCACCGGGGCCGTAAGCTGGAAGCGCCGCAGGGCCGCGACATCCGCCCCACCGGTGCCCGCACGCGGGAGGCCATTTTCAACATCGTGATGCATGCCCATCACCCCGACGGGCCGATGCTGCCCGGCGCCGCGGTGGCCGATATCTGCTGCGGCTCCGGCGCGATGGGGCTGGAGGCGCTCTCACGCGGCGCGCGCCACGCGTATTTTATCGACCGCACGCGGGAGGCCCTGGCGCTGGTGAGCGCCTCGGCGGAGAAATTCCGCGAGACAGCGCATTGCACCGTGCTGCGCGCCGAGGCCACGCAACTCCCCCCGGCCCCCGAGCCGTGCCGGGTGGTCTTTATCGATCCCCCGTATAAAAAGGAGCTGCTCCCGGGTATTCTGCGTGCCGTAATGGCAGGGCGATGGCTGGCTGAGGGCGGCCTGATTGTGGCGGAGATGTCGGCACGGGAAGATTTTACGGCACCTGAAGGGCTGACAATGGTCACTGACCGCACCTATGGCAGTGCGCGTGTGGTGGTGCTCAGCCAGTCATCCGCGGTTTAGCCCTCTACAGCCCCGCGCGCAGCCTCTGAACGTACGCCAAGGATGTGGCAGATGGCCATGGTCAGGCGGGCGCGATTGAGCGTGTAGAAATGGAACTCCTCCACGCCCTCTCCGCGCAGCAGGCGGCATTGCTCCGCCGCGATCGAGGCAGAAACAAGATTGCGCAGCTCGGGGTTATCATCCAGCCCATCAAACAGATGGGCAATCCATGAGGGCACGCTCGCCCCGGACATTTTGGCGAAACGCGTTAGCTGGGCGTAGTTGGTCACGGGCAGAATGCCCGGCACCATCGGCACCGTGATACCCCGGCGCGCGGCCATGTCGCGGAAGCGCAGATAAATCTCGGCATCGAAAAAGAACTGGGTGATGGCCCGCGTCGCCCCGCAGTCAATCTTGCGCTTCAGGTTGTCGAGGTCTTGCTGACGGCTGAAGGCTTCCGGATGTACTTCCGGATAGGCCGCTACGCTGATTTCAAAGTCGCCGATGCGGCGGAGGCCTTCCACCAGATCGCACGCATAGGCATAGCCGTCCGGGTGCGGGGTGTAAGGCTTGCCCTCCGCACAATCGCCGCGTAGCGCGACAATGTGGCGTACCCCGAGCTCCCAATATTCGGTGGCGATCGCGTCAATTTCGGCGCGGCTGGCTCCGACGCAGGTCAGATGCGCCGCGGGCGTGAGCGGCGTGTCTTTCAGGATACGTGCCACCGTCGCATGGGTTCGCTCGCGGGTGGTGCCGCCCGCGCCGTAGGTGACGGAGACAAAGGCGGGTTTCAGCGGTGCCAGCCATTGCAGCGTTGCCCATAGTTTTTCCTCGGCTTCGTGGGTTTTTGGGGGAAAAAATTCAAATGAAACGCAGGAAGGGGCCTGCGCGAAAAGGTCTTTAAGCCGCTGGTAATAGACGCGCTGTCCCAGGGTACTCATATCCCGTGCGCCCCTGTGGCAAAGTTAGCACAGTTGACCAAACAGTCGAGATAGGACAAATAACGCATAGTGATCCTCTAGCGTAATTTTTTAATCTTATTATACGATAGTGCGATCTGCGCTTGCTTTCCAAAATCTGTTGACGTTTTTTGTAGCGGATTCCAGAGAGTGTGCCTTTAAAATCCTATAGAAAGTGTAGTTATGGTTTCGGCGAGTGTGGACATGATTCAGCGTAGTGCGGCGAAAATCTCCCGCGGAATGGCGCAAAGCTGGCGGTATGGGCGCGCGGGACTGGTGGCGTTGGTGCTCCTTGGCTGCGCGGCGAATCCGACGGCAGAGGGTGATATCAATGATCCGCTGGAGTCCGTGAACCGCGTCATTTTCCGCTTCAACGAAGGCGTGGACACCGTGCTGCTGCGCCCCGTGGCCACCGGTTATCGTTATGTGGTGCCAGAATTCGGTCGCCAGCGTGTGAGCAATGTGCTGACCAACCTGCGTATGCCGCTGATTTTCTTCAACTCCACTCTGCAGCTTGATCCGCAAAACGCGTTTTCTGCACTGTGGTCATTTATCCTGAACTCCACCGTCGGTGTGGGCGGTCTGTTTGACGTCACCGAGCCCGCCGGCATCAGCGTGCGAGATGAGGATTTCGAGCAAACCCTTGGCCATTATGGTGTCGGAGCGGGTCCATACATCGTGATTCCGATCCTCGGCCCTAGCTCTACCCGCGGTATCAGCGGTACGGTGGTCGACTGGTTCAGCGATCCGTTCAACTACGCGGATGATGAATTCGTGATCGCCCGCACGATTGCCAGCGCGATTGATACCCGCGCCAATATCCTGCCGACCACGGATGAGATCTACCGCACCTCGCTCGATCCCTATGCCACTTTCCGCAGCGCCTATCTGCAACGCCGTGTAGCCCTCATCGAGAACCGTGCCGGCCGGATTAATGGCGGACCGAAAACCACGGGGCCGATCAATCTGAAAACCAGTGGTACGGAAGAAAAGGCAGAATAGTCGATGAAGCGTCTTTCCGCCCTATTCCTCATCCTTGGGTTGTTGCTGCCCCAGGCCTCGCTTGCGGGGGACCAAAATGGTGCCAAGCAATTTGTCGAGGATCTGGCGGGCCGCGTCGTCGCGGTTCTGGAGGACGGTAAAACCGACCTCAACCAGAAGGATGTTGCCCTGAAACAGATTTTTGAGGGCAATATTGCCATCGACTGGGTGGGCCGTTTCGTCTTGGGCCGCCACTGGCGCACGGCCACGGACCCCCAGAAGCAATCCTACATCGAGAACTATAAGTCCTTTATTATTAACAGTTATGTGAATCGTTTGAAGGAGTATAGCGGCGAGAAATTCAATATCCTCAAAGCACAGGATATGGGGAATGCGCAGTATATGCTGAGTACGGAAATTCTGCGTCCGGGCGGCCAGCCTGCGGTATTGGTAGATTATAAAATCCGTGAAGAAGCAGGCGTTTATCAGATTTATGACATCGTGGTCGAGGGCGTCAGCCTGATTGCGACCCAGCGGTCGGAATTTGATGCCGTCGTGAGCCGTAAAGGCCTGGATTTCCTCATTGAACAGCTCGCGGCTAAGGCGAAAGCCAACGCTAACTCATAAGCCTAGGCGTTCGCTTCGTCGTTAAGTGTTTGGCGGCCTTCATAAAATCGTCATCAAGTGGTGCCATTATGTGCTCCTCGCGTATGCCACACAGAAAGGGCCACGCCGATGTCGACGCCCACGTCCCGCTCGCCGCGTCCTGCACCCTATACCATTGTATGCGTGGAAGATGAATGTAGCTGGGCACGCATGATCCGTGGCCGCCTGGAAAACGTTCTGCAGGAGCTGTATGATGCCCCGTTTGAGGTCATTACCCTGCCTGATCATGCGCAGCTAAATGCGGTGATCCGCGGGGATGCCGTCCGCCCACGTGGCTCCAGCGGCCTGATGCGTTCACGGAACATCACCCCTTCGGTGATTGTGACCGATAATATGGCGAAACGCTCCCCCGTAGACTCCGCGACGCGCGGCCTGCGGCAGGAATACCCGGCCGGTCTGCAATGGCTTGCGACGCGCATCCCCAAAGCTGCACGTATCCCGTGCATTATGTTTAGTGATGGCGACCCCACAAACTTGGTGCCACAACTTGCCTTGCAGGGCGTGCCGCTGGTGTCCAAGCGCGATAGCGACCGGAGCTATGATCCCTTCATTGCGCTGGCAAAGCAGATTGGGACGGCACTGCAACTCCCTCTGCGTCCGGAGATCTCGGCGCAGACGCGATTTACCGAGCGTGAGGCCCAGCGGCCATCGCAAGGGCCATCCCGCTAGCTGGCTTTACGGGTCAGCGGCTTGAAGCGCATGCGGGTTGGCGTCACGGAGGCTTCGCCTAAGCGACGCTTTTTGTCTTCCTCGTAATCCGCATAATTGCCCTCGAACCATTCGACGTGCGAATCCCCCTCAAAGGCGAGGATATGCGTGGCGCAGCGATCCAGGAACCAGCGGTCGTGGCTGATGATGACGGCGCAGCCGGCAAACTCAGTCAGCGCTTCCTCCAGCGCACGCAGGGTTTCCACGTCAAGGTCGTTGGTCGGTTCGTCGAGCAGCAGCACGTTGACGCCGGATTTCAGCATTTTCGCCAGATGCACGCGGTTGCGCTCCCCGCCCGATAACATGCCGACCTTCTTTTGCTGGTCGGAGCCTTTGAAGTTGAATGCAGCGCAGTAGGCGCGGCTTTTCATCTTGGTTTTGCCCAGCTCAATCTCCTCCAGCCCGCCAGAGATTTCCTCCCACACGGACGCGTTATCGTTCAGTGCATCGCGTGACTGATCCACATAACCCAGCACCACCGTTTCGCCGACGGTGAAGGTCCCCGCATCCGGCTGTTCTTTGCCGGTGATCATGCGAAACAGGGTGGTTTTGCCCGCGCCGTTTGGCCCGATCACGCCGACAATGCCGCCGGGTGGCAGTGAGAAGGAGAGATCGTCAATGAGCAGACGGTCACCAAAGCCCTTCTGCAGCTGGCTCGCCTCGATGACTTTCTGGCCGAGGCGCGGCCCAGCCGGGATAATGATCTGCGCCTGTCCGGTCTGGCGCGGGCCTTCCTTCGCCAGCAATTCCTCATAGGCCTTAAGGCGGGCTTTGGATTTGGCCTGCCGCGCCTTGGGTGAGGAGCGCACCCATTCCAGTTCGCGCTCCAGGGCCTTCTGGCGGGAGGATTCTTCCTTTTCCTCCTGCTCGAGGCGCTTCTTCTTCTGCTCCAGCCAGGAGGTGTAATTGCCCTCGTAGGGAATGCCCGAGCCGCGATCCAGCTCCAGAATCCAGCCGGTGACGTTATCTAGGAAATAGCGGTCGTGGGTGACCATCAC
>DBAU01000075.1 GCA_002291845.1 Alphaproteobacteria bacterium UBA1002 | reverse complement strand
GGCGTGGATGCTCCCGCCGCGCGAGACGATGCCCGTCACGCGCTTCTCAGTAAGCGGCACAAACGGCAGCCGCACACCCGCATGGATGGTGAAGTAATCCACCCCTTGCTCCGCCTGCTCAATCAGCGTATCGCGGAAGATTTCCCAGGTCAGGTCTTCGGCCACGCCGCCGACCTTCTCCAGCGCCTGGTAAATCGGCACCGTACCGATCGGCACCGGCGAATTGCGGATGATCCATTCACGGATGTTGTGGATATTGCGGCCCGTGGAGAGGTCCATCACCGTGTCGCCGCCCCAGCGGATCGCCCACACCAGCTTCTCCACCTCTTCCGCCACCGACGAGGTGATCGCAGAGTTACCGATATTAGCGTTGATCTTCACCTTGAAATTCCGCCCGATGATCATCGGCTCGGCTTCCGGGTGGTTGATGTTTGCGGGAATAATAGCGCGTCCACGGGCCACCTCGTCACGCACGAATTCCGGCGTGATGAGATTCGGCAGCTTGAGGCCGAAGCCCTCACCGCCCTTCATGGCTTCCATCGCCTGCATGCGGCCTTCATTTTCGCGGATGGCGATGTATTCCATCTCCGGCGTGACGATGCCGCGCTTAGCATAGGCCATCTGGGTAACCGCCATACCTGCCTTAGCACGCAGCGGTTGGTGGTTTACGTTGGGGAACGCCTCCACAGGCGTGCCCGCCTGCCAGTCTTTGAAGCCGTTATCCTGCGGCTGGATGTCGCGGCCGTTATACTCCTCCACGTCGCCACGCGCGCGAATCCATGCGTCGCGCAGCTTGGGCAGTCCCTGGCGGATATCGATATCCGCGCTGGCATCTGTGTACGGCCCGGAGGGGTCATAGACCGTGACGTTCGGCTCGCCCGCCTTCGCGGAAAGCTGAATCTCGCGCATCGCTACCTTCACCTCAGGCATACGCTCGCTCTGCACATAGACCTTCTTGGACCCGGGCAACGGGCCGGTGGTGATTTCAGCAGCCGTAATCGACTTGGCAGCAGTAGCGGTACGAGACATGATACCTGACTCCAGAAGTAGGATTTTAATGGGTTCTTCAGACATACGCGGGAAACGGCAGGTTGCCAAGGGGAAATGCCCTTCATTTATCATTCCCGCGAAAGATGGAATCGCATGAGGGGATGGCAAGCGAGATGAAACCTTGCACGCTCACCTGCCATCACTATAGTACCGCCAGAAAAGGAGAAAATGATGGAACCCAAAGCCCTGACCGAAGGTGGCATTGGCAAGCGCGCCGCCCAATCGCTGGAGCGGTTTCTTGCCATGGAATCAGCGGGAGGCATCATCCTTATTTTTGCTACGCTGGTGGCCATTCTCTGCGCCAATTCCGGGCTGCATGACCTCTATGAAGGGCTGCTGCATCTCCACCTGAGCGTTGGGATCGGCAAGGCGGTATTCGACGAACCGCTGCATTTCTGGGTGAATGATGGGCTGATGGCCGTGTTCTTCCTGCTGGTTGGCATGGAGATCAAGCGAGAGATGCTGGAAGGCCACCTCGCCAGCGTCCGGCAATCGCTATTGCCCTTCGTTGCGGCCGCAGGCGGCATGGTGGTACCGGGACTGATCTACTGGCATTTCAACGCAGATTTACCGACTCTGCGCGGCTGGGCTATCCCCACCGCCACCGATATTGCCTTTGCGCTGGGGATTCTGGCTTTGTTCGGCTCACGGGTGCCGCTGGGGCTGAAAGTGTTCCTCACCGCTGTCGCCGTGATAGATGACCTCGGCGCGGTCATTATCATCGCGCTGTTTTACACCGCGAACCTGAACGTGGAAGCGCTATTGCAAGCCGCGGGACTGCTGGCCATCCTGTTCTTTATGAATGTCCGTGGCATCGGAAAGCTATGGCTTTACCTTCTGGTCGGCGCGTGCCTCTGGAAAGCGGTGCTGACGTCGGGCGTGCATGCCACCATCGCGGGGGTACTGCTCGGCTTCAGCATCCCGCTGAAATGCAGCGGCGATCGTTCCCCCCTGCGCCGTCTGGAGCACGCGCTGCTACCATGGGTAACCTATGGCATTCTGCCGGTGTTCGCCTTCTTTAACGCCGGCGTGGATTTCCGCGCTATTTCCATTCACCAGCTTGCCGATCCGGTACCGCTGGGCATCGCGCTTGGATTGTTCTTCGGCAAGCAGATTGGTATTTTCTCCAGCTCCGCATTCTTGATGAGAAGCGGCTTTGCCCGCTTGCCGGAACATGCCACCTGGCGCGAGTTCTACGGCGTATGCGTTCTGTGTGGCATTGGCTTCACCATGAGCTTGTTTATCGCCGGGCTGGCATTCAATGATCCGCTGCTGACCGTGGAAACACGCCTCGGCGTGCTGCTTGGCACTGTCGCGTCAGCCTTGATGGGCTATGGCTGGCTGCGCGCCGCTGTTCATGCACAAAGCCCTGAACGCCGTATGGCAATTGCAGAAGATTGGGCCAAGCATAAACAGGGACATTAAGCATTCAGCGAGGGATGCAAGACCGCAAATCTGCCAGAGAAACGATTGATGCTATTTCTTACCTGCTTGGCTTCCTTGCCAGTGCAGAATCATGCGGCAGCATCTCCACAATCTTCAAATCCACACCGGCCAGAGGCAGTTGGGTAATGTCTTCTCGCGTATACCAGCTATTTTCGCCCTGAGGCTCTACTGGCAGCAGATATACCTCACCCTGTAGCTTGAAGTGCGAATAGGTCCATGTCACCCCACCAAGCGGGATGAGGGATAAGGCCTGCACCTCTTGCCCTTTCCATGTGATCGCCTCTCCCTTTGCAAACTCGGGAAAGCCATAAAGTCCTCCCAGAAGCTTTGTTTCGCGGGGACTCAGCCAATAACGACCATCCGGTGTGACCGGAACTAAGATGATTCTCTCACGCAGGGGCGTTACCTTTTTCTCCTTGCGTGCGGGGTAGCGCTCCCATGCGGCCTTGCCCTCACAGATGGCACTCAGCGGGCAGACAAGGCATTTCGGCTGCTTCGACGTGCAGACATAATTGCCAATATCCATCATTGCTTGATTGTGCGTGAACGGGTCCTCGCGGTCGAGCAGCACTTCCGCCGCATCCCATAACTCTGCGTCACGCATGCGCTCGCGGGCAAACACGCGGTGCAGTACCCGTTTAACATTAGCTTCCATCACCGGCACCGGCAGCCCGAACGCAAACGAGGCCACTGCATGCGCGGTGTTGCGACCGATGCCCGGCAGCGCCAGCAAGCCCTCTACGGTACACGGTAGGTGAGGCGAAGCCATTTTTGCAGCCTTATGTAGATTGCGGGCGCGCGAGTAATAACCCAGCCCCTCCCACGCCTTCAGCACCTCCTCTTCCGAGGCATCAGCCAGTACTTTCAACGTAGGAAAGCGCTGTAGGAAGGGGAAATAGAAGCGTGCCAGTACGGTAGCTACCTGCGTTTGCTGAAGCATGATCTCGCTAAGCCAGATGGCATACGCATCTCGGGTGTTACGCCAGGGCAGATCAACACGCCCATGGGCAAGGTACCAGCTCTGGATGGCTTTGTGCGTGTCAGAATAGTTTATCATGTGTCGCCATAATGAAACCTATTCATTACGCAAAAATGCCAATGGCCGAGCCGAGCTAAGTTTGCCGGAGGCAACACCCACCAACAGCCAGGCAGCAGGAAATGCAAGAACGAGTGCCACCACAGGAACTTCCCACGCCCACTCGAAACGGGGCAGCATCATCAGACCACCAATCACTCGGGCGATAACCGCTCCAATCACAAAAGCCAGAAATGCTGTTACTATAGTCAGCAGGGTCAGTTCACGACGCAGCATGGCAAGCACATCACCACGCGTCTGCCCAATGACCTTCAAAATTACACTCTCATACATACGGGTTTGTAGCGTGGCATTCAGTGCCGCGCCAATGACAAAAAGGCCGATAAAAATCGTCAAGGTTGCCACGGTGAGAATCACCAGGGAGACCGCATCAAACAGTTTAGCCACCTGACGTAGCGTATCTTTTAGCCGCACGACAGTGACAGAAGGATATTTCTCTGCCAGCAAACGTAGTACCGAGCCATGCGATGCGTCTTCGGCCATCACGGTAGCGAGGTAATTTGCAGGTAAGTCACCAAAGGCACCTGGAGAGAGAACAATGGAAAAATTCATCTGCAATGACGACCAGTTCACCTCACGCAGACTGGCCACACGCGCCGTGATATCACGACCAAGCGCACTAAATGTGACCGTATCCCCAACGTTCACTTCCAGCGCTTTGGCAACATCCTCCGCCAAGGACACCCATGGCTCGCCTTGGTGATCCGCATCCCACCAAGCTCCGGCCGTAATGAGATTTCCGCGCGGGAGTCTGCTAGCATAGGTCAAACCACGTTCATTTTCCACCACCCAGCGATAGTTGGGATCGACATCCGCCGGAATAATTTCCTGGTGATTTACCTTTACGATTCGCCCGCGCAACATGGGCATCACTTCAATCTCACCCACGCCGGAGAGTGCACGTAAATCCGCAAGCATGGGCTCCTGAAACATCGGTAAAATATCAACCATGAAAAAGGCGGGCATGTCTTTTGTACGGTCATCATTCAACTGACGATGAAAGTTAAGTGCCACCAGCGCCAAAGCGACCATCAGGCTCATGCCCAAGCCAAGTGAAAGTAGTACACTGCGAGTAATGGCACCCGGACGCTGCAGGCTTGCCATGGCAAGACGCAGGGACGGCTGTAGACCTCGGGACGGAAGAGCAAGCCATCGTGCCCCCTGCTGAACGCCCCATGCCAGCAGCAAAAAGAACGACAACGCACCAGACACACATACTGCGAAATAAAGACTAAGACGTACATTACCCGTAAACCAGATGGTCAGGCCAAGTAGTCCAAGACCTCCCGCGAAAAGTACCAATACTTCTGAGATACTCCACCGCGTCGCGGTATGTGCCAGCGCATCACGCAGTAAAAGGGCTGCACTCACCCGGGTGGCTTGTAATAAAAGGGGTAGGCTGAATGCCAGCGCCGTCACCACACCAAACGCCGTGGCGACCATCAGAGGACGCGCATAGACCCCGGCCACCGCTCCCACAGGAAGGCGGTCACCAAACGTAGCAAGGATGCCATACTCCAAGCCAATTCCCAAAAGTACCCCCAGCAGCGTGCCGAGGGCAGCCATTAGGGCAACCTGCGTGAGATAAATAGTAAAAATACCCATCCGTCCCGCGCCCAGACATTTCAAGCGCGCCACGCTGACGCGACGTTGTTGCAGGTAGCCACTCACGGCGTTTGCCATCCCAATGCCACCAATCAGCAACGTAGCAATTGCAGCAAAACCGAGAAACAGCCCCATGCGGTCAATGGCACGACGCAGCCCCGGCGCCGCATTGGTCAGGTTGTTGATTTCCCAGCTCGCTGTATCAAAACGTGCTTTGACTTCCTGCTCCAAACCTGCAGGTTTGACGCCATCATTCGCCACGAAAGCAACGCGATAATAAACGAGGCTTCCTGGCTGCATAAGCCCCGTAGCGGCCAATGCATCGCGCGTAATCATCACACGAGGACCAATCGCATAGCTGGCATTCAGGCGATCCGGCTCCTGCACAATACGCGCGCGAATTTCAAAGCTTGCCTCATTGATTTTCAGCAAATCGCCAATCTTCAACCCCATGCTATCCAGCAAATCCTGCTCAACCACTGCCCCCGCATGCCCATCACGTACGCCATATGCTTCTTCCGCAGTCAGTGGGGGTTCACATTGCAATTCGCCTACCAGGGGATAGGTTTGTTCCACGGCTTTAAGCTCAATCAATGTCCGGCGAGGAAATTCCGTTTCAGCGCCTCCCTCCGCGCTGGCCATGGTTCGCATTTGGAGATGCTCTGTAATGCGGCCATGCAGAGCCAGAAAGTCTTTCGCATCATCAGGTAATGGCTGATAAAGCGTACGAATGAGTAAATCGCCGCCGAGCAGAGCGCGGGCATCGCGTTCTATGCCCTGCTCGGCCGCACGGATAATCAGTCCAACCCCGGCAATCGCAGCGACGCCAAACATCACGCAGAAAAGAAATACCGCAAAAGAGCGCCACGCACCACGCAGGTCGCGTATGGCAATACGAAAAAGCAATGGTATGGGGGTGTGCATCATGCGACCGCCTGAATATCCTGAATACGGCCATCCTGCATGTGCACAGTACGCTGACAACGCGCGGCCAGTTCTGCATCATGCGTGATCAAGACGAGTGTTGCTCCATAGGACTTCTGTAGTGAAAAAAGTAAATCCATGATGTGACGGCCGGTTTCACGGTCAAGATTTCCCGTTGGCTCATCCGCCATTAAGATAGGTGGCTTCATTACCAGGGCGCGCGCAACGGCCACACGCTGTTGCTCTCCCCCGGAAAGCTGCGCAGGATAATGCGTCAGACGATGCGCTAATCCCACTGCATCTAGCGCTTGCCGCGCCTGTTGCCACGGATTGCTTATGCCGGAAAGCTCCAGCGGCAGCGCCACATTCTCCAGCGCGGTCATGGTTGGCAGCAAATGGAAGGCCTGAAAAACAATTCCGATACGGTCGCGGCGGAAGCGTGCCAGCGCATCCTCACTCAGGCGATCTAGCCGCTGACCATCCACCGTGACCTCGCCAGACGTCGCCGGCTCCAGCCCTGCGGCAACCATCAGCAACGAGGTTTTTCCCGAGCCGGATGGCCCCACCAAAGCCACGGTTTCCCCTCGCATTATCTGCAAGGACACATTATCTAAAATAGAGATAGTTTCATTGGCCGATCCAAGACGCAACTGCACTTGATGCAGTAACAAGGCTTCGGTTGTGGGAGTTTCTGGTAACATGGGAGTCCACTACATGATGATGGGTCAATGCCGTTTAGGCCGCTTGTCCTTTGCACTCATCGCAAGCGCTTTGCTGATATGTGTTCTTGCGGTGCATGATGCAAGAGCAGCCGGAGCAGAGTTTAAGGTCGCTTTTTATGGTGACAGCCTGGTCGCTGGCTTTGGCCTGCAGGATCCGGCAAGGGATAGCGTGACGGCAAAGCTGGGTAGGCTTACTGCCGCAAGCACCAAAAATAAGAATGTACGTTTTATTAATCTTGGGCTTTCCGGTGAAACCACATCGGGCGCACTGGCACGTTTGCCCCAGCTGATTGCCCTACGCCCCGATGTGGCGGTTCTGGTCACTGGTGGCAATGACCTCTTGCGCGGTATCGATCCGGAAATCACGCTCAATAATCTGGATGTCATGATCCGCGAACTGCAGCGTAACGGCATTTACGTGATGCTTACAGGCATGAAGGCCCCTCCCAGTATGGGGGCTGAGTATGCGGCGCATTTCAACCGAGTTTATCCCAAACTTGCCGACCTTCATCCCATCGCATTTTATCCTTTTTTTCTGGAGGGCGTGGCCGGTAAGCCCGAGTTTAATCAGCCCGATGGTATCCATCCCACCTCTGTCGGTGTGGATGTGATTGTTAAGCGCCTCTACCCGGAAGTCATCAAAGTGGTTGAGCGGGTGGAACTGGCCAAACGCCGGATCGTGGAACAAAAAGTCAGCGATGAAAGAGAACGCAAAGGGCAAATTTACAGGCAACGCCTCAGAGATCGCGCTTTAAACAGAAAATCGTCGAGGAATGACTAGGCCTGCGAGGGCGTTGCTTGGGCGTTCGCCATCTGCTCACGAACCGCATTTACACGCTCAGTAAAGCGCTGTGCTTCGGCGCTGGAGACTGCGGGGGTCGCCTGGACCACCGCAGGTGCCGAACGTTGCGGCCGAACGTGATCTGCCCACCTTGCGTTAGGATCACGATGAAACGCAGGATGCGCCTCTGCCGGTCCATTATAGGCATAGGGCGTGAATTGTTGTTCCTGCGCGCCCAGGCCGGGAATACCAACGCCCGGTAGTGCGCCTGTCTTGGCGGCGAGCACCGGTGATGCACCGGCCGCCACGCCCGCGCTGTTGGCCAAAGCGGCAGAACGCGCGGTATCCAGCTCGGGCTGTTGCCCACGGGCCAGCGCCGCCTCTCGATAAATAATACCGTTCTCAATGTTACTGATTTGCTGCTCTATCGCCACACGCTGCTCACGGGAGCCTTTCACTGCGCTGTAGGCAGCCAGCCCAACACCAATAACCAAAGCAGGAAGTGCGACGGCACCAATAGAGGTCGCAATCGCGTGAGATACCGCAGTCATCCCGGCAGGCACCGCGCCAAACCAACTCGGCGCTGCCAGTCCTCCAATTAAACCGACAATCGTGGCTCCCAAGGTGATCCAGCCGGCTTTTCCGAATCCTTGCATGGCTCCTGCAAAAAAGCCCCGATTAAAAAACCCCGGATCCTCTAGCAAGATACCTTCACGCTCGGCACGGCTTACCTGGCGCTGATGGATCATATTTCCCACTAAACCACCACCTATGATGCCCCCTACCGAGAGAGCGGCCCCCAGCATGCTGTTCAGCACAAGCCCAGCGCCCATCACCGGGCCAAGCAGTGTGGCGGCCAACAAAGCGGTTCCGGCGACGGAAACCCCCATCATGGTACCCGCATTCAGCCAGCTTCGCGGCAGGGGCTGCTGCGGCGTCACCCGGTAGCCGTTCCCTTCGCGCTCAATCTTTGGCAGTTCGTTCATGTGAGCCCTGTTATTTTTTTTATAATACCATGTCCTTTATCGTACCCGTGTGAAAGTTTTGTGACGGTACACCCGCAATTATCACGCGCACACTTCTAATCCAGCTCTACGCAGGTATCTGTTTTTATTTATCTTTTTTGCGGTTCCAGAAAAAATGGAATGGCTAGAACCGCATGCAACGCGAGGCTCATCAATCTCCCGTTGAGTCATTAACGTTTTAGCAAATGTTTTCTGCGAATTTTGAGTCGTCTTCGGCAACCGACCCAACCCTCGGAAAGGATTACACATGACTGAGAAGAAAGCGACACTGACGCTCGATAACGGCAAAACCGTCACCTTCAATGTGCTAGAAGGCACGGAAGGCCCCAACGTGATGGATATCAGCAGCCTGTACAAAGAATCCGGCTATTTCACTTATGATCCCGGTTTCCTCTCCACTGCGTCGTGCGAATCGAAGATTACGTATATTGACGGGGAAGAAGGCATCCTGCGCTATCGCGGCTACAATATTGATGAGCTGGCGGAGAATGTTGAATTTCTGGATGTGGCGCATCTGCTGCTTTACGGTGAGCTGCCAGAAGGCGAAGCCAAAACAAAGTTTGACCGCACCATCACCCTACACACCATGGTGCATGAACAGTTGCATTTTCTCTTCCGCGGCTTCCCGCGCCGTGCCCACCCGATGGCCGTGATGGTCGGTGCGGTGGCCTCGCTCTCGGCGTTTTACCATGATTCGCTCGATATCACCGATGCCAAGCAGCGCGAGCTGGCAGCCCTGCGCATGATCGCCAAGATGCCGACGCTGGCTGCCATGTGCTATAAATATTCGATTGGCCAGCCGTTTATCTACCCGAATAACGAGCTGAGCTTCTCCGAGAATTTCCTGCACATGATGTTCTCCACCCCGTGCGAGAAATACAAGGTCAATCCGGTCTGCACCCGTGCGATGGACAAGCTGCTTATCCTGCATGCCGACCATGAGCAGAACGCCTCCACCTCGACGGTGCGCCTGGCTGGCTCCTCCGGTGCCAACCCGTTTGCATGCATCGGCGCAGGTATTGCTTCCCTGTGGGGCCCGGCCCATGGCGGCGCCAACGAGGCGGTGATCCATATGCTGAAGGAAATCGGCTCGAAAGACCGTATCCCTGAGTTCATCGGGCGCGCTAAGGATAAGAACGATCCTTTCCGCCTGATGGGCTTTGGTCACCGCGTGTACAAAAATTACGACCCACGCGCCAAAGTGCTCCGCGAGACCTGCCAGGAAGTGCTGGAAGAGCTCAACATCAAGGGCGAGCCGCTGCTGGAAATTGCCATGGAGCTGGAGCGTATCGCACTGGAGGACGAATACTTCATCGAGCGCAAGCTCTACCCGAACGTGGATTTCTACTCGGGCATTATCTACCGCGCGATGGGTATTCCGACCGCACTGTTCACCGTGCTCTTTGCCATCGCCCGCACCGCCGGCTGGGTGGCGCAGTGGAAAGAGATGATCGAAGATCCGCAACAGAAGATTGGCCGCCCGCGCCAGCTCTACACCGGCCCGACGGCGCGTGAAATCAAGCCGCAACTGCTGAAGAAATCAGCGTAAGCTTCTAGTGCCAACAGGAGGAGAAAAATGAGGTTCTTAGTCTTTATTTTTCTCCTATTTTCTTTCGCCGCACAGGCTAAGGAAGAAGAACATCCAGACATGATTGGGTGCGATATTGCCACCCGTGATGTTTTGTCATCTGGAAATGCGAAGAACCGCTCTTCTTTGCTTGATGCCCACAAGAACGACCCGGATTGCCGCAAGGTCATTTTGCACCTCTCATGGAATTATTTTGATACAGGTAATTTTATTGAGGCTCTAAAGTGGAATACCAAGCTTATGGAGTTGGCTCCTGAAAATCCCAATTATCTCTGGGGTAGACATTATTTATACATTAAATTGGAGAAGTATAAGCTAGCGGATGAATTTCTTTTGAAAGCCAAGGATGGCTATTCTCACGTTGATTACTTCCTTTGCTCGAGCGCAAGAAACTTGGGAGATGCAGACCTCATTCTAGCGCGTTGCAAAGCTGCCGTGGAAAAAGGAGGCCCTGGTAATGAAATCGATTCAAATATTTTTCTTGCTTACGGGCACTTTCTAAAAGGACAAACTGAAAAGGCCGTACCACTGATTATTCGAGCCAATGACAACATCCTAAATTGTTCTGACAAAGAAGGCTGGGAATACCAAGATATTGGCATTCTCAACTTATTTACTTTCTTTTCATCAAATTTGTTCACCTTAGGCACATTATTTCCCCTATTAGGCTTCTGGATGATTGTAACAGGCAAACCAGTCGTTTGTTCACATGTTATCATTGTTATTTTTATGTTGGCCGCCGTCCCTTTCTTAATTGGCACAGTAGAGGCACTATGGCTAGCTCTCGATATGTTTTCCCTAAGCTGGGCGAATGATATAGGCAAGGATTTCTCCTATGAATTCAAGCAATTTCATCATAGCATACTATGGCAGCATATCATCCGTAATCCCGTCGGTTATTTGTGGCCTGTTATTTTAAGTATCGGCACAACAGGACTCCTAACATACTGCCTTATTAGGATTTACATGCCTTTTTCCCGCCAGAAAAAGGACCTGATTCTGGTATATG
>DBAU01000042.1 GCA_002291845.1 Alphaproteobacteria bacterium UBA1002 | reverse complement strand
CGGTCCGGTATAATTATTCGCATTCAGTGCGCCAGGGTCAAGGTCTGCCCCTTCGCTAGGTATGCGTAATGAAGCAGGCCCACCGGTGGCCGTGAGATCAAATTCACTCAGCAGATTGCCTGCGGCATCGCGAATTTGTAACCAGTTATCCTGCGTTGTACTAATGACAGAATCACGCAAAACACTGATCTGTGTTCCGTTCGCAAGTTCCAGCATTGTATCACCTGCGACAGAAATGGGTCCGCGTAACGCTGAGGTTCCATCAGCAAGCATCGCGGCTGGGCCAGAATCCATCGCGCCTGAAATATTAATGCTATTAACGCCTGTCATAAGAGAGTTGCCATTGACCCGGATGCCGTTGGTGCCGGCACAAATATTGCCCCCCAATGAGCCCATACCGCATATGTTGACCCCGGCGGAAACGCAACCACCGCTGCTGCGCGGATTGATGGCACCAAACAGGCCAGTAATGCAGCTGGTTAGTCGGCCCGGTAGGCCACTCAATGGTAACAGTGAAATATCCGGCGGGCCAAAACTTGGCTCACCCGATCCGCTGGAATTACAAGCCTCGCGTGCACCCCGTACACTATCTCCACCAGGTTTCGTTCCACCGTTTTCGTGATAGTCGCAACCCGCCGATTCATAATGCGGCATAGCACCGCGCGCATTTTTAAGGCCGGTGGGGATCATGGCCCGAGATCCCATTTCGTAGGCACCGGATTGTTGTTCTTCACCCGAACCACCGCGAATAATCCACTGCTGCGGAGGATCTCTGCCCTCTAGCATACGTTGTCTAATTGCGCTGGGGCAAATGTCAAAAGAGTCTCTAACGCCAACAGAAAAATCATTTTTACAACCGCTGAAATCTCCAGCGCTGCCAGCGCTTTGTGCGGAAGCGTACGAGGCCATTCCCAGCCATATAAGTGCAAGGGAAAAGAAACGAAGAGAATCAAACCATCGTATCATTCCCTGACATCCTCTTGGATATTGTAGCGCTTGACCCTGCTCCACTGCGACTCGACGCAATCATTCATTGCCGGGTCAGCGCATGATGTCGTGTGATGTCCAACCCGATCCAACCGCTGCTTAATGTAATTAGGAAGCTCATCTTTATACATAGTGAAGCTTTCACCCATGTACATGTCCTGTGTGTTGCCGCAGGCATCGGGAAACTTACCGTGATTATGTGCTACCACACGAACAAAATCCTGAGTATCACTTGAACCACCGCCTGCAGATCCGTCGCCTCCGCTAGTACGGGAGTATTCGTTATTTGCCGCTGTGACATAGGCAACAAATGGTAATCGCCAAGTGCGATCATCCGTTGTTGCCCCTTCATTGCGCGGACTGCCAGACATGACCACTTCTTCATCAAAGACCAGCACTTCTCCGGGGCGCGCTTCATCCAGCCCCGTAGACAGGCTAGGCGAGCCTCCCCCAAAGAAAGGAAAACGGCGACTGGGCTCTACATCCTGTACATAACCACGCCATGCTTTTGGCCACGGAACTGTGGTGTAGCGGTTCATTTGTCCGTCTTCCGGGTTCGGTACGCGCATTTGCACTGCGGCACCTGACATGTTTAATACCAGCTGCTCAGAGTCACCATATTTGTTGACGATTTCATTACGAGGTAAACAGAATAATCCACGTCTCATGGCATTCACCTGATAGAGTTTTAGCTCCATCCAATCCGTAATCGGACTAACGGTGGGTACGTTAAGTCGTCCTTCACTGCCGCCCATGAGGCAGCTTTCAGATTTGCCATCCCTTCCTTCGCGTCCAGCGCCCATAATGGCGTACTCAGAGCCTTCATCACTTTGCATGGCTTCTTCAAAACTTGTTCCATCCTCAAGTCCGCATTCCTGACCTGTATCCCAGCATCGCATATAGGGTCTGTTTTTCCCGAAATAGTCTTTGTAGCGATAGCCAGCGGGAACGCCTTTGGGAAAATTCGTGCTATCAGCTTTGCGCATTTTTAAAACGTTCACCGGTACCACAGGCTTTGCAGTGGCCTCACATAACTGTCGCATGGTTAGATTGCTATCTCCACCCGCTCTGAAATTACACCATGAGGTGCGCACCACATCCGCACGGTCCCATTCTGTAGAACAGCAGAATCCCACGCGATCGCAACGCCACAAGCGCCAGCACCGTACTGGGCCACACCGCAACGGATAGGTCATGATGTTAAAGGCAAGCCGTGACATGACATGGCGATCAAAGCGCTGCTCGCGCCATTTCATCAAATCAACCTTGATGGTGTTATTTCCTCCAGCACCGCCCGAGCAGCGCACGGTATTCATGCCGTCACCATAACGATATAAAAGCGTATACCGGGAGTATTTATCGCGGTCGTTGTCTTCAAAATCCCAGCGGGGCGAGAACGGATGGCTGGGATCCATAATACGTTCATAGCCCATATTCTGTCCGGAGGCTGGGGCGCTGGCAAGGTCTCGCAGAAACGTCCAGCCAAACGTGTTGGGGCGTGGAATAGGATTTGTAATACGTATTTTGTGTGGATGAGGCGTGGGGCCATTACCATAGTTTGGTTCTAACTTGGCTTTGCCATCGCGCGCTAGAAAATCGCTATTGGATAAAAGCTTCTCCCACGCAACGACATAATACCAGTCAGCGGCATACTCTTCTTCGTTGGGTCGAAGCGGAACCGTTGTAAGGGGCTGGCAGGTTTCAGGGCTTAAGCC
>DBAU01000064.1 GCA_002291845.1 Alphaproteobacteria bacterium UBA1002 | reverse complement strand
TGATTGCAGCGTACTTTGTGGTTGTGGTTCTGATCGGCTTGATGGCCTCGCGCCGCAATAAGAACACCAGTGATTATTTCCTGGCAGGTCGTAGCATGACCTGGCCCGTTATCGGGCTAGCGCTGTTTGCTTCCAACATCTCCTCCACCACCCTTGTCGGGCTGGCCGGTGATGCGTATGCCACGGGTATTTCCGTCTTCAATTATGAGTGGATGGCCGCCGTCGTCTTGGTGTTCTTCGCTATTTTTATGCTACCTTTTGTGATGCGCTCACGCGTCTACACGATGCCGGAATACCTTCAACGGCGTTTTGATGGACGGGCGCGTACGTATTTTGCCGCGTTGACGCTCTTTTTGAACATCGTCGTGGATACCGCCGCGGGCCTTTACGCCGGTGGGCTTCTGGTCGAACAATTCTTTCCCGGGATCCCTATGTGGATGACCATTGCCGGGCTAGCGGTGATGACGGGGCTCTACACCACCATTGGCGGATTCACGGCCGTCATGGTCACCGAGACCATCCAAGCGGTTCTTCTGCTTTTTGGTTCCCTGCTGATCTCTATTTTTGCCTTTGAGCAGGCGGGGGGAGTGATGCATGTGTTAAACACCATCCCGGCTGAAAAGCTTAGCCTGATTCGTCCAATCAATGATCCTGGGGTTCCGTGGCCCGGCCTGGCGCTGGGGGTGCCGTTATTGGGATTTTATTTCTGGTGCACGAATCAGTTTATGGTGCAACGCATGCTGAGTGCAAAGGATGTGGTCCATGCACGCAAAGGCGCTTTATTTGTTGGTCTGTTAAAGCTTCCGGTACTTTTTATCATGGTGTTGCCGGGCACGGCGGCGATACTGCTTTATCCCGACCTGAAGCAACCTGATTTGGTCTATCCAACCTTGATTTTTGGATTGCTGCCTACGGGATTGATTGGTCTTGTCATCGCAGGGTTCATGGCGGCATTGATGTCTTCTGTCGCTTCGACAATCAACTCGGCATCGACCCTCATGACCATGGATTTTGTCCAGCGTTTTCGGCCAGACCTGACGGAGAAGCAGCTCTTGCTGGTCGGGCGCGTTACCACGATCGCCTTTATGTGCATTGCGATTGTCTGGGCGCCAATGATTAAGAATTTTCCTTCTCTTTTCAAGTACCTGCAAACAATTCTGGCGTATTCTGTGCCGCCGGTGGTCTCGATGTTCCTGTTTGGAGCGTTCTGGAGCCGCGCCAACGCACAAGGGGCCTTTGCTGCGTTAATCACGGGGGTGGTGGCTGGGATCGGCCTGTTTATTGCGAACGAGGTTATCCATCTGACGAATATCCATTTTCTCTATATCGTTCCCATCTTGCTGGTGGTTTCTACGGTGCCGCTCGTGCTGGTCAGCCTGGCCACAGAGCCTCAGGATAAGGCATTGATTGAGAATTATATTTGGACGCCACGTTTTTTTGCCGAAGAGAGCCAGGAGCTTGTCGGAGTGGCCTGGTATCAAAACTATCGCATTCTTTCAGTGCTTCTGATCCTGTTGACGGCGGTATTGGTCTTCAGTTTCCGATAGGAAAACCACCTCACGGTCATGTGACTGTAACATTGCTTCTGTAGACTGAAACTGAACAAAACCGGAATCAACGATGTCCAGTCAACTATGTACGTGGCAAGGGGCTTCAGCCATCAGAGAGGCGACGCTTGCCTTTCCAAAGTATGGCTATCCGCGTGCGATTCTTTTTCGTGACGAGACAGCATCCTCGCCGGAGCTCCTCAAGAAAGGGCGTCTCAGGCTGCTTCAAGAGCACGGGCTTCGTTCGCATCCGGAATTGGTCAATGGCCGTCATGCGCTTGTTGTAGAAGGGTTTTCAACTTCCCAAGAGCTTATCCGCGCCCTTGCGAGTGTCGGGTATGTAAATGCACAGCCTCCGCAGATGACGGAAATAGAGCCGCCAGTCAAAGGAGGGGTTGGGGAGTGGATTAATCACTGGCGCCACGGTGGGACGCTCAAAGCCGCAGGGTTTGCAGGGATTGCAGGCCATGCACTCATGGCAACTTCAGGGGTCTTGGAGAAAGATCCTGATAAGATTCGTAGTGCGGCGATGCTGGCGGCAAACTCAGCACTTTATGCTGTTTACGGAAATGGTGCGGGCGATTTGCAGTATGCGCCCATTCTCAAGCAGATGCGCACTGACCTGCAAAAGAATGGCATTGTTGTTAATGCGACGCCCTACGATGTGGCGGTAGATATCAAAGATAAGTCCCGCCACGTGCTGCGTAAGGCAGAAGATGTGGTGCGCACCAATGTGATTGAAATTAATGAAGGCATTGGCCTTGCTTCGCAGCTGATGATTATGAAGTCGGGCTGGGGTGGCCATGATGGTGGCACGCGGAGTATCCCGTTCTTCTTGGCCGGACTGGTTTCCGCTATTGGTAATGGCGTGGCTATCTTCCTTCCGGAGGTGAAGAAAAAAGATCAATCTCCTGAGCTGCAGGATTCCCTTCCGGGGCGCATTTATTCCTGGCTTCAGGAAGCGCCGCTACGGTTTCTTGGGTACACCACCTTCATTCAGAATGGTCTTTTCTTTTGGGATGTCGCCAAAAAGAAATCTCTTTATGACGCCATCCTAAAGAAAGAAAGTCCCTCGGACCCTGCGCACGCGCAAAGTCATAGTCAGCAAATTTCCGCGAAAAAGACGGAGTTGATGACAAAAGCGAATGAAATAGCCAATGGAACCCTTCATTCCGTTGAGGATGCAGAGCGTTTCATTTCGGGTAGCAAAGAGCTTGGTCTTATCAAAGGACAGATTAAAACGCTGGAGAACGAACTTAAAGTTGCCAAGCTCGGTAAAAAGGCGTGGCTGGTGCCCCTCGCGATGGGAAGCCTCTACACCACGGCCACCGCGTTGATGACGGTCACGTTCAAGAACCGCGCGGAGACCATGGTGCCGGAAGTGGCGCATGGTGAGCTTTTCTCACGCGCGGCGATGACGGCTCTACAAATTCCGGAAGGTACAGAGCGTGAGAGGGCCATCTCGCTGATGGGAATGTCGCTCTTTGCGGATAAGGAGGTGAAAAATCTCACCGCAGACGAGATTAGCCAGTATATCCGCCGGCATGTATCGATCTTGGAGACGAGCCCCTGGCGTGACGAGGTTTCGCCTGATAAGGCCCCATCTAACGCAGTGCCCGCTTCTGGTGATAAAGCCACCGATACGCCCAAAAATGTGATTGCACAGCCGGTGGCGATTGCCGACGCACAGCGGAAGCTGACGCAGGAGCTGAATCAGGCGCTGGTTATGCGCTAATTCGTTAAGGTTTTCGCTGGTTGTTTGATTTTTCTGTGTTGGAGCCGCTGCTTTTGCTAAGCACATCTGATGCCTAAACTTCGTCTTGATCAGCTGCTAGTGGACCGTGGTATGGCGCCGACGCGCAGCAAAGCGCAAGCGCTAATCATGGCGGGTAAAGTGATGCTGTGCACCCAGCGCCTCACTAAACCGGGGCAGATGGTCCCGGATGATGCCGAGATTGTGCTGGAAGGGCAGGAGCATCCCTGGGTATCGCGCGGGGGGATGAAGCTAGCCCATGCGCTGGCGCATTTTTCGCTAAGTGTGCAGGGAGCGATCTGTCTTGATATTGGGGCCTCAACGGGCGGTTTTACAGACGTGCTGCTGCATGAGGGCGCCGCGAAGGTGTATGCGGTGGATGTGGGGCATGGACAGCTTGACTGGAAGCTGCGTAATGATCCACGCGTGATCTCCTTAGAGAAAACCAATGCACGCTATCTCACCCGTGCTGAGGTGCCCGAGCCAGTGCAGGTGCTGGTGTGTGATGCCAGTTTTATTTCACTCAAAACCGTCCTGCCTGCACCGATGGCGCTCTGCGCGCCGGGGGCAATGATGGTGACGCTGATTAAGCCGCAGTTTGAAGCAGGCAAAGCGGAGGTAGACAAGGGCGAGGGGGTCATCCGTGATCCCGCGCTGCATCAGCAGATTTGCGAGGAGATGGCCGCCTGGGTGACCGCGCAGGGATGGCAGGTGCTAGGTATTACCGATAGTCCCATCACCGGGCCGAAAGGCAACCGGGAGTTCCTGCTGTTGGCCGAGCGCCCCGCCACCTGAGCAGCTCGCTTGCCTTCCTAGCAGCCATTGCCTAGTGTCTCAAAACGAGGGGGCTCGTATGGACATGCTATATCAGTGGATTTTGCAGGAGGCGTTTGTTGCCGCGGCCGTCCCTGGTCGGGGGGAAGTGGTGCTACAGGCGATGCGCTGTTTTGGCGGTTATACGATGGCGCTACCCGTGCTGCTGGCGATGGCGGGCGCTGGCGCAGGAAGCCTGCTGATATGGGGAATGGGATGGCTGCTGCAATGGGCGCGTCGGCTGCATCCGCAGACCGTGCCACAGGATGTATACGAAGCCCTAAGCCGCTATACGCGTCGCGTCGGCTGGCTGGTGCTGCCATTCTATGTGTTTGTGCCGCTGGGCGGGCTGGCATTGGTCGCCGCCGGATTTCTCCGCATGCCTGCCTGGGCCGTGTTCCTTGCCGCCGCTGCCGGGCGTGGCCTACTGTTTCAGTGGCAGGGGGTGTAGTCAGGTGCGTCGCGCCGGGCCGCTCGGGGTAAGGCCGCGGGGCAGCAAGCCGGGGCCTTCCGGCGTTCCTTCAGGCGTGCGTGTAATGTTGTTATTACGTTCCTGCTCGATCTGGCGGCGTAATCCTTCAAAATTGGGTTCTTCCGGACCTGGACGAAACTGCACGGGTGGCTCTTGTGGAGCTTCGCGACCTGAGCGGTCGTATTGTGGAGGAATCTGCCACACGCGTGCAGGTGGATTATCGCCGGGAATATGCCTCTGTGGATTCTCTCGGGGGGGGCGACGATCTGACATATACAATCCTATGATTTTTTTTAGATTAATCTTAATGCGTTAATCAAAGTTTACCTTTGGCGTGAATTTTTTATGACAACTATTAAAATAGCAGATTGTTTTTAACAAACTGTAATTATTTTTTGTTACGATAATAAAGTGAAAAAATTAACGGAAGTAATGCATGTCAGCCCGATCATCCCAACCCGATTTTGACCGTCTCCCCATCAGCCAACGTGTGATGATCAACGATTTGGTTATCAATGGCTTTCGTGATCTTCCAGACCAGACTCAGCGATATGCAAACGCCATACGCAGTGCGTTTGGCAGAGATGAGGCTGAAAACGCCTTTGATCGCATGGTTGCTGAACAGCGCAATACGATGGCCCAGCAGCTTCAGAGAGGAGAGCTGCGTCTGCCAAATTATAACACGACGCCCTTCCCAACCAACGAGATAGACGACCGTCAAGACCTTGAGCGTGGACGGGGTGCCTTGCGTATTATCCGTGACCAAATGGTACGTGAAGTACGCCTTAATCTGAACAGAACGCCCGAGCAAATGGCAAGTTTAGTTGCCGATGCGAAACGAAGAATGAACTATGAGCCGAATGGCATCAGCCCGCTCAATTTACCGGCCCCCACCACACCTGCAGCTGCTACACGTTTGTCGCCTGAGGTCTTGCAGGTATGCAATCAAATCAAAAAAGAATTGGAAGCGATAAGTCGGGCACCAGAGAATGAGCGCGAATGGGAAGGGGGTAACGCACTTAACATGCAAGCAAGCATGTTGGGTTGTCCCCAAAATCGTGGCGCGCCCCGACGCCGGTAGCGCTACGCTGCCTTTTTTCGCTTGGTGGTTTTGCCCGCTGGTGTGGAGGTACACGTTGACGTTTTATCCAACGCTCCCTTTTTCTTCCCCAGCAGCGGTACCAGATAGCGGCCGGTGACGCTGTTCTTGTTGGCCGCCACGTCCTCTGGGGTGCCCATGGCAACCACCTGGCCACCTTTGGAACCACCGCCGGGGCCAATATCGATGACCCAATCCGCGGTTTTGATCACGTCCAGATTATGCTCAATAATCACCATCGTGTTCCCCGCATCGACCAGCGTATGCAGGACCTGAAGCAGCTTGCGGATATCCTCCGAATGCAGCCCGGTGGTGGGTTCATCGAGAATGTAGAGTGTGCGTCCCGTAGCGCGGCGCGAGAGCTCCTTCGCCAGCTTGATGCGCT
Source organism: Alphaproteobacteria bacterium UBA1002 (assembly GCA_002291845.1). Taxonomy (GTDB): domain Bacteria; phylum Pseudomonadota; class Alphaproteobacteria; order Rickettsiales; family UBA998; genus UBA998. The sequence goes on along the minus strand of DBAU01000064.1, from coordinate 823 downwards.
GTGCCTCCCCGCCGGAGAGGGTGGTGGCTGACTGGCCGAGCTTAATGTAGCCTAGCCCCACCTCCTGAAGTGCCACCATCTTCTCGCGGATCGAGGGGGTGGCAGCGAAGAAATCCACCGCTTCATCCACGGTCATGTCGAGCACATCAGCGATGGATTTGCCTTTGTATTGCACTTCCAGCGTTTCGCGGTTGTAGCGCTTGCCCTTGCACACGTCGCATACCACGTACACGTCGGGTAGAAAGTGCATCTCGATCTTGATGAGGCCGTCGCCCTGGCAGGCCTCGCAGCGCCCGCCCTTCACGTTGAAGCTGAAGCGGCCTGCTTTGTAGCCGCGGGCTTTGGATTCCGGCAGGGCGGTAAACCAGTCGCGGATCGGCGCGAAGGCCCCGGTGTAGGTCGCCGGGTTAGAGCGTGGCGTGCGGCCAATGGGGGACTGATCAATCTCGATCACCTTGTCGATATATTCCAGCCCCGTGAGGGATTTATGTGGCCCGGGCTGTTCTTTACTGCCCATGATCCGGCGCGAGGCCGCTTTGTAGAACGTCTCGATGACCAGGGAGGATTTGCCGCCGCCCGAGACGCCGGAAACACAGGTCATCACCCCGAGCGGGATATCCACGCTGACGTCTTTGAGATTGTTCGCCGTGCACCCGGCGAGGCGAATGCGCTTATTCGCGGAAATCGGGCGGCGTTCGGCGGGCACACTGATTTCCTTGCGTCCGCTGAGGTAGTCCCCGGTGACACTTTTGGTATCTTTGGCGACCTGCGCGGCGGTGCCTTGTGAGACGATCTGGCCGCCATGCACGCCCGCGCCGGGGCC
>DBAU01000032.1:31270-31722 GCA_002291845.1 Alphaproteobacteria bacterium UBA1002 | reverse complement strand
CGCCGCAAAGAGGGGCCGGAATCTCAACGTTTATTGGCCAAACACGATAACATTACCGTTATTGAAAAAGGGAATGAAGAAATCACCGTAATTGACCGGGATTTCGGCCTGAAAGAAAAAATTGGTCTGAATATCTCGCTTGAGGACATATTCAACGCAGAAAACGTGGCACGGGCACAGCGTATCATCCATCAGTCGCGCGGCGAATTTCTCGACTGGGTGGTCAATGATCTCTCCCGTCTGGATGAAGCCTTTAAGCGGTTGGAAGTTTTCCCTCGTCATGAGCGGACGGACGTAGAGGCCGTGCAGGAGGTCGCGCTGCACATCAAATCACAGGCGGGCGTATTTGATTACGGCCTTGCATCACATGTGGCTGACTCACTGTATGATTTATGCTTACCGCGCACGCATTTCTCGGCCAGTGCACGGATGGCCGGGCGCAAGCATGTGGA
>DBAU01000032.1:0-30936 GCA_002291845.1 Alphaproteobacteria bacterium UBA1002 | reverse complement strand
CGCAAGCATGTGGATGCGCTGTACGTGATTTTTCAACGCAATATCCAAGGGTCCGGCGGCGTGGTGGGTGAAGAGCTGTGTGCGAGCCTCAGCGCGCTTACGGAAATCGTCACCGATTAGTGTACTTTACTTATCAGAGAATGGCCGGGCTGATTGTACGACCTGATGATAAAAAAGTAATTCAGCCCCACCTGATGATAAATCAGCCCAAAGCTTTTCAGTAGATAGCCCAACAAAACCGCCCGTAGTCAAACCTAACTCTAGAGAATCTCGAACTAAGCCATTGTATGGCGTTGCCAGTAACAGCGCCAGCTCATGCAGGCCGGGATTGTGGCCCACCACCATCACTCGTGAAATGTCCGGTCCAAGCTGCTGTAGCTGATGCAGCAATTCCCCCGGCGAAGCGAGGTAGAGGCGAGGAAGGTACTGTGCATCTGGCCAGGCAGGCTGGGAAGCCGCAAGCGCCGCCAAGGTCTCACGCGTACGGATTGCTGTGGAGCAGAGAATCACCTCCGGCGCCACGGGCTCGGCACTCAAACGGCTAGCCACTGCCGCGCACTCCTCATGGCCACGGGCAGAAAGGGAACGCTCATGGTCAGAGGCATCCGGGTCACCGGCCAACGCATGGGCATGGCGCAGAAGGTAGATATATCGCACGTTTTGCCTTATCTAAGGACAGTCTTTCGACTGCTCCTAGGAATTCATTAATCAAATGCCCGGTATTATGGCACGAGCTCCAGACTCGCACAAAGAGAACCTTAATTATGCGTAAGGAAACCCGCCTCCGTACGACGCCCCAGCGTCGCCCGGCCCCAACAGATCGTTACCTGAACCGCGAGCTCTCGTGGCTTGCGTTCAATTTTCGGGTACTGGAGGAAGCGTATAATCCAGCCAACCCACTGCTGGAGCGTGTGAAATTCCTTTCCATTTCTGCGGTGAATCTGGACGAATTCACGATGGTACGGGTCGCCGGACTACGCGATCAGATTCGTCACGGTATCGAAACCCCTAGTCAGGACGGGATGACCCCGGCCCAACAGCTGGCTGCCGTGAATGAAGCAAGCCGCCAGCTAATGAAAAATCAGCAGGCCTGCTGGCTGGATCTCAAGCGTGAGCTGAAAAAATCTGGCGTGGAGGTGATGCATCCGCGCAAGCTCGCCCGTGCCCAGCGCGCATGGCTGCAAACCTATTTCATGGAAAATCTGTTTGCGGCGCTCACCCCGATTGCCGTGGATCCGGCGCATCCCTTTCCGTTTTTGCCTAACCTTGGCCTTGCCTTACTGTTTGAGCTGAAGCGCAAAGCCGGAGGACGGAAACAAATCTCAGTGCTGCCGCTGCCGCCGAAACTGCCGCGCTTCATTCGTATTCCCGGCGAAGCGCTGCGTTTTGTGCTGCTGGAAGATGTGATTCAGATGTTCCCCGAGGCGCTCTATCCGGGCTATGAGGTATTGGATTCCGCGTTCTTCCGCATCATCCGTGATAGCGATCTGGAGCTGGAGGAAGAAGCCGAAGACCTCATGCGTTATTACGAAAATGCCATTAAGCAACGACGGCGCGGGCGGGTGATCCGCGTCAAGGCACTCTCACCCGTTGCGCCGCAGCTGGTGGCCTTCTTCAACGCGCAGCTTGGCACCACGCAGGAGGATATTATCGAGGTGCCAGGGATGATCGGACTCTCAGCATTGGGTGATCTTTATGAGCTCTCACAGCGGCCCGATCTGAAATTTGCACCCTATAACGCACGCTTTCCTGAACGCATTGGGGATTTTAACGGCGACTGCTTTGCTGCGATTCAGGCCAAGGACATCATCATCCATCACCCCTTTGAATCCTTCGATGTGGTGGTGCAGTTTCTGCGTCAGGCGGCGAGCGATCCAGACGTGGTCTCCATCAAGCAGACGCTGTATCGTACCAGTAAGGACTCTCCCATTATCAAAGCCCTGATCGAGGCCGCGGAAAACGGAAAGTCCGTCACCGCGCTGGTCGAGCTGAAAGCCCGCTTCGATGAGGAAGCCAACATCAAATGGGCGCGGGATCTGGAGCGCGCCGGGGCGCAGGTCGTCTACGGCTTCGTCAACCTCAAAACGCACGCCAAGCTCTCGCTGGTGGCCCGCCGCGAGGGGGAGCGGCTGGTGGAATATGTACATGTCGGCACCGGTAATTACCACCCCACCACCGCCAAAGTGTACACGGATTTATCGTATTTCACGTGCAACGAGGCGCTGTGTCTGGACATCAGCTACCTGTTCAACTTCGTCACTGGCTACGCCGAGCCAGAGCGCTTCACGCATATCATTCCGGCTCCGGATCATATGAGAAAGGGACTGGTGGGATTGATAGAGGAAGAAATCGCCCACGCGCAGGCAGGGCGGCCAGCGTCACTATGGGCCAAGATGAATTCGCTGGTGGATAAACAGATTATCGAAGCGCTGTATGAGGCCTCACAGGCCGGCGTGCAGATCGATCTTATTGTGCGCGGGATCTGCTGCCTGCGCCCGGGCGTGCCGGGAATGTCGGAAAATATCCGCGTCAAAAGCATCATTGGCCGCTTTCTCGAACATTCGCGGGTGTTCTGCTTTGGCAATGGCGAGGCAATGCCCTCGCGTAAAGCCAAGGTCTACATCGCTTCTGCCGACTGGATGCCGCGTAATTTCGATCATCGCGTGGAGGTGATGGTGCCGATGGAGAACCCCACCGTGCACGCGCAGGTGCTCGACCAGATTATGGTCGCCAACCTGAAAGATGATCTCAAAAGCTGGCACCTGCTGCCCACGGGCGAATATGTGCGCGCCCCCATCAAAGCGGAAGGTTTCGCCGCGCACGATTACTTCATGACTAATCCCAGCCTCTCCGGACGTGGTAAGGCGCTGAAGAAAGACGTAAGCCGACCGCATGTCCATCTTATCAGGCCTTTGTAAGGCGCTTCGCTAGCGTTGATTTTGAATGCTTTCAGGCCTCTGTGGTTGTCTGTGTGGGCTGGGCAAAGGGGTAACTTCTCCTTCATCACCAGTACCACCTGCCGTCATCGCACTTCCGCGCAAACCAGTCGCTGTTTCTTGCTGAACACGTAATTCATTGGCAAATGCTTGCCACGGATCAGGACCGCGATGGCGTGGGCTCTGTTCACCGATGGGGCCCAGCAAGGGCCGATCAGACACCCATCGCCCCGTAACTTGTGCTTGTCGAAGCTGTTCTCTCGAATAAAGTACGTGCTCTCCTCGAACTGGTTGTGCAAAGACAACGGCTGCAGGAATACTTGAGGTGCAGCTCCTTTGGGAACGGTCGCCAAGCGGATTAGCTAAGAACATTGCCAAATTAAGCGTCCGCTCAATAAGGTGTTCTTCCTTATTGGCGGTCCATAGCGTGTCATGCACACGCATATAGGTTGTTCTCAGCCCCAGCGCTTCTAGTCCTTCATCCAAGATTCCATGTGTGTCGTTAAGATTATTAGGACTGCATGGTGCAATACCACTCATGTGACCATTACCATAGATCACCAGCGCTCTTTCTCCCTCTGGAATTCGGCTTGCTATTACTCGGGCCGTGATCAAATCTTCAGGCAACCCAAGCCGCCACCCACGAGAAACCACATTATACATAGACATTACATTAGGATTCTGCTGGATCATCTCTCTGTGGTTATGCTCAATATCTGTACGATCTCGGTATGCATCACGACTATCCACCGCATGAACTTGAAAACCTGAACGGTGCAATTCGATAACCAGCCTTGCGCGATCTCGTATAATTTCTTCATAATTCAGAATACGGCGAGCCAAACGGCTAACCAAGGAGCTATTTTCCTCAGGGTCAGGGTCAGGTACGAGGATTCTCTCGAGTTGTTCATCCGATATTGTACCGGCACGATGCGCATCAAGATGAAATTGAAACCAGATGGGATATTCCATAACCACATGGCGTACATTCTGTCGTATCAGTTCAGGCATCATCGCGCGAGTAACCTGATTTGCGCCGTTGTAAAGGTGCATCTCACCAAGTATTAGCACTTCAGAATTCATGCCGCCTTGTGAAGCCGGGCCATAAATTCTCCTTGCAAACAACTCAAGCTTTTGAACAGGACTTGATGACATGACAACTCACAGACACTACAGTGAGTAATCTAACATATAACAATAAAGTTAATAAATTCATGCCGTTCTCGCTTGTTCATGCCCCGGTGGGAGTTATCGATATCGGGTCGAACTCGGTACGTCTCGTCATTTATGACGCGATCAAACGGCACATGCGCCCAATCTTCAACGAGAAAATGCTTTGTGGGCTAGGTAGCGAGCTGGGCCAGACAGGCCGCCTGCCCGCCAGGGGAAAGGCGGAAGCGCTGGCTTGCTTTGCACGCTACGTGAAAATCGCCCGCGCCCTGCCGGTACAGGAGCTGCGCGTCATCGCCACGGCGGCGCTGCGCGATGCCAGCGATGGCCCCGCCTTCCTGCGCCAGCTGGAGGAGCAAACCGGTGTAGCCGTCACGCTGATCTCGGGTGATGAGGAAGCCCGGCTGGCAGCATTGGGGGTGCAGGCTACGCTGCATGCACCGAGTGGGCTGGCAGGCGATCTCGGCGGTGGAAGTCTGGAGCTGACCGCCATGCAAGACGGGACATTGGGGGAGCGCGTGAGCCTGCCGCTGGGCGTGCTGCGCTTATGGCAACAGGCGGGCAGTGATGTCTCGCGTCTGCGCCGGCTGATTGGTGAATCGCTGGAGGCCCTGCCCTGGCTGGCCAAGGGTGAATACCCGGAATTCTATGCCATCGGTGGGAGTTTCCGTACCATCGCACGCATCCACATGCGCCGCACCAATTACCCGCTGCGCCTGCTGCACCAATACCATATTCAACGCCGCGAACTGAAACGCTTTGCCGATGATATGCTCCGCCTGAACCTCCATGCGCTGGGCTCACTGAAGGGCATGCCGTCAGAGCGGGCGCATATGTTTGTTCCCTCGTTGGTGGCCCTGCAAACCATCATCGAGCATGTGGGTATTGAAGAAGTGGTGGTGTGCGCCGGGGGTATCCGGGAGGGGCTGCTGTTTGATAGCCTGCCTGCCACCGTGCAAGCCGCCGACCCCTTGCAGGCCTATGTGGAGGATATTCTCCCTGAATATCGCACCGGGAGTGAATATCCGGAAGCGCTCTGCCGCTGGCTGACCCCCCTGCACGCCCGCGCCTCCGACACCCCGCTGCGCCTCACCCGCGCCTTTTGCTACCTATCAGACGCCGCCATCGGCATGCACCCGGAATGCCGCGCCCAGTGGGCGTTTGACCTGGTGCTCTATTCCTCGCTCAACGGCATCACCCACCGGCAACGCGTCTGGCTAGCGCTGGCCATGTATCACCGCTATCGCACCAAATTGAAGCTCGATCACCCCGCCCTGAGTTTGCTCAACGAACAGGATCTGGCGAGCGCCCGCCTGCTCGGCAGCGGTGCCGCGCTGGCCTTCCTGCTGTCCGGCGGGGCGGTACCGCTGCTTCAGGAATTCGAAATGTCACTCACCGGCGACCGCATCACGCTGAAACCCGAAGCCGAAGTGCGGATTACTGACGCGGAAACGCGGGAAAAATTGCTTGAAGGATTGGGTGAGAGCCTGAGGGCGCTCTCCAGCCTCACCAAGTAATCGGCACGGGGGATCTCGATCACCCCAAACTGCGCCAGATGCGGCGTCGGGTATTGCACATCAAGCAGCGTATAGCCGGCCTGGCGAAGAATTTCGATCAGGTAAGCCAGCGCCACTTTGCTGGCATCACGTGCCGTGGAGAACATGCTCTCGCCAAAAAATGCGCCCCCGAGTGACACGCCATACAGCCCACCGACCAGCACCCCGCTCGCAGCCTCCCGGCATTCCACGCTATGCGCGCTACCCTGCCGATGCAACGCCCCATAGAGCGCCCGCAGCGGTCCGTTAATCCAGCTTTCGTGCCTATCGGCTTCCCCACGCGGCGCGGCACAAGCGCCCATAGTGGCATCAAACGCCTGATTCACCGTCACGGCAAACGCTCCGGCGCGCAGGGTGCGTGCCAGGCGGCGTGGCAGATGAAATGCCTCCAGCGGCAAAATAGCGCGTGGATCAGGGGAATACCAGTCGAGCTGCGGATCGTTCCGGCTACGTCCCATCGGAAAAAAGCCTTGTGCATAGGCTTCCAGCAGTAATTCTGGCGTCAGATGAAAGGCCACGTTCAGGCATTAAGCAGTTTTACGGCCAATCAACGCTGCCATCTTCTCCACCGCCAGCTCATAGCCCTGCGCGCCCATGCCTTTGATGACCTCGGTGGCGATATCAGAAATCAGCGAAACCTGGCGGAATGGCTCACGATTGGCAATATCGGTCAGGTGTACCTCGATGATAGGTATATCCATCATGGCCAATGCATCGCGAAGCGAAACAGAGGTGTGGGTCAAGCCACCAGGATTGATAATGACCCCCTGAACATGGCCTAAGCCACTGTTTAACCAATCGATCAACTGGCCTTCATGGTTCGACTGCCGCGCGGCAATCTCGATGCCGTACTTCATACCCAGCTGCTGGCATGCGGCCTCGATCTGGCGGAGGGTTTTATTCCCATAGAGCTCCGGCTCACGACGCCCCAAAACGCCCAGATTTGGACCATTGAGAAGTAAAACGCTTTTCATTATAGTACCAAGTCTAAGTTTCCCGCACCGTAACAAGAAGTTCCAGGGCATGCAATTAACAATCAACGGCGAGCCACGCTCGCTCCCCTCCTCCGCGCAGACTGTGGCCGATCTGGTGGAGGCCCTGCAGCTCGACATGCGGCAGTCAGCGGTCGAACGTAATCAGCAGATTGTACCGCGCTCGCTCTATGCCGATACGCCAATCGCTGATGGCGACCGCATTGAAATCGTAAGCTTTATCGGAGGAGGTTGAGCATGAGTCAGCACGCCGTTCAATCGTCGCCGTCACCCGCGGATGACGATTCCCTCATCATCGCAGGCCGCGCGTACCAGTCGCGTCTACTACTTGGCACCGGTAAATATGACAGTGGCGCCACCGCCCAAGCGGCGATTGAAGCCAGCGGCGCGGAAATCATTACCGTAGCCATGCGACGCATTGAGCTGGTCGGCGCCAGTGAGCGCCTGAGCGATTATCTCGACCCCGAGAAATATCTGTATCTGCCCAACACCTCGGGCTGCTACACCGCGCGTGAAGCGGTGCGTACCCTGCGTTTAGCGCGCGAAGCAGGTGGCTATAACCTGGTGAAGCTGGAAGTGGTGGGCAACAAGGAAACGCTCTACCCGGACATGATCGAAACGCTGAAAGCCGCCGAAGAGCTGATTGATGATGGCTTTGACGTCATGGCCTATTGCAGCGATGATCCCAACCTGGCTGCACGGCTGGAGGAAATGGGCTGCGCGGCGATCATGCCGCTGGCCGCGCCGATTGGCTCGGGCCTGGGTATTCTCAATCCGCTGCATATCCGCATGATTGTTGAGCAGGCCTCCATTCCGGTGCTGGTGGATGCAGGCATTGGTACGCCCTCCGACGCAGCCATCGCGATGGAGCTGGGCTGCGACGGGGTGTTGCTCAATACCGCCGTCGCGGAAGCGCGCGATCCGGTGCGTATGGCCGCGGCTTTCCGCCTGGCCGTGGAAGCGGGACGGCAGGCCTACCTCGCGGGCCGCATGCCCAAACGCCAGTACGCCAGCGCCTCTTCGCCTGAGCGCGGCTATATCGAATAGGTCAAACGGCCTGAGGGGAGTTCAGGGTCCGTCCGTGAAAAAACAGGGGATTTTCTAATCGTCCCAGCTGGGGGCTTTGGGAAGCTCCACCTTGGGAGCCACGGGCTTGGGCACGTCATACATATTATAGGTGACGGCCATCTCGGAACGCAGCTCGGCGGAAGGCTCGCCCGTCCCCGCCGCCAGCACCGTACCGTAATCGCTGGGGAGGAAGTTTTCGCCCTTCTGAACCGCCTGCTTCATTTGATAAAGATTGCGCAGGGTCAGCTGCACGTAGGCGTAAATGGGATCGCCATAAACATTTTTGCCTTGCATGAGGATAACGACTTTTTCCTCAAGCAATTGCTCGGTGATCTCGATCGGCGTGCTGTTCGAGCTATAGGACTGAGGTTTCCATTCATTCATGGGAGGAACACTCTGCGTCACCCGGGATATGTCACTGGTTTGTTGCATGCCATCCCACGATAGGTAGTCAATTCTCAATAAATTGTAAAAGAGAAAGGCGGTTTATCTCTTATGATCAAGGAGAATGCCAATGGCCTGTGTAATTGCCCCTACACGATTAAACACCAAGACCATCCGGGCCTTGCGACTTGACGACGCCACCGATGGCACGGAAATCACCTGCTTCCACCACATTGGAGGGGGATAAGTTACCAAATCCTCCGTCATGAATGTCTTGATAGGTTCTAAACGGCAAGACCATGCCATTGCTCATGGCCACATTCACCGGATCACCGTTCATGATGGCAACGGCGGCTTCCATGGCTTTCAAACTTCCGGCGGAAATCCCGGAGAAGTTAACTGAACCACCAGCGAATTGCATGCTCATAATTTTATCCTCTGTTGTGGGCAATCTTGCGTCACCCTATGAGCCAACTATAGCGCTGACCTCCTCCTTCCCTCAAGCAACCTCGGGGCGATGTAAACAACTCTTCACTGAACTGACACAGAACTGTCATATTTGGTTGTCATGGATTTGACATAAATATGTTTCTCTTTTTATTCGATCATAAAATTCAATTGCTTAATTAATGCGCGCAACCGCATGGATTTAACTAAAATCTATCTCGAACACGAAGTATTGATGGTCGAAAAACAGTAAATACTTCCTCATGGCCCCATTAGCCGTGGAAATGGTCATAAATACGTTGCGCCACGGCGCGGCTGATGCCGGGAACCTGCGTCAGTGCTTCGAGGGTGGCGGCTTCCACCCCTTTGGCCGAGCCGAAATGATGCAGCAGCGCCCGCTTGCGCTCGGCGCCGATGCCCGCAATCGCATCCAGCGGGGAGGAAACCAGCGCCTTGGCGCGCTTCAGGCGGTGCGACGAAATGGCAAAGCGATGCGCTTCATCGCGCAGGCGCTGAATGTAATGCAGCACCGGCGCGCCCTCGGGCAGCTGGAAGGACGGCTTGCCCATCATGAAGAACTGCTCGCGCCCGGCGTTGCGGTCGGGCCCTTTGGCGATGCAGGCAAAGGGCAGATCGTCGATGCCCAGCTCCTCATAGACCTGCACCACCACCTGCAGATGCGCCGCCCCGCCGTCAATCAGGAGGAAATCCGGCCATAGCCCTTGCGTGCGGTCGGGATCTTCCTCCTGCAGCCGGCCGAGGCGGCGGGTGAGCACCTCGCGCATCATGGCGTAATCATCGCCGGGAGTCAGCTCAGTGTTGCGCATGGTAAAGCGACGGTAATGCTTCTTCTCGAAGCCCTCCGGCCCGGCCACGATCATCGCGCCGACGGCATGGGTTCCGCTGATATGGCTGTTATCGAAGACCTCGATGCGCTTGGGTGGCTCGCTCAGGGCAAAGACTTCGGCAAACAGGCCAAGCAGCTTGTTCTGGCTGGCCCGCTCGGCCAGATGCAGGCGCAGGGCCATCTGCGCGTTTTTCATCGCCTGCTCCACCGCCTGCTTGCGTGGCCCGCGCTGCGGGACACTCAGGCGCACCGTGTAGCGCGTACCCATCGAGAGCGCCTCGGCAAGCATCTGTGCATCTGGCACGTCATGGCTGAGGAGAATTTCATGCGGCGCGGGGTGCGACTGGTAAAACTGGCCGATAAAGGTCTCCAGAATTTCCGCTTCACCATGATCCGGCTTTACCGTGGGAAAATACGAACGGTTGCCGAAATTCTGTCCACCGCGGAAAAAGAAAATCTGAATGCCACACGCCCCTGCCTCACTATGCATGGCGATAACGTCAGCATCGACAAGCCCCTCCACCTGCATCGCCTGTTCCTGCTGGACCTGCGTCAGGGCGCGGATACGGTCACGCAAAGCGCCCGCCTGCTCGAATTCTTCTCGCGCGCTGTGCTCCTGCATGCGCGCCAGCAGCTCGTCCTGCACCTCGCGCGATTTGCCGGAAAGAAAGCGCTGAGCCTGCGCCACCTGCTCGGCATATTGCGCTTCATCCACTTTACCGACGCAGGGGGCCGAACACCGCTTGATCTGGTATTGCAGGCAGGGGCGCGTGCGGTTTTTAAAAATCGTATCGGCGCAGGGACGTAGCAGAAAAGCGCGGTGTAGTACGGCAAGCGTCTGGTTCACCGCCCCCGCCGAGGCGAAAGGGCCGAAATAGGTTTCCTTCTTGTTCTGTGCGCCGCGATGCTTCACTAAGCGCGGGAACGCGTGGTCAGTGAGGCGGATGAACGGATAGGATTTATCGTCGCGCAGCAGGATATTGTAGCGCGGCTCCAGCGTTTTGATGAGGTTGGCCTCCAGCAGCAGCGCTTCCGCCTCGCTGGCCGTCTGCACGATTTCCATCTTCCGGGTCAGCGATACCATGCGCATGATGCGGGTAGAGAGTCCGCTGGGATTCACGTAGGAGCTGACGCGGTTTTTCAGGTTTTTAGCCTTGCCGACATAAAGCACCTGCTCCTTGTCATCGAGCATGCGGTAAACGCCGGGTGACGGCGGCAAGGTGCGAACCAGCTGGCGGATATACTCAGCGCCGATGGGGGAGTCAGGGGAGGACGTCATGCTCTCTATATGGCATGGCGGACGCCGCTCGCCAACCGTCACGCATGGTGCAACGCATCACGCAGACTCAAAGGCTTATGCGCCTGTGGATAAGTCTGTGGGTGAAGCCTTTTCCCTGCCCGCCAACCCACCAGAATTGCGAAATTTTCATGGCCTGAGTGCTTTTTTTGTTCAACGAATAAGTGATTGTTTATTAAATATTTTGATCCCTAAATTGCCGCCTATGCGTGTGGGGTTTTGGGAAAAAGCGAAAAACATCACGCAATGACGCGGGTTGTTTACCGTGTGGATAAATAAGACGTCATCTGCTCGTGAGAGGCGAGTGTTAATCAGCGGCGTGCCAGCTGGGTAATTGCATCCCGGCGCTGAGGTTCAGGGTCTGGCCGGTCACACTGTCGGCATGAAGAATATAATCGACCGCCGCACAGACCTCCGCCGGGTGACTGGTACGCTTTAGCGGGGACATCCATTCCAGCTTGGCAAAGGTGGAGGGTTTGTCCATCTCACCGGGCAGGGTGGCCCCCAGCGCAATGCCATTCACGCGGATATGCGGTGCCAGATCACGTGCCAGCAGGGGAACCGCCTGCTCCATCGCCAGACGGCTGAGCGAATACGACAGGAAGGTGGGCGAAATGCTCCAGCCGCGCATGCCATCCACCAGGCAGATCACATTGCCGGGATATGCCCCCTTGGGAAACTGCGCGGCAAACGCGCGGGTCAGCAGGAGCGGCGTGTCCAGATTCACGCTGAAATGCTGGCGCAGGCTTTGTGCCGTCAGATTCGCCAGCTGGTCGCGCTGAAAGAGGGAGGCATTGTGAATCAGCGTCACCACGGGCGGCATCCCTTCCGCGGCGGAAAAAATACGCTCGGCCGCCGCAGGATCAGAAAGGTCTGCCTGCGCGAGCGCCGCCTGGCGGCCCATGGCTCGTATCTCCTCCGCCAGCGATTCTGCCTCGGCGCGGGAGCCATGGTAATGAATAAGAATATCCCAGCCCTGCCGCGCCAGATGCACGGCCAGCGCCCTCCCGACGCGTTTTGCGCATCCGGTGATCAGGGCGGTGGCGGGGCCGAAAGGAAGTGTTTCCATGCGCGCTAGATAGGGCGGCTCTTTACACAATGCTAGCCCCTTGGTAGGTTGCCGCCACTTTTCACCCCCGAAAGCATATGTATGAAGCTCCTTGCCGGTAACAGTAACCTCCCCCTCGCCGAAGCCATGGCCGCCTATCTCGGCACCACGCTGACACAGGCGAACATCCGCCGCTTCAATGATATGGAGATCTTTGTTGAGATCCTGGAGAATATCCGCGGGGAGGATGTGTTCTTCATTCAGTCCACCGCCTACCCGACCAATGACAATATTATGGAGATGCTGATCTGCCTGGATGCGCTGAAGCGCTCCTCGGCGCGGCGCGTTACGGCGGTGATTCCGTATTATGGCTATGCGCGGCAGGACCGCAAACCCGGCCCGCGCACGCCGATCTCGGCGAAGCTGGTGGCTGACCTCATTGGCACCGCCGGGGCTGACCGCGTGCTCACCCTGGACCTGCATGCGGGCCAGATACAAGGCTTCTTCAATATCCCCGTGGATCACCTTTATGCGACGCCCGTGCTGGTGCGCGACATCACCGAGCGTTATGCGGATAAAAATATGATGATCGTCTCGCCGGATGTCGGCGGTGTGGTACGCGCGCGCAATTTCGCCAAGCGGCTGGAAACCGACCTCGCCATCGTCGATAAGCGCCGCGAGAAGGCCGGCGTCTCGGAAGTGATGAACATCATCGGCAGTGTCGAAGGACGGGATTGCATCCTGGTGGATGACATCGTCGATTCCGGGGGCACGCTATGCAACGCCGCCGAGGCCTTAAAGAAAGAAGGCGCACGCAGCGTCTCCGCCTACATCACCCACGGGGTGCTTTCCGGCAAGGCGGTGGAGCGCATCACCGGCTCGGTGCTCGACGAACTCGTGATCACCGATTCCATCGGGGTGCGCCCGGACGTTGCCGCGGCCCGCAATATCCGCGTGGTGACCATCGCCCCGCTCCTCGCGGAAGCCATCAAGCGCATCAGTGACGAGACATCCGTCTCAAGCCTGTTTGATTAAGTTTTCGCTTTTAGCTTTAAGGTTTTAGCCCTTTCTTGCCCATAAACGGCTGAAACCTAAAACCTAACATCTAAAACCTTCCTTGCTTTCCCTTTGAATCTCTTGTAAAAGACCCGTCCATTTAGGAGCAAGCAACCATGAAAACAGCCACCGCATTCGCTGCTGAAACCCGCGCCGCACGCGGGAAAGGCGGCGCCCGTGCCGTTCGCCGCGAAGGTAAGGTGCCGGGCATTCTTTACGGCAACGACTACGCGCCGACCCCGATCGCGCTGCCGGAGAAAGAACTGAAACTCGCTTACCAAAAAGGCGGTTTCTTCAACAAAATCGTGACCATCGAGCTGGACGGCAAGAAACTGACCGCTCTGCCGAAGGCGCTGGAATTCCACCCGGTTTCTGATGCGATTGAACACGCGGACTTCCTGAAAGTGGACGAAACCTCGCGCATCCGCGTGATGGTGCCGGTCCGCTTCCTCAACCAGGACCGCTCCATCGGCCTGAAGCGTGGCGGTGTGCTCAACATCGTGCGCCACGAGCTGGAGCTGGTCTGCGCGCCGGATAAAATCCCCTCCGTGATCGAGATTGATGTTAAAGACGCCAATATCGGCCACTCCATCCACATTTCGCATGTGGCCCTGCCGGAAGGCGTGACCCCCGCCATCACCAGCCGTGATTTCACCATCGCGACGATTGCTGGCCGTGGCAAGGATGAGGAAGAGGCGAAGCCGGGGGCTGACGCCGCCGCCGTAGCGGCTACCCCCGCCGCCAAGGCCGCTCCGGCGAAGAAGTAATTACCTTCGTAACCGACACATAAAAGGGCTGCCCTCGGGCGGCCCTTTTATGTTGTGCTATGCTCGACGAGCGTATCAGTATTCTGCTGGCAATGCCGCTAGCTAGGCTCCATGTTTGATAGGACTCAAAGGCCTTCCGCGGCGCGGATTGATTACACTAGAAGTCTTCACATCAAACCTACCATTAAGTGACTTTTTAGCGGCCGCTTCTACTCTTTTGCGCTTAAGGCGTTTCTTGCCTTCCTCGTCGTTTACCAAAACCCAAGACCTCAATACATCATTAATGCGTGTTTGCCAGCCGGGCCCGGTGGCGCGGAAAAAAGCCTCCACGTTAGGATCGAGCCGAATAGTGGTGGGTTTACTTTTGACAATTTTACGAGGCCTGCCACGCCGAATATGGCTTTCCTCTTCCAAATCCTCAGCGGCTCGCTTCCCAAAAATTTCTGCTAGGCCTTCTAACGCGGGACGTGCGTGGGCGAATTCTTCATCCGTAATTTCCGGATTTTCTTCATCAATTAATTCCGGATTGGGTTTCTTGCTGTCCATTGTACTTTCTCCACTCTCTATCGTTTGCCTTCCGCAGGCTAATTACCCGCATCGTATTGTCACGCTTGGTAAAAATCAGGACAAAAAGGCGTCCACGGATCATGCCCCATACGCGCCAGCGACGTTCACCGTATTCGGGCTTTGTGACGTCAACAATGTGCGCGGTCTCCCACTCGATATCATGAACCTGCTCGAAGCTAATACCACGCTCTTGAATATTCTTTTCATTCTTATCGACGTCGAACTCAATTCTCATAGCAATAAAAGTACATACAAAAATTATCCAGGTCAAGAAATTAATGTATGTACAGAATTTGAAGATACTGTTCTTAGAAATAACAGTTTTTATTGTCTAAACTGTGGCGTTAGCTGCCCATGTTTACTTCTTTTGAGCTAATTAAAATGACGGCTTCTTGTCATCGCCGGAGTGCGCTTCTATGGTGGCGGCATGTTTCTGATCGCAGGCCTTGGCAACCCCGGCCCCTCCTATGCGGGCCACCGGCATAACATCGGCTTTATGGCCATTGACGGGCTGGTGGCGCGTTATGGCCTGAGCACCAACGGCAGCAAATTTCACGCCCAATGCTGGCGTGGCCTCATCGCGGGGGAGGAGGTGCTTACCATTAAACCACAGACCTTCATGAATAAATCCGGCATCTCGGTGGGTGAAGCCGCGCGCTTTTTCAAAATCCCCCCGGAACAAGTGATTGTCATTCATGACGAGCTGGATCTGCTGCCCGGCAAGCTGCGCGTGAAGCTGGGCGGCGGCCATGGCGGGCATAACGGGCTAAAGGATATCGACCGCGCGCTGGGGCAGAATTACTGGCGGGTGCGCCTCGGCATCGGCCATCCGGGCCGCAAGGAGATGGTGCATGCCCATGTGCTGAGCGATTTTTCCAAAGACGAATGGGCACTGGAGGAACCGCTGATCGATGCCACCGTGCAGCATCTTCCGCAGCTTCTGGCCGGCCACCCGGATAAGCTGATGAATGCCGTCGCGTTACAATTGCATGACAAAGGGTAGCATTTTCCTTGGGTTAGCCAGAAAAAGCGCTTAGGCTGGAGACTATCATATTCAGGGATGTCTGCGCGATGTGGTCTGCCACAAAAAAGATTGTCGCCGCTGCGGCCGTCGCCACCGTGCTGGGGCTCGCGGTTGGCTATGGTACCGGGCTGCTGCTAGGTCCACTGGGAAGTGGGCTGCAAGCGCTCACCGGGCTCAGCTTTCAAGCGTTGACCACCTTCCCACCCAGCAATGTGGCGGTATTTTTTGGTGTCTCCGGCGGGCTGATGGCGGCCACCACCAAATCTTTGGAATTTCTTGGGTTTAATGCGACTTCTCCTGGCTCTGCCGAGCCCTCTGCAACCGCAGAAAAAGAGGCCAGTCAGGGTAAAAGCCCGACGCTGGATACACCCACGATTCATCAGCCTACGGCGTTACAAGCAGCACAATTTGCTCCCGTGGCGCAGGTACAGGCTGCACAGCATGCCGGGCTGGTGACGGCTGACGCGCTGATTTCCCCCTTGATTCATTAAATTTATTGCCTGAGTTAGCGCGGCAAACTATAGGGCAAGCCAGCCTTTCGCGATGCTCTTGTTCCTTACCTTCCTGTTCCACAAGGACAGGATGTCCGAGTCAGCCATAAGCCCGCGAAGTGGCGTCCCTTGCGGAGGTCAGTAGGCTGAAGCAGGGACGAACAATAAAGGACATCACTATGGGTTTTTCCTGCGGCATCGTCGGCCTTCCCAACGTCGGCAAATCCACGCTGTTTAACGCGTTGCTTTCCACCATTCAGGCGGAAGCGGCCAACTACCCGTTCTGCACTATCGAGCCGAACGTGGGCCGCGTGATGGTGCCCGATCCCCGGCTGGACACGCTGGCGGAACTGGCGGGCTCAGCCCAGAAAATCCCCACACAGCTTGAGTTTGTAGATATTGCCGGGCTGGTGCGCGGCGCATCGAAAGGCGAAGGGCTTGGCAACCAGTTCCTCGCCCATATCCGCGAGGTGGACGCCATCGTATATGTGCTGCGCTGCTTTGAGGATGATGACATCACCCACGTGGAAGGCTCCATCGACCCCCTGCGCGACTGGGACATCATCGAGATGGAGCTGGTGCTCGCCGATCTTGATTCGTTGGAAAAGCGCCAGCAGAACCTCGCCAAGAAAGCCAAAGGCGGCGACAAAGAGGCCAAAGCCCAGCTGGAGATGGTGGAGCGCTGCCTGCCGCTGGCTGCCGAAGGCAAGCCACTGCGGCTGGTCGCGGTACATGATGACGAAGAACGCAAGACGCTTAAGAACCTGCAGCTGCTCACCACCAAGCCGGTGATGGTGGTATGCAACGTGGAGGAAGGCTCGGCGGCCAGTGGCAATGCACTGACCCAGAAAGTCTTTGCCCAGTGCCAGGCGCAGGGCGTGCCTGCGGTCATTGTCTCGGCGCGCATTGAATCGGAAGTGGCGGCACTCGAGCCGGAGGAAAAAACCGAATTCCTCGCCGATCTCGGCCTGAAGGAAACCGGCCTCGCCCAGATCATCCGCACCGGCTACGGCCTGCTTGATCTGCTGACCTTCTTTACCGTCGGCCCGAAAGAAGCCAGAGCCTGGACCGTCAAGCGCGGCGCGAAAGCCCCGCAGGCCGCCGGCGTCATCCATACCGATTTCGAAAAAGGCTTCATCCGCGCCGAAACCATTGCCTACGACGACTATGTGGCCGGCAAAGGCGAGCAGGGCGCCAAAGAAGCCGGAAAAATGCGGCTGGAAGGCAAAGAATACCCGGTGAAGGATGGCGATATCTTCCATTTCCGCTTCAATGTCTAGGAATTTGCTCTAGACTAGGCAGCGCGAGGTGTTATGGCGGCGAATGACAAAAACCTGACCCCCTTCTGGCTGAAATGGCTGGTGCTCGGCTTCATCATGTATGCCGGCTACCTCCATTTTACGGGCAAAGACGGGCAAAGCCTTGGCCCCAACGGCAGAGGTTCGGATGGGTTCGTCACCGCCGCCCCGGCCAACCTGACGACCTCCCCCACGGAGCCGGGCATCGCGGTGCCCAATGATATTCTCGGCACGGGCGATCCCGCCGTGTGCGGCCAGACAGCCACGGTCCGCCTCAAAGGCCGCCGCAGCGATGGCCAGCCGCTGGCATTGCCCGATGCATCGTCCAGCGTGGCCGTGGGCGTCAGCGCCCCCGACCAGCCCTGGATGCAGGCCCTACCCGGCATGCGCGCCGGGGGCGTGCGCGAGATTGCGCTCGGCGGCCGCGTCCTGACGCCGGAACAACGCACCGCGCTGAAGCTGGAAGAGTCAGAATCCTTCAGCGTGATGCTGACACTGGAATCGCTTACCCCGACCATTGCGCCGGGCGAGCTGACCTTCCTCGCTACCGATCTGCAAAATGGCACCGGCGAGATTGCCCGCTGCGGCCGCACCGCCACGCTGCACCTCACGCTGTGGGGTGCGGACGGCAAGGTGCGCTACAGCAGCCGCGAGGCAGGCGCGCCGCTAACGCTGGTCATCGGGCAAAGCCCCTTCTTCTACGGGCTGGACCGCACGCTGGTGAATATGCGCGCCGGTGGCGTGCGCCGCGCGGTGGTCCCCCCGGCTTTTCTTGCCGCCCCCACAACCAAGGACGCCCCCGCGCTGGAATTCCCCCGCGATCAGGTGTTGATCGCCGATGTTCAACTGCTCACTGTTACGGATACCAAATGAGTGCCCTTCCCATGACCAAGCAAGCCGAAGTGAAAACCGTCGCCGCCCGCCTGCACGCGGTGAAGCCCTCGCCCACCATGGCGATTACCGCCAAGGCCGCCGAGATGAAAGCCGCCGGCAAAGATGTGATTGGCCTCGGCGCGGGCGAGCCGGATTTCGACACGCCGGAGCATATCAAGCAAGCCGCCATCGACGCGCTGAAAAAAGGCGACACCAAATACACGCCCGTCGCCGGGACGCCCGCGCTGAAAGACGCCATCATCGCGAAATTCAAGCGCGAGAATAACCTCAGCTACACGCGCAGCGAAGTGCTCGCCGGCGTCGGGGCCAAGCAGGTGATCTTCAACGCCTTCCTCGCCACGCTGGACGCAGGCGACGAGGTGATCATCCCCGCGCCGTACTGGGTGTCCTACCCGGACATGGTAATCGTCGCGGAAGGCAAGCCCGCCATCGTGATCTGCCACGAGGAAAACGATTTCAAAATCACCCCGGAGCAGCTGGAGCGCTGCATCACGCCGCGCACGCGCTGGGTCATCCTCAATTCGCCTTCCAACCCCACCGGGATGGCCTACACCGAGGCCGAGCTGAAGGCGCTCGCCGCCGTGCTGCTCAAGCATCCGCAGGTAATGATCATGGCGGATGACATCTATGAGCACCTCACCTATGACGGCTTCCAGTTCAAAACCATCGCCGAGGTGGAGCCGCGCCTGAAAGACCGCACGCTCACCGTCAACGGTGTCTCGAAAGCCTATTCGATGACCGGCTGGCGCATCGGCTATGCGGGCGGCCCGGCCTGGCTGATCGCGGCGATTGCCGATCTGCAATCGCACTCCACCTCCAACCCCTGCTCCATCGCGCAGGCCGCCTCGGTCGCCGCGCTGAATGGCCCGCAGGACTTCCTCGCCGAGTGGCGCGCTGCGTTCCAGCGCCGCCGCGACATGGTGGTGGCACGCCTGAATGCCTCGCCTGTGCTCTCCTGCAAAGTACCGCACGGCGCGTTCTATGTGTTCCCGAATTGCAGCCAGACCTTCGGCAAGAAAACACCCGGCGGCGCACTGATTCAGGATAGCAGCGATCTGTGCACGTACCTCATCGAGGAAGCGCTGGTAGCAGCCGTCCCCGGTTCCGCCTTCGGTCTGGAGGGCTATTTCCGCATCTCCACCGCCAAGTCAGATGCCGATCTGGAAGAAGCCTGCGCGCGCATCGTAAAGGCCTGCGCGGCGCTTTCCTAAATGGATGTCAATACCCAGGACCCACGCCTACGCCGCACCATCCGTGAGGTGGCACTGTGGAACCTGGGCTATTTCTGGGTGGAGTTTGCGGTCGCGCTCTCCATCGGCTCGGTGGCGCTGCTGGCCGATAGCATCGATTTTCTCGAAGATGCCTCCACCAACGGGCTGATCCTTCTTTCGCTGGCGTGGAGCGCCCTGCAGCGTGCCCGCGTGGGCAAGGTGCTGGCAGGCTTCCTGCTGATTCCCACCCTGGCCACCGTCTGGGCGGTCTGGCAGAAATTCTCCCATCCCGTGCCGCCGGAAGCTATGCAGCTTTCGCTGACCGGCCTCGGCGCGCTGGTGGTCAACGTCTATTGCGCCTGGCGCTTAGCCACCTACCGCCACGAGAAAAGCAGCCTCACCCGCGCCGCGTTCCTGTGCGCGCGTAACGACGCGCTGGCCAATATCGCCATCATCGGCGCGGGGCTGCTGACGGCGTGGCACCCCTCCATCTGGCCGGACGTGGTGATCGGACTCGGTATTGCGTTTCTCAACGGCAAAGCGGCGTGGGAAGTGTGGGAACTGGCGAAGGCAGAAACCGCGGAATTGCTGCGCGAGCAGGGTGAAGCCTGACAGAAACCACTTTCCTTTCATCCTCGAGCCAGACTCGCGGCATACTCCCCTATTCTACGAGAACAGCATATCCGTGTCAGCCTTGAGCGAGACCGGAGGAAGCTTCCTATTGCGGAGGCCATCTAACCGAGTAGGAGCTAAACAAAAACTAAAACAAAAAATTTCTTATTTTTATTCATTAAACTGTAACATAGTCGTTTTAACCTAGTTAAATAATTAATAAATAGGTGGAGGTAATTGTGAGTGATCAAAGATGTATTATTTCTAACGCGGGAAGACTTACTATATTTGGGGACCCCGATTTGGAAGCGGTTAGAATTTCAGACATGCGCTTGCCTGACACCGGTTTGAGTGTACAGCAAGCAGCGGATGGTGTCCAAGCAGCGGCGCTTGCGGCAAGACACATGCGGCGAACGTTAGCGAACGCAAATGGCGTTCCTGGTAATGTGAATAGTACTCTTACTTCTGATGAGCTTGAACAGCTTAGACTTTCCGGTGAACTTGCAATAGCTGCATGGCGGAACATCCGCAATGTAGGATTAAGCAGTGAGGAGTTAAACACGGCCTTGGATAGAAGCGGCACTATCCCTATAGTTAAAGCTGTAGAAGGTCAGGCGACTCGTATCGCATGTGAATGCCCTGAGTCGTTTCTTGGGCAATTGCGGAGCATAAACGGTGTCAGTGTTGCGGTTGATGCCCTGCGTCGAAATTGTCCCATTCGCAGAGATTAAATGCCTATTAAAACACAAATTCCGTCAGCTTCGTTTCGACGAAGGTGCGGAAGGCGCGGATGCGGCGGGAATTTTTGAGATCCATCGGATAGACGATGTAGGCTTCCACCGGCGTGCCGTGGATGTCATCGAGAATCTGGCTGACATGCTTGGCGCGCGCCACCATGTAGTCCGGGAGGGCGGCAATGCCCATACCGCTTTTCAGTGCGCGCAGGATACCATAGACGTTGTTCACGGTGAAATACGGCTCCAGCTCCACGCCTTGCTTGGCGGCTTCGGGAATCAGCCAGTTCATCCCGGTCATGTCCTCACCGCTACCATCATGGTACGCAATCAGGCGGTGCTCCTTCAAATCAGCAAGCGTCTTGGGTACCCCGTGGGCGCGCAGATAGTCGTTCGAGGCATACAGCGAGCTGTGGATGGTAATCAGCTGCTTCTGGATCAGGTCCGGCTGGCGCGAGGGATAGAGCCGCAGCGCCACATCCGCCTCGCGCATGGAGAGGTCCAGCTCGCGGTCATCCACAATCAGCGAAATGCGGATTTCCGGATAGAGCGCATTGAATTCCTTAATCAACGGAATCAGCCAGATGGTACCGAGCGCCACCGGCACGGTCACTTTGAGCTTGCCCTGCGGCCGTTCCCCCACCTCCATGATGGCGTTTTCGGTGTTGGTGAGCTTCTGAAAGAACTCGGCCACCGTGCGCTGGAGCATCTCGCCCTGCTCGGTGAGGATAAGACCTCGGGAACGACGATGAAAGAGCGGGGTTTTTAGCTGCTCTTCCAGCGCCGTGATCTGGCGGCTGACCGCGGATTGCGAAAGGCCGAGCGCCTCACCGGCTTTGGTGATGTTGCTGGTCTGCGCGACCGTGTAGAAAATCCGCAGTTTATCCCAGTCTAGCATGGGTAGAACGCATTGTTTTTTGTGAGATTAGCGAGTTTCTGACGCGGTGCAATAAAAAAGCATTAGCGGGCAGGACCATCCGGCTCCGAAGCGGGGCTTTCTACCTTCTCCGTCCAGCCCTTCTGCTGGATAAGGCCTTCCACGGCCTCAAGACGCTTTTCCATCCGCTCTGAATAGTCAAGCCGCGCTTCACGGTATCGCTTCAACCGACGTGCCTCGCTTAACCCCTGATACAGCCCAATACTGCCGAAAATCGCGCCCAGACCAATGGTGATGGGCAGGCGACGCTCATGGATCATGGGCATTTTCAGGGTTTCTTTAATGAATTTCTCGCCTTTCTTGCTGTCAAGGCCAACAAAAACCGGGGTCGCGAGCATCAACGCGTTCCCCACCCCGTTCAGAGACGAGCTGACCCACGCATCCTTGTGTGGAGCCATGCGGCGTAGCGCCTCAATATCGCGCGTACTGGTATCCTTTTCCATGCATCAACATGGTAACAAAAGACCATGACAGAATGATGACAGCATCGAGAAGGTAGTGTCTCAGTTTGAATTTTTCTTTTTGTAAGGCCCGCGTTTCTTAGGTTCAGCATCCGGCACCAGCGCCGCGATTTCTTCCAGCGTCCAGACGCGATCGGCAACGCCTGCTTCCATCGCCGGGGTGACTTTCAGCGTCTTATGGATGCGCCCGAAGTTGTAATACATGAAGTGCAGGGCCACAGCGTGAGCGTGGTTTTCCGCCTTCTTTGAAAATCCGTTTGTCAGGCGTGTAAAGCGGCGCATCCCCATTCGCATAGTCAGGTTCTGGCGTTCGGCAAAACTGGTGGATATATCTGGCAGCTTGGGATTGCCGATGACGGCTTTCTTCACGCACCCCACGCACTCGGCGGGGCTATAGCGTTTCTGCCCGTCCGAAGGTTCCCCGTACTGCTTTACCAGTTGAGCGTAATCGACGTTCGAGCCAAAGATTGCCTCAACCACCATCGGGTAAGCGTTGTAGCCGTCAGACGTGATTTGGATGCGCCCCGCCATGCGCTCTTTTAGGTCAGCAAGGAACTTGTAAGCGGTTCGCCATTCGCGGGTGCCGACCATCCAGCTAGGGACAATCTTGGTATCTGCGCAAATCGCCGTCCATGTCCAGATGTCGCCAG
Source organism: Alphaproteobacteria bacterium UBA1002 (assembly GCA_002291845.1). Classification (GTDB taxonomy): domain Bacteria; phylum Pseudomonadota; class Alphaproteobacteria; order Rickettsiales; family UBA998; genus UBA998. Next base: position 8,489 of record DBAU01000032.1, on the reverse strand, counting down.
CCTCGGCGGGAGCGGCCTTTGCCCCTTTGACGTTCTTCTGTTTGGCATAGCAGAACGACCAGATTTCATCGACCTGAATGCGTTTGCAGGGCAGGTTACGGAGCGCATGATATTGGTATTCGGCAGCAGCGCAGCCAACATCCATCAGCAGCTTGGTTACGGTATTGATGGACACATCTGCCATGCGCGCAGTGGCGCGGAGACTATTACCCTCCACAAGCATGTGTAGGATTTGAGCCCGTTTGGATAAAGAAAGCCTGTTCATGAAAGGCATAATAGTCCTTCATGCTTATACGGTCAAGCATATCGTTCAGTTTATAATATGAAGTTTTCCGCCTGTATTTGGTGTGTGGGGTTCACCCGTTAATCCCCATATCAAACTTTCCAGCTCATCTAGTGGAAGGGATAGGCTTTCTGCGATTTTCTCTTTGGTTGTACGCTCCTTCCATAGTTCAGTAAGGACTTTTTGCCAAACCGCTGATGTTTCTCTCTGTATTCCGATGGGCTCTCCGCTTCTGTATCCGCGCCTCCCAAGTTCGATGCACATAGACTTGTATTGCCAATCCGTAAGAAGTCCGATTGCATTTAGACGGTAAGTAAGTGCCATAGCCGAAACACGCCAACGCGCCTTAGCATTCACAATACGTTCGGCAGTAATTGGCCTGGGCATAAAAGCCTTTACATCATCTTTCGGCATCAAAAATGCGGATGCAAACTGATTTGCTTCTCGTTCGGCAGCCCGACTAAGTTCGCTACTAGGCTGAGTACCTCCATGTCTGTGCATCACTAGATGGCCAAGCTCATGAGCTGCGTCCGTTACGCTATGTTCTGGTGTTTTAAAAGTATTAAGGAATACAAATGGTTTATTGTCTCGCCAGAATGAAAAAGCGTCTACAGAGGCTGTATTTTCAGACAAAGAAAAAACTCGTACGCCCTTTGCCTCTAGCAACCGAATCATATTTCCTATTGGCTTCTCACCTATTCCCCAATGATTCCTCAAGGACTTGGAGGCTGTTTCTGGATCAGTTTCATAACTCAGATCTAAAAGGTCATGCTTTGGAAGGTCAAATTTCTCCTCAATCCAATCAGAAACTTCTAAGCCAATTTCACCAGCGGAAATGGCTGCATGCCTCTCCTTGGCGCTCATTTTTGATAGGCTGCGAAAGCTCACTGCATTAACATCAATTTCGTCGGGGTCATCCTTAAAAAAGAAAGCAATGGGGTAACGCAGCGTATTGGAGAGCTTCAATATTGTCTCCTCATCTGGAATGTTCTCGCCGTTTTCTAAACGTGAAATTGTAATAGGCGACAAATCAGCCGCCTCCGCCAGTGCTTTAGCCGTCATCCTTCGCCTCTGCCTAGCAAGACAGAGCCTTTTCGCATTAAACATGGTTGCTCCCGTTACTTACGAGCCTTGCGAGCCACTACAGGATCAAGATCGACTGCATCCTCGATAACGTGCTTGGCTTCTTCTTCTCCGGCATTATCCGGCAGATAAATGCGCTCGATCCATTGGATAAATGTATTTCCTTTAACTACAGGGCGGGTTAGCTCAGCTCGGCCTTCTGGGTCAAGCATGATATAGTATGTTGCCCATCCTTCCTGTGGCTTCGGTGCGTAGGTTGGCAGATTGCCAAAAAGATTTCCCATGCATGCCCGTTCCGCTCCTGCGCCTTTTTTTGACCTCGGTTTTGGATAATGGAAGTCATTGCAAGCAATATCGACGTTTGTGAATATCACCTTTACCTTGATCTCATCATTTCGAATGGCCTCTACGCCATTTTCTGTATCTTTCTTCCACTCATCACCTACAAACTCATCCCGCATTGCCCATGTGCCTTGCTGATACGCAAAGGTTCCCGCTGCGTTTGCGGGATGAAAATCTGTGGCGTTTGCGCTTGCCCCAATAGCTACATCGCGCACCCGGTTTAGCCCTTTCAACGTCAGTCGTAACTCTGAAATACGTCGCTTAACATCGTGTGATTCCTGGCATACTTTTGTCTCAATCATTACGCTCATTTAAAACCCCATGTTAACAAAACACACCATACAAGATGGTGGAAAAAATTAACATGGTCAAGCGCTATTTAGTCCATCGCTTCTCTGCCGCCTTCTTCGCTATTGCTTTGCGCTGCTCTGGCGTGAGCTTTGCGGCCCTTGCCTTGCCACCCTTCTTGCCGCCCAAACGCCCCAAGGCGACAGCAGCAGGATTTTTGCCATCATCCTTTTCCTCTGGTGGCACTACCTCACCTGTTGCCAAGTCAGCTATAAATTTGGCAAGCTGGTTTGCATCACGGGGACGCTTGAGCTTTTTCTCTGTCATGTCCTAAGTATGCTTGCCACTGCCTGAACGGTCAAGCATGGTGCGAAGGGCGCTAATTTTCAAACTGAGACACTACCATCGAGAAGGGGCATCCGCGCCGTTGCCCGTGCGGAAGGCTAGCCGTGCTCGGCAAGGAAACGATCCGCTTCCAATGCCGCCATACAGCCCGTGCCGGCCGCGGTGATCGCCTGACGGTAGATCTTGTCCTGCACGTCCCCTGCCGCAAAGACGCCCGGCACGTTGGTGCGGGTGCTGCCGGGGGTGGTGATCAGGTATTTGTCCTCATCCATGTCCAGCTGCCCAACAAACAGCGTGGTGTTGGGGTCATGGCCAATCGCAATAAAGCAGCCATCCACCTTCAGCTCACTGACTTCCTGCGTCTTAACATTGCGCAGTTTCAGCGCGCGCAGGGAAGGTGGCTCTTCGTCGCCAAGGAATTCCTCGACTACCGTATCCCAGATCACCGAGACGTTGGGAGCCGCGAATAAACGCTCCTGTCCGATTTTCTCCGCCCGCAAACTGTCCCGGCGGTGAATCAGGGTCACCTTGGAGGCGATTTTGGAAAGATAAAGGGCCTCTTCCACGGCGCTGTTACCGCCACCGACGACCGCGACTTCCTTATTGCGAAAGAAGAACCCGTCACATGTTGCGCAAGCGGAGACACCAAAATTCTGGAACTTGTACTCGCTCTCCAGCCCCAGCCAACGTGCCGCCGCACCGGTGGCGATGATGAGCGTATCGCCGTAATACACATCCCCCGAATCCCCCACCGCACGGAACGGCCTCTGCGACAAATCCACCGACGTGATGATATCATGCAGAATGGTGGTACCGACATGCGCCGCCTGCTTTTCCATCTGCTCCATCAACCATGGGCCCTGCACTTTATCGGCAAAACCGGGGTAATTTTCCACATCGGTGGTGATGGTCAGCTGGCCCCCCGGCTGCATGCCGTGCACCATGATGGGCTGACGCCCGGCGCGGGCAGCGTAGATGGCAGCAGAGCAACCGGCGGAGCCGGAGCCGATGATGAGGACTTGGGTACGGTGTTCGGTCATGGGGAGCCAGAAATCAGGGGGCGAGACGGGCAGACGCAACCGTCGCACCCCCTGATTCCTCCTTTCGTTTAGAGTGCTTTCGCGTTTTCTTTCAGGTAGGTTGCCACGCCCTCAGCATTGGCTTTCATGCCTGATTTGCCTTTGTTCCAGCCTGCCGGGCAAACTTCGCCATGCTCCTGATGGAACTTCAGCGCATCAACCATGCGCAGCGCTTCATCAATATTGCGTCCCAGCGGCAGGTCGTTAATGACCTGATGGCGCACCACGAAATCCTGATCGATCAGGAAGGTGCCGCGGAAGGCGATGGCTTCGCCGGTCAGCACGTCATACGAACGGGCGATGGATTTGGTAAGATCCGCGACCATGGGGAATTTCACCATGCCGATGCCGCCTTTTTCCACCGGCGTATTTTTCCACGCAATGTGGGTGAAGTGGGAGTCAATGCTCACGCCAATGACTTCCGCGCCGCGCTCCTGAAATTCTTTGTAACGATTATCGAACGCGATGATTTCTGACGGGCAGACGAAGGTAAAATCGAGCGGCCAGAAAAAGACCACGCCCATCTTCCCTTTCAGATAGGATTTCAGATTGAAAGACTCGTTCACCGAGTTGTCCGCCATCACAGCTTTTGCCGTAAAATCTGGGGCGGGTTTGCCGACCAGTACGCTCATGGTATGCTCCGTAAATTGAATGAATGAAACAGCAAGTGGGATATAAGATGCCCACGGCCAGATGCAAGGGGTTTGTCATGCGCGTGATGCAAGGCGGCGCTGAATTTCAGCGGCCACGCGTTCCGCCTCATTGAGTGGAGAACCGCCTATCCAGTCTGGCGAGGCGTCAGCAAGGCGGCGCAAATATCCGCCCCCGGCCAGCTGTTCGATCAGACAGCGGTGCTTTGGCTTCAGACAAAGCAGCTCGTCAAACGCATACACCGGCTTACCGGTGATGCAGGCCTCGGAAAGCATGGAGACAGAATCCCCGGTGACGACAATACGGTCGGCCAGTCCCAGTAGCCCCGGATAAGGATTTTCTGCCTCTCCATAGGGCCACAGGTGCTGTGGCGGCGTCACATGACGACGGAGCCAACCGACTACGGCTGGCGGCGTGCGACGGCTGGTAGTGACCAGCAACGTACCCTGGCCCAGCAGTGGGGCCAGTCGCTCCCACAATCGTTCCATGTCCGCAACAGTCATGGCACCATGGTCCGTGCTCCCCCCGATAATAAGAGCGGTGGGGGATCCACGCAGATGAAGCTTCAGGGCTAATTTAGCGGCATGATCGGTAATTTTTGCCTGTGTGATCTGATGAGGCGCACCGAGTGTTAAAAAAGATTCTTTATCCGAGGCCTGATCGTGTTTCGGGCGAACGATGAGATCGAGCCGCCGGCAAACGCCATCCGGCGACATGAGCTGTACCGTGTAGGCATCTGGATAATAACATTTCATCTGCGCCAAGACAGGGGCAAGGCGGCGTCCGGCGGCAATCACCACATCCGGCACCGGACCCTCGTCCAGCGCGTCGCTTATCGCGAAATTCACCCCCAATAGTGGCCCGTGCCGAAGCAGGTTTGGTAGTCGGGCGGCGGCATTGAAATACAGACGCTTCTCCACGACATCCCCGCCCAGCGCACGGGCAACCCCAAGGCTTTGCGTGGTATTACCAGGCCGATCATCCAACAATGCCCAGATCGTGAAGGTTCTGAAGGTTGTCATAAAAACGTCATCAGGTTGTCGTACAAGAACCATACCATCTTTCAATAATCTTGCATCAGGAGAGCGCGATGCCCACCCTTGATCCGACGTCGATTCGCGTACCGACCAACGAGCGTCCGACGATTTTCAACAAGGATGCTGGCTTGGGGTGGTTCCTCGGTTCAGTCGCGGGGAGCGCGACATTCTTCCTCACGGGAGGCCTCGGTGGATTGGCCATGATTGCTGCCTCCTCGATCATCGGAGGTTTGTGGGGCGGTATTGCCGGCAAGCGCCGCATGGCACGTGAACTTACAGAGGGCGCGCCGGTCCATAAGCCCACGTTCTTCAATCGCAATATTTTTTCCGGGATGTTCTTTGTTGATCTGCTGGCAATAGCCGCGACCATTGGGAGCGTTCTTTACCTTGGGCCGCAAACATTGTTAGAAAATCCGCCGATGCTTGAGGGCCTGAGCAAAGTGCTTCTCTTCGGCTATGGTGTCGCGGCCTTTTCTTCCGCGGTTGCCGGGGGCGTTTATGGCAGCGAGAAGCAGGCGGAGCGTTACGCAAAGGCCGAGAAGTTCATCAGCCGCATACCAGAGCTAGGCATGGCGCCCCAGCGCAATATAGAATACCAAATCACGCCGCAGGAGCGGGCCATGCTTACGGCACGGATGCGCCAAAGCGGTCAGGGCCAGAGCTGCAATTTCTCGCAGCAGGTCGAGGAGTCCCGTCAGCAACAAAGTGCGACCGGGCTGATCCCAGCCTCCTAACCGGCATGGATGTGAAAAGGCCGCGGGCAGGTCGCTCCGCGGCTTTTTTATGGTGGCCATACTAACGGAAGCTGACCGCGCTGATCTCGTAGTACTTGGTGCCCTTGGGCGTGGTGACCTCGATGCGGTCACCCACGGATTTTCCGATCATCGCGCGGGCAATCGGGGCATTCAGGGCCAGCTTGCCCGTTTTCAGATCCGCCTCATACTCGCCAACAATCTGGTAGGTGACCTCTTCTTCGGTATCCTCATCAATCAGCTGCACCGTGGCACCAAATTTGACCGTGTTCCCGGTCAGGGAGGCGACGTCGATGATCTCGGCGCGCGACACCCGCGCTTCCAGATCCTGAATGCGCCCTTCAATGAAGCTTTGCTTCTCCTTGGCCGCCGAATACTCCGCATTCTCCGACAAGTCGCCATGCGCCCGTGCCTCGGCGATCGCCTTGATGATCTCCGGGCGCTCCACCGATTTCAGATGTTTCAGCTCCACCTCCATACGCGCAAAGCCGTCGGCGGTGATGGGGAATCGTTCCATGCTCTGATCCTAGATTTTTGTCACTCCCGTGAAGGCGGGAATCTCCATGTTATTGTTTGTAACGTCGGGAATCTCGCATTGGCGGGATTGACGATTTTAACTATGGATAGCGGCAGGGAGAAAGAAAGGCAATGAGTGATCTAGCCTAGAATAGGCCTCTTATACCACGAGCAACCCGGCTGGCGCCCATGTATACCAAATCCAGCGGAACAGCGAGCCACTCACCCGCAGGAATACTGCCATTTCCAACCTGTACGCGTTCGATGCCGTCTGGTGAGACTGCAGCCCCCGCTTCGGGCGTTGAAATAACGGGTAAGGCGCCTTGTGGGAGCGGAAGCGGGCGCATGACACTTGCAGCAACACATTCACTATAACGAAGAAAAATAGGCAAAGGGGCAGCAGCGGCGGTGCTTCGCGTCAGCATGCTATTGACGGCACCCACAGCACTGCCTCTGAGCGTTGTTCTGGTCAGCGCATTATCGGCGGCTCCAAGGGCTTGCGGCGTGCATTGATTGACGGTGACCGCTGCAGCGCGGAGGCTGGCACTCGCCGCTTGACCGTCAGACGTTCGCAAAAGCCATGAAAACGGATTTCCCATAAGCACCTCTCACATGCTTATAGGTTACCATAGTTATGTTAACGTTTTGTTTCTGCCTACGCCGCCACGTACTCCTGAAGTGCCTTCACGCCGAAGCCGCCTTCTTTTTCCAGCACCTGCAGGGCGTGGATGATGGCGCGGGTGGCTTCCAGCGTGGTGGAATAGGGAATTTTGTTCTGCAACGCGGTGCGGCGGATCGAGAAGCTGTCCTCGATGGATTTCGCCCCTTCCGTGGTGTTGATGACGAAGGCGACCTTCCCATCTTTCAGGAAGTCGACGATGTGCGGACGGCCCTGACGCACCTTGTTCACCGGCGCGACGTCCACCCCCTGCCCGCTCAGGAATTTCTGCGTGCCCGAGGTGGCGATCAGCGTAAAGCCCAGCGCCAGCAAATCCCGGCAGATCGGCACCAGCGCGTCCTTATCGCTATCCTTCACCGATACAAAGACCGTGCCTTTCTTCGGCATCTTGGCGCCCGAGGCGAGGTGCGCTTTGCCGAAGGCGTGCGCGAAATCAACGTCGAGGCCCATGGATTCGCCGGTGGACTTCATCTCCGGACCGAGCAGCACATCCACATTGGCGAAACGCTCGAAGGGAAACACCGCTTCCTTCACCGCCGTATGCGGGAAGTGGGTGCGATCCGCCACGGAGGGCGGCAGGGCAAAGGAGGAAAGTTTTTCCCCCGCCATCAAGCGCGCCGCGATTTTGGCCACCGGCAGGCCGATGGTTTTCGCCACGAACGGCACCGTGCGGCTCGCGCGCGGGTTGACTTCCAGAATGTAAATCTCGCCGTTTTTAATGGCGAACTGGATGTTGATGAGTCCGATGACCTTCAGCGCCTTGGCCAGCTGGATGGTCTGCTGCTTCAGTTGCTGAATCATGGCCTGGCTGAGCGAATACGGCGGCAGCGAGCAGGAGGAATCGCCAGAATGAATCCCCGCTTCCTCAATATGCTCCATGATGCCCGCGACATACACCTCCTCGCCGTCGCACAGCGCGTCCACATCCACTTCCGCCGCGTTGGTGAGGAAGGAATCGATGAGGATGGCGTTGTCGGGGAAGTCTTTGTAGAGCTGCGTCACGTAGCTTTTCAGGGTTTCGGCATCGTGGATGATCGCCATGCCGCGGCCACCCAGCACGTAAGAGGGGCGCACCACGACAGGGAAGCCCATGCGGCCCGCCATGGTAATCACCTCCTCGGCCGAATGGCAGATAGCGTTATCCGGCTGGCGCAGGCCCAGCTGCTGCAGCAATTGCTGGAAGCGCTCGCGGTCCTCGGCGAGGTCGATGGAATCCGTGCTGGTGCCAATGATGGGGATGCCCGCCTGCTCCAGCGCATGCGCCAGCTTGAGCGGCGTCTGGCCGCCGAACTGCACGACGACGCCTTTCACCCTGCCGTTCGATTGCTCACGACGGATGATCTCGATGACATCCTCAGCGGTGAGCGGTTCGAAATAGAGGCGGTCGGAGGTGTCATAATCGGTGGAGACGGTCTCCGGGTTGCAGTTGACCAT
>DBAU01000040.1 GCA_002291845.1 Alphaproteobacteria bacterium UBA1002 | reverse complement strand
TCGCTCGGCATCGAGACGCTGGGCGGCGTGTTTACCCGCCTGATCGACCGCAACACCACGATCCCGACCAAGAAGTCACAGGTGTTCTCCACGGCTGATGACAACCAGACCGCGGTGACCATTAAGGTGTTCCAGGGTGAGCGCGAGATGGCCGCCGATAACAAGCTGCTCGGCCAGTTTGACCTCACCAACATCCCACCCGCTCCGCGTGGCATGCCGCAGATCGAGGTGACCTTTGACATCGACGCGAACGGCATTGTGAACGTCTCCGCGAAAGATAAGGCTACCGGCAAGGAGCAGCAAATCCGCATTCAGGCCTCTGGTGGTTTATCGGATGCCGATATCGAGAAAATGGTGAAGGACGCCGAATCCCATGCCGCGGAAGATAAAAAGCGCCGAGAGCTGATTGAGGCCCGCAACCGCGCCGAGGGGCTGATCCATGAGGCGGAAAAGAACCTCCGCGAGCATGAGAAGGCCATCAAGGACGAGGATAAAGCTAAGATCGAGGCGGATATCCGTGGCCTGCGCGAGGTGCTGGAGAGTGGCGACAAGGCCGCCATTGAGTCACGTACCGAGGCCCTGACCCAGTCCATGATGAAAATCGGCGAAGACATTTACCGGGCCCAGCAGTCAGCAGCCTCAGGCGGGCCGTCCCCGGCAGCAGATACGGCCCAGCCTTCGGCAGAAGCCAAAGATGGCGAAGTGCTCGATGCCGATTTTGAAGAAGTAAAGAACGATAAGGAATAGTGGACAGAGTTCAGAGTTCGGTAAGCTCCGTACTTACGACTCTGAACTCTGAATCACGGAACTCTGCACTCTATATATTATGGCCAAACGCGATTATTACGAGGTTCTGGGCGTCGATCGGGGTGCCGATGCCGACGCCATCAAGAAGGCGTTCCGCAAACTCGCCATGCAGTATCACCCCGACCGTAATCAGGGAAATCCGGAGGCTGAGCAGCGCTTTAAGGAGATCAACGAGGCCTATGACGTACTGAAAGATGAACAGAAGCGTGCCGCCTATGACCGGTTTGGCCATCAGGCCTTCGAAGGGGGAATGGGTGGCGGAGCTGGTGCAGGTGGCTTTGATTTTACCGGCAGTTTTTCTGGCATCTTTGACGATTTATTCGGTAAATTTACTGGCCAGCGCCGCCGGGGGGGCGGGGCAGGGGCCAGCGGTCCGGCGCGCGCACGGGGCTCCGATTTGCGCTATAACCTGCAGATTTCACTGGAAGATGCGTTCCGTGGTAAACAGCAGACCATCACCCTCACGACCTCCGTTGCCTGTGATGCCTGCCACGGGACGGGCGCAGAAAAAGGCGCGCAGCCCATCACCTGTACCACGTGCTCCGGGCGTGGAAAAGTGCGCGTGCAACAGGGTTTCTTTACCATTGAGCGCACCTGCCACACCTGTCAGGGCACCGGCAAGATTATTGAGAATCCCTGTCGTAAATGCGCGGGTACCGGTACCGTCCGTAAGGATAAAACCATTGCGGTAAACATCCCCGCAGGGGTGGAAGAAGGCACGCGCATTCGTTTGGCGGGCGAAGGTGAAGCGGGTATGCGTGGAGGCGAATCCGGCGATCTCTACATCTTTTTATCCGTGAAACCCCACCCCCTATTCCGCCGGGATGGGCCGAACATTCACTGCAATGTTCCCATCTCCATGACGACCGCCGCACTGGGCGGAAGTATCGAGGTCCCCACCATCGATGGGGGGCGCGTGAAGGTGACCATCCCGGAAGGCACGCAGACCGGACACCAGTTTAGGTTGCGGGGGAAAGGGATGAGCGTCCTGCGCTCCCCCGCCCGTGGCGACATGTATATTCATGCACAGGTGGAAATACCCATGCATCTAAATAAAAGACAAAAAGACATTTTACGAGAATTTGACAAAGCGTCTGGTAAAGACACTAGTCCCGAATCAGCCAGCTTCCTCGACCGGGTACGCGAATTCTGGGAAGATCTCAAGGAGTAGGAGCAGAAGCCCTTTCATCTTCCGGTTGTGGCTCCGGGGCGTCCTCCAAGCAGTGCTTTTCGGCCATCAGTGCGTGAAGTTTGGCAGCCCGTGCTTCTGCCGCCTGCTCGGCTTTGTCCATCCGGTACCACGACACATACGCCGGTACCACCAGCAGGTAAGACGCTTTAGCCCGGTCTTCTGAACGCGCCTCTTTTTTTAGCTCCAGTGCGCTGGCGAGTTCTTCCGCTAACGCCTGGCAGGTGAGACCCGCCTCTCGCTCGCCAACGGGATCGGCCATCTTCGGTTCAGCACACGAGGTCAGGCTCACCATCAGCCATCCAGTGAGAATTATTGTGTAGCGCATGCATTTGCCTTTCCTGAACAAACATGCTCCAATCCTAACGCGAAAAGACAGACCCGTGCAATGCGAACCTGGAAATAGCCACGGGGAGGCTTTTTTTGTTCCGTCGTGGCTCTGGCTGGCATAGGGTAGCGCGGAAAGGAATGCAGCGATGGCAAAATTACGGATTGGAATCGCAGGCTGTGCAGGCCGTATGGGCATGGCCCTGATGTCAGGCGTGGTCGCCGCGCCTGATTTGCAGCTCTCTGGCGGTTCGGTACGTCCTGGCAGTGGTCTGGAAGCCAGTGCGCTGATGCTCCGCCAGGGCTTGGGCGATGTTCAGGTGACGGATGATATCCATGGCTTGGCTGCCCGCTCTGATGCGCTGATTGACTTTACCAACGCATCCTACAGCGTGCAGGTGGCCGACGCCTGTGCGCGGGCAGGCATTGCCCATATCTGCGGTACCACCGGCTTTGCTGAGGCGCAGAAACAACGCTTGCAGGAAGCGGCCACGCGTATTCCGCTGGTCTGGTCACCCAATATGAGCATCGGGGTGACCTTGTTTTCTTCATTGGTGGAACAGGCGGCGCGCGTGCTTGATGAAGACTATGACATTGAAATTTATGAGATGCACCATCGCCATAAGAAAGATGCACCCTCCGGCACGGCGCTGGCACTGGGCCATGCGGCCGCGGCGGGCCGGACAGTGGATCTGGATGAGCGGGCGGTGTTTGACCGTAACGGCGAGCGTGAGCGGGGCAGCATCGGTTTTGCCTCCCTGCGTGGCGGCGATGTGGTGGGCGATCATACGGTAACGTTTGCGGGACCGGGTGAGCGCTTTGAGCTCACCCATCGTGCTTCAAGCCGGGAAATTTATGTCCGTGGGGCGATGATGGCCGCGCGTTGGGCCCAAGGGCGTCCCGCCGGGTTCTATGGTATGCGGCAGGTGCTGGGGCTATAGCCTGAAACTGGTGTTAATTCTCATCTTCACCGGTAATGGCTTTGCCGGCAGACGTAAGATCCCGGCCAAAACCATGCCAGGTGTTGCAGGCTGTCAGCATCGATAGTCCGAGAAGGGACAGCACAAGAAACGTCAGGCGTGACATAGGTGTCTCCATGGGCAATGAAAGGGGCATCAGGTGGCGTGGCGCTTCTTTGTGTCGCGCAGTTTGCCGAGTCCTTCTCCTAAGCGCCGCAACGGCCGGCTGCAATCATCGCGTGGCACAATGACCTCAATCAGCGCCATTTCCTGACGGCTGACAGCTTTCTGCAACGCCTCGCGTAGTTCACCTTTCGTGGTCACCCGGTAGGGGGTGCCGTAGTTTAGTAGCTCGCAGATTTTTCCGTAATCCCAGCGGTGGATGTTATTGAATGGCCCGTCGATGATGTGGCGCTGGGTGCCATAGCCGTCATTGTTCAGTACGCAGACAATGGGCGTCATCTTCTGTTTGGCGACGGTGGAGAGCTCAATCCCCGTCATCTGGAACGCGCCGTCCCCGGCAATGACGATAGCACGGCTGTCCGGGTTAGCAGCCATCGCTCCGACGCTGGCCGGCACCGCAAAGCCCATCGAGAGGTAATAAGCATCCGAGAGGAAGTTCTTGCGTTGCGAGGTGCGCAGGCCGATCGCGCCAAGCAGTGCATCCCCGGTATCGCATACGAGTGTCGCATCGTCAGGCATCTCGTGCTCGAGCATCTGGAAGAAGGACTCCACGGTGATGGGATCATTCGCCTGCTCAGGCGGCAGTTTCAGCGGCTCACGCATCATCACCGGGTTGGCGAACCCGGGGCGGCGTGTCAGCGGGGCCTCGAGCAGGCGCTCCAGGAAATCCTTGAACTGGATGTTCTCATAACGGCGCAGGCCGATCAGGGTTTTCTCGGTGGTGGCCAGAATGCAGTGCTTGCGCTTCAGCTTGGCCGAATTATCCATGCCCATGAACACGTCGGTCAAAAACGCGCCGAGAAGGATGACGCAGTCGGATTCCTCCACCAGCGCCTGCGTTTCTGGCTCCGAAAGCCCGCCCGAATAGACGCCCACATAAAGCGGGTTCTGCTCCGAGACCACGGATTTGGACAGGAGGGTCGCGGCAATCGGGATATTGAATTTCGACGACAGCCCCACCGCCAGATCGGTGAGGTTATGGCGGTGCAGCTCGATGTCCGCGATGATGACCGGGCGCTGCGCCGTATTGATCATCTGGATGGCGTCTTCAATGGCGGCGTCCAGATTCTCCGCATCGCTCTCCGCTGCCAGGACGTTGACGATGCGGGGCGCCGGGATCGGCAGATCGACAATATCGAAGGGGATTTCGATATAGCCGGGGCGGCACTGGGTCTGCACCTCGCGTACGACGCGGATAATCTCCTCCGCCGCACGCTCGGGGTCGGTCAGCACCGTGTTGGCGCAGGTGACCTCCTCGAAAATGCGGCGCTGGGTGTCGAAGGTGCGCACTTTGTGATGCACCAGCGGGTCCGCCTTGCGATCGTTGGGAGAGGGGCCACCGGAGATCACGATCATCGGCGATTTCTCGGCATAGGCGCAGGCGACGGAATTCAGCATGTTCAGCCCGCCGACGCAGTAGGTCACCACCGCGACGCCGAGCCCATTGACCCGGGCATACCCATCTGCAGCAAAGCCAACGGAAGGCTCGTGGGTCATGGTAATCAGCTCAATGGGAGAGGCATCCAGCCAGCGGAAGGTCGGAAGGGCAAAGTCGCCGGGAATGCCGAACGCATGGCGCGCGCCTTGTGCGTACAAGTAATCAAAAAGGAATTTACCGACGGTGAGGATTTCTTGGGTCATACATTCAAAATATAGGCGAAGATGCGCGCCCTGTCACTAGCACTAGTGGGCATAAAAATGTCATCAAACTGTCGCTTCGCCAACGCGCGGGAAGGATTATAACGACTTCAAAAAAGATGATGCAGATTCAAACCCCTCTCATTTTCGTGACCAGCGAATCGGCGGATGCTGTGGCGTTAGCGCCGCAAGCCCCTCCCGCGGATCTGGAGTCCGCGCTGGAGCATTGCCTGGTGGACGTGACGACGCTCAGGCATATCACCTCCTTAGACCCGGACGGGCGCGCGCAGATCAACGCCTTTATGACATCACATCCGCAGGCGAGAATCATCGCGGTGGGGGTAGAAGCCCAGCGCTGGCTTACGGGGCATGACATCGGCCATAGCCCGATGTATGCACCCGACGCGCATCCGGTGCTGAAAAACCCGGAGCGCCTCGCCGTTCATCTGGGAGCGGTGCTCGGGCATGCGCTGGCCAACGGCCGCCAGAAAATCGATTGGACGCGTGCGGAGCGCGACGCCTTGCTGCCGACAGACCAGGACCCCCACCTGAGCGAAAAAGCCATTTTATTTGCTCCCCTCCGCATCACGGCGGAGGCAATCGCAAACCAGGCCATGCCCTTGGATCAGCCAAGGCCTGACGCCCTGGCTGGTGTCGAGGAAAAAAAGGGTAGGAGGAAGTCTACCACCAGTGCCAGCCTGTGGAAAGAAACACGCCACATGGTGGTAAAAGACATTGAAGCCATGGATCGTCTTGGCTACCCGCCCGGCATGATCCCAAATCAATATCCTACGGAGCCAGAACAAAAAATCCCTCTTGCATGGCGGGAGGATTACCGGGATGCCAAGGGCAACCCCAAGACGAATCTTTACCAGCCGGTCATGCGAATGGGGGAATTTGTCTTCTACATCAACCCGAATGATCATCCCCCCGCCCATCTTCATGTCTACAGCTTTAATCCCGTGAATGGCCAGATTCGTGCGGCGCGTCTGGCGTTTATCCGCACCCGGGATGAAGAGACGCTCTACCTTGTCCCCTATTATTACTCGAGCATGTTCAGAGCGGCGAGCCCAGGGGCCGGGTCAGGGAGCCCAAAACGCTATATTGTGAGCGAAGAGCCTGTGAAAAAAGAGTATTTACAACGGTTTGATTTCACAGAAGACCAGCTCAACCGGGTCTGCATGATCGCCAGCGCCAACGCTGACCTTCTGATGGAACGCTATCAAGAGCTACGGCTTCTCGAGAGCAAAAAACGCGCGCATCTTTCGCCCGCCTTGGTAGAGAATGACTATGTCCTCGCTGAGCCAGACAGCCTGCATCCGGGTAAGCGGGTAAGATATGTAGGCTATCAGGAACGCTTGATGACCGCATTGCCTTCTCTGGAGAGAAGTGCTTAGGGCCCGCCTTAACCCCTTCTTTAGTATTTCACGGTATTCTGGGTTATATCTTTCACGTGTTAACCTCTATCTGTTATTCAACCGTATGATGCAGGCGACCCTCGAATCCATGGATAATCCCGCCCTTTACCAATTGCATGAGCTGCACCGCGCCAGCGTCACGCCGCTGCGCATTTTTGCCCATGCCAGCAAGCATTTAAGTAGTAATCCGCTTAATCCGCTCGCGTATACCGGCCTTGGTCGTTCCATGGCGGCAGGCTTTGAATTGATTGAGCGTATCACCCAGCATTATGCCAAGCCGGAATTCGGCCTGAGCGAGACCATCGTGGATGGTGCGCCGGTGGGAGTGCAGGATACGGTGGTAGCGGAACGGCCCTTCTGCCGGCTATTACATTTCAAACGTGATATTTCTGCTGCACGCGCTAGTCGTGATCCAAAAATATTGGTCGTGGCGCCCATGTCTGGCCATTACGCAACGCTCTTGCGCGGCACCGTAAAAGAGCTTCTGCCTTATGCCGAGGTCTACATCACCGACTGGGCGAATGCCCGTGAGGTGCCGTTCTTTAAGGGCGGTTTTGATCTTGATGACTACATCACCTACGTGATGGAATTCATCCGCTTTATCGGCCGCGATGTGCATGTGATTGCCGTTTGCCAGCCGGCGGTGCCGGTATTCCTCGCAACGGCCCTGATGAATGAGGATAAAGAGCCGTTTGCACCAAAATCGATGACGCTGATGGGCGGGCCGATTGATCCGCGCAAAGCGCCGACCCAGGTCAATCGTCTGGCCACCGAGAAGCCGCTTGAGTGGTTCGAGCGCTCGGTGATTACCCGTGTGCCGTTCAACTATCCGGGCTTTATGCGCCGCGTCTATCCGGGCTTTTTGCAGCTCTCCGGCTTTATGCAGCTAAACCTTGACCGCCACATTGGCGAGCATATCAAGCTGTTCCAGCATCTGGTGCAGGGCGATGGAGAATCCGCCGCCGCACATCGCCGCTTTTATGACGAATATCTCTCCGTGGCTGATTTGCCGGCAGAATTCTACCTGCAGACCATCGACAAGGTCTTCCAGCGCCATCTATTGCCGAAAAATCAGTTCGATTACCGCGGCCGCATCGTCAACGCGGACGCCATTACGCAAACCGCGGTGCTGTGTGTGGAGGGTGAAAAGGATGATATCTCTGGCGTGGGCCAGACCAAAGCGGCAATGACGCTGTGCCGCAATCTGGCGGAGAAGAAAAAACGCTATCATCTGCAAAAGGGTGTCGGCCATTACGGTATCTTCAATGGCCGTAACTACCGCGACAAAATCCTCCCGGTGATTCTGGAGCATATCCGCACCGCGTAGCGCTACCGGGGGGTATGAATGCCAGCGCTAGACGCAATATAAGTTCATGCGCGGTCGCGGAAGGAGCGTGGCTCGCATAGCGAATCATTACACGCCAAGCGATTGTTTCGCCTTGCTCACAATGACGAGAATATCAAGTCAGTGACGGGACAAAAAGCCCTATGGTGCCGCAATCGAGAAGCGGCAATAGGTGAAGCCCTCGTTCCATGCCTGCTTATACAGTTCGTTATTGCCCATCTCCGGGCGCTTACGGAAACCATACATGATTTTATACATCCAACCACCCTGTGCGGAGAGGCCGGTATCGCAGCCATCCTGCCAGCCGAGCTGATACTCCGGCGGCCCAGAGGGGGTTACGTAATACAAGTCTATGGGGCGACAGGAGGCAAGCAAGGCTGCAAGGGCCAGCAGCCATCCCATGGCAAAAGGACGCGAACTATTCATGGAACAAAGTATAGCATGGGGCCACGGGGCTGCCTCATGAAATATTCATGACGAAAACGTTGAAATTCATCCTCTTGGAATCGCAAGAGTTACGCGGCGCGGCGGGCAGATTCATCAAGCCATGCGCGCCATTCAGGCCAGTCAACAGGAAGCCCATCATATTGACGTAGAACGTGAAAAATCGGATCTTCCATCAGTTCTTCCAGTGAAGGCTCGACGCCTGCAAAATCGTACAGCATGCCTTCCTTCCCCAACGTGCCTTCACCTACTGGATAGCAAGCCGCACGGAGGCTGTAAATAGATCGTGCGGCATAACCGACATGCAGCCCGCGCAAGGGGTGTGTCACAGCCGCGTGGAGAGCCAGATTGCGCTACGGGTGATGCCTGAAATGCCCGTATGCAGCAGGCGGTAGAGCGGCGCGTCCTCGGCCCCGTGGGCAAGACCGGTATCGTGATGCGCCTGCTCATCGGCGCGGAAGCGGGCGATGGTGTCGCGCAGGGGCGCTTCCTCCGCGCCAAGGCGGCTTTCCTGCGCGGCGTAATGCTGGTCGATCACCTCTTCCACCGCCACCGTGCAGGCCATGGCGGCTTTTTCGCCGAGCAGCGCAGTGGCCGCACCCAGCAGGAACCCGCCGACATGCCACAGCGGCAGCAGCGCGGTGGGGCGCACGCGGCGTTCATTGAGCAGCCGCTCGAAGGTCTCCAGATGCTCCTGCTCCTGCGCCTGCATCTCCGCGATGGTGGCATAGGACGGGGTGCCGCGCAGCACGGCCAGCTGGCCCTCATAAATGCGGCGGGCGCCATATTCGCCGGCATGATTGACGCGGATCATCCGCGCCAGGTCCTCGGCGGGGGGAAGGTCTCCAGGCAGGCTCATGGGTGCGCTCGTGGTGTTTGTTTCCTCATGACATAGGTCAGCGCCGCGCCGCTTGCCAGTGCATAGAGTATGTTCCACGCCGCCATGGACAGCCCAAGGAATGAAAAACGGACATCGCGGCAGGAAACCAGCGGCGCGCTGAGCAGCTGGGCGCGCAGTGCCTCAAGCGAAGTGGCCGTGGTGCCACCTGAGCAGGCGCTTGGCCCGGCAATCCAGCCCTGTTCCACGCCCACATGGTAGGCGGCCAGGGCGGCTTCCAGCACGAAAAGCGCGATGATCAGGCCGCGCAGCGCCCGCGCCAGCCGTGGCCGCCGCGCCGCGAGCAGGTAGCTGGCCACCCCGATCACCGCGATGGCGGCATAGGGATAGCGCTGCAGCACGCACAGATCGCACGGGCGATAGCCGAAGCCATATTGCGAGAGCAGCGCACCACCCAGCGCCCCCGCCGCCAGCAGGGCCGCCAGGGTATCCGGATGATAGGATTGAAACAGACGTAAGCTCAGCATGGCCCGATGGTAGCGCAATCGCGTCTCAAACCCAAGCCCCCAGCATGCCAAAACCGTTGACGACGACGGGCGGCGGCCTATGATGCAACTCCGCCCTGTGCCCCTGTGGTGGAATTGGTAGACGCGCTAGACTCAAAATCTTGTGTCCGCAAGGACGTGTCGGTTCGAGTCCGACCGGGGGCACCACCCTTCGCCTTCGGCTTCGGGTGGCTTACGCCAGAAAGCCGCGTGAAGGCGACTTTATGGCGAAAGAGTGTCGCCCGAAGCGTTAGCGTAGGGGGACTGGGGTAGGTATGTACTACGTTTATCTGATTCGTAGCGTGTCCTCGCCAGACAAAACCTATATCGGCTTCTCTGAAGATTTAAAGCAACGAATCTCCGATCATAACGCCGGAAAGTCTGTTCACACCAGTAAGTTTGTGCCGTGGGAGCTTGTCAGCTATCACGCCTTTGCCAATAAACGCACGGCTCAGGAATTCGAGCACTACTTGAAAACAGGATCGGGGCAGGCATTTGCAAAGAAAAGATTCTGGTAATACGGGTCCATTACTTTCAGGAGCCTGAGTTGGCTCTGGTTCTAACTTTCCGATACCCAATTTGCATGGATTCGGATAGAAATTAGGCAAATCAAATAGATGAGCGGTTCTAACTATTTTCAGCCCAACCACCATCTCTAGGTTTAGGGGCGGTACGATTGCCGCCACGAAAATGTCCAGAGCCATCACCACTAAGAGCAAATCTTGCTACAGCTGAATGAGCTTCAACGGCTACCTCTCTTGGATCAGAGCAACTAAAAAGACATTTATTAGTGCCATTAGTCTCGACTCGTTTTACGGAATGAAAATGCCGCCTCAAAAGACCTTCAACATTTATATCGGAACTTCTGTCTACATACACATCATCAGACGCGCCTATTATGACTTGTCCTGTAGGTTTAATTGCTTGAGCCAATGAGCGAGTAAAATTTTCTCGTTCTGCGAAGGGTATGTTCCAGAGAAAACAAGTAGCAACATCAAACGTGCCTTTATGTTCTTCAGGCATATCTTGCAGAAGCACAGGAAAAGCCTTCTCCTGTTCGATATTTCCAAGCTTTATGGCTTGATTTAAACTGCTAGTGTCGGGCTCAACAGCGTAAACATCAGCCCCGCGCTCTCGCATCAACTTGGCATTCTCGCCAGTGCGCGTTCCTACATCCAATACTTTCTTCCCATCAATGTTGATCTCGAGAGCATCAAGAGATTTCATAACTTCCTGCGCGACACGGCTTCTTATGCCCTGCACATCGCGCACCAATACATCAGCGACTTTAACATCAGGGGCACTTGGAGCAAGCCCAGGAATTTGTATTTTTGGAGTATAACTTGCTTTCTTAGCGTCAACTGATGCGAACAATATCGATAAATCTTCCTTAACCTGACGCTCAAGTGCTGGGCTGATTATACGATTTTTTCCATTATTGTCCGTATCTGCAAAGGCATTAATTGCAGCAACTATTTCAGCCCCACTAATTTGTTCGGTTTTATAGCCTTTGCGTTTAACTATAATCGCTGAATTTTCAGGAAATTTAGGCACGGCAAAAGTAGCTATAGAAATAATATCGCTTTCAGGAATGTCATTTTCGTGTCTTGGCATGTTATTGATTGTACTGGATTTGTGATAAAAAATCATTAACCATTATGCATTATCATAATTCCTTCTAAAGGCTTGAGCAATTTTCCTATCCCTTGTAAAATCTCGAGAAATTGAATAATCCGGTTCGAAGTTTTTCCGCGCGGGTGCACCACCCTTCGCCTTCGGGTGGCTTACGCCAGAAAGCACGCCCATGAGCGGGTGCTTCCCACGGCCCTCCTGCCTGTTCGTCATGATCTTGTAACCTGCGTGGTTTAGGTTGGAACGCGGAGGTAATGATGCATCATAATACTCACGCAGAGGAAGCGCTGGCGCAGATTGATACCACCCGGTGGGGCAATTTCATGACGCCCGCCGAGGCGGCGACGGTGTGCCGCGAAGTGGGGGTGCCCGCGTTGAAACGGTTATTGCAGAATGAAACCATAAAGCCGCTGGTGACGGCCATTGCCGTCATTGGCTGCGAGCCGAGCGTGGCGAAGCCTCTGGGTGAAAAGCAAGCTGAGTCTCATGCATATTCTTTTCGTCCTATAGATGGAAACGTGTTTGCCGTGCGAGTGACCAGAAATCGGCAAGAGCGGTCCCCAGCGTTTTCCGCGCCACAGATCGACAGCGCCTTAGAGACGTTGAAACTGGCGGGCTATCTGATGCATCGGGCGGAAGAGGAAATGACGCGCCATGGCGACCCGCTTCTCGCCGATTTGCAGCGCTTCAAGCTCTGCCTGGATAGCCAGCTGAACCCGAAGGCAAAGACATCAGGCCGCGCCCGCTGACTTCGCCAGTACAAAAAGCCGATACATTTCGCCCCTCGTCCCTTACGCTCCCGCGACGATAAATCTTTTCTCCCTATGCCATTTGGGCTAGGCATGGCGGGATGTCGGATTTTTTCTATTTTGTGCTGATTGGCTTTGGCGCGCAGCTAGTGGATGGGGCCATCGGCATGGCGTATGGCCTCACCGCCACCAGCATTCTGCTCAGCACCGGTACCCCGTTGGCCCTGGCCAGCGCCAGCGTGCACGCCGCGGAGGTGTTTACCACCGGCGCGTCGGGGCTGGCCCATTGGCGGCTGCAGAATGTGGACCGCTCCCTGCTCAAGCGTCTCATCCTGCCGGGGATGCTTGGCGGCGCGGTGGGGGCGTATCTGCTCAGCGCCAGCCCGGGTGAGCAGCTGCGCCCGCTGGTGAGCGTGTATCTGTTTGGTATGGCGCTGGTGATTCTCTACAAAGCGCTGCGCCATGCGCCGCCGGAGGGCGTGCCGCAGAAGCACGTGCGCCTGCTCGGCTTGCTTGGCGGCTTCCTCGATGCGGTCGGTGGCGGCGGCTGGGGCGCGATGGTGACCTCCACGCTGGTCGGCAAGGGCGCGGAGCCGCGCCTGGCCATCGGCTCAGCGAACATGGCCGAGTTCTTCGTGACATCCACGGTTTCAGCGACATTCATCCTGACGCTCGGGCTGCAGGAGTTGTGGCCGATCAGCGCCGGCTTGATTGTTGGCGGGGTTGCGGCGGCGCCGCTGGCCGCCTACGCTGCAAAGCGCATTCCGGCGAAGGCGATCATGGTGCTGGTAGCGCTGGTCATCATGGGCCTGAGTCTGCGCGATCTGGCCTTACGGCTTTTCTAAAGCACAAGACATAGTCCGTATTTCCCCTTGCCAAGCCCGCCCTGCTGCGCCACATAAAGGCCAACCGACAGGAGTAAAACGATGGCTAAAATTCAGGTAAAAACGCCGCTGGTTGAGCTGGATGGCGATGAAATGACCCGCATCATCTGGGCGATGATTAAGGAAAAGCTCATCCTGCCTCACCTTGATGTGGACCTGAAATATTATGACCTCTCCATCGAGCACCGCGACGCCACTGACGATCAGGTGACGGTCGATGCCGCCAAGGCGATCAAGCAGTATGGCGTCGGCGTGAAATGCGCGACCATCACGCCGGACGAAGCGCGGGTGAAGGAATTCGGCCTCAAGCAGATGTGGAAATCGCCGAACGGCACCATCCGCAACATTCTGGATGGCACCATCTTTCGCGCGCCGATTATCTGCAAGAACATCCCGCGCTACGTGCCGGGCTGGGAAAAGCCGATCATCGTCGGCCGTCATGCGTTTGGCGATCAGTACCGCGCGACCGATTTCGTGGTGGAGGGCAAGGGCACGCTGACGCTGACCTTCACGCCGGAGGGCGGCCAGCCGCAGCAGCATAAGGTC
Organism: Alphaproteobacteria bacterium UBA1002; assembly: GCA_002291845.1. Lineage (GTDB taxonomy): Bacteria > Pseudomonadota > Alphaproteobacteria > Rickettsiales > UBA998 > UBA998. Next base: position 502 of record DBAU01000040.1, on the reverse strand, counting down.
TATGACTTCCCCGGCGGCGGCGTGGCCATGGCCATGTACAACCTCGACAGCTCGATTGAGGGCTTTGCCCGCGCCTGCTTCAACTATGCGCTCGGCGTTGGCTACCCGGTCTATCACTCGACCAAAAACACCATTCTCAAAAAATACGACGGGCGGTTTAAGGACATCTTCCAGCGCGTCTATGACAGCGAGTTCAAGACGAAGTTTGAAGCGGCGGGGCTGTCCTACGAGCACCGGCTGATCGATGATCTGGTGGCCTTTGCCATCAAATCGGACGGCGGCTTCGTCTGGGCATGCAAAAACTACGATGGCGACGTGCAGTCCGATGTGGTGGCGCAGGGCTTTGGCTCGCTCGGCCTGATGACCTCGGTGCTCATTACGCCGGATGGGAATACGGTGGAAACCGAAGCCGCACACGGCACGGTGACCCGCCATTACCGCCAGCACCAGCAGGGCAAGCCGACCTCGACCAACCCGATTGCCTCCATCTTCGCCTGGACGA
>DBAU01000051.1 GCA_002291845.1 Alphaproteobacteria bacterium UBA1002 | reverse complement strand
ATTGGAGCAAACTGCCTATGCGTGAGACGATTTCCCTATGAGTGCCACCGGTCAGGAACCGCGGGTCAATCACCAGATTCGTATTGATAAAATCCGTTTAATTGATGGTGAAGGTAACATGGTAGGGGTGGTCTCCGTCGCCGAAGGCTTGAAAATGGCCGAGGCCGCAGGGCTTGATCTTGTTGAAGTGTCTCCCGGTGCATCGCCGCCTGTTTGCAAGTTACTCGATTACGGCAAATATAAATACCAGCTTCAGAAAAAGGCCAATGAGGCCCGCAAAAAGCAGAAGATCATCCAGGTGAAGGAGATCAAGCTGCGCCCGATGATCGATAAGCATGATCTCGAGGTGAAGATGAAAGCCGTTCACAAATTCCTTGAGGAAGGCGATAAGGTGAAATTCACCCTGCGCTTCCGTGGCCGTGAGATGTCTCACCAGGAGCTTGGTATTCGCCTGCTTAATCAGGTAAAGGACGTGCTTGCTGACAAAATCAAAGTCGAGAGTGAGCCGCGTTTGGAAGGTCGCCAGATGGTCATGATGGTTTCTCCGGCTAAATCAGCGAGTTAATCTTCTTTCTTTCATGCGTGTCTAGCGCTGAGTAGTTCGCGTGAAATGGAGGAAAACATCCTCCAGGTCTGTTTCCTTGGTAGTGATGTCGTGGATATGATAACCACTTTCGCGTACCATGCTAAGCAGGCCCTCGATGTCGGTGCGGCTGGGTTTATAACTGATGCGTAAGGTGCGTTCTTCGCTGATTTCCCAACCCGATTCTTTCAGCGCACTTGATAGGCTAGTGATATCTTCACGCAAAGTGACGATTAGGCGCTTGCTATCAAAGCCCCGCATAAGGGTACGTTTGTCGTCGCAGGCCACCACCTCGCCATGATTAATAATGGCCAGCCGATCACACAACTCTTCGGCTTCTTCCAGATAATGTGTGGTTAATAGAATGGTTGTGCCGCCTCTGTTCAGCTCGCGCACATAGTTCCATAGTTGGGTACGCAGCTCGACATCCACACCCGCTGTGGGCTCATCTAAAACAAGAACCGGCGGATTATGCACCAGAGCCTTCGCAATCAGTAGACGCCGCCGCATTCCCCCGGAAAGGCTCCGAGGACGTGCATCCGCTTTGTCTGTCAGGCCCATGGCATCAATAATCTCGTCAGTGCGGCGGCGTGGTTTGGGTACACCAAAATACCCTGCATGGAGTTCCAATGCCTGGCGCACGGTAAAAAATGTATCTAAGACCAGCTCCTGTGGCACTACGCCGATGGAGGTACGTGCGCGCCGCATATCATGATCAATATCATGCCCGCAGATAACCATCTGGCCCGAGGTTTTAATCGTCAAGCCTGACATGATATTTATCATGGTCGATTTTCCTGCGCCATTGGGGCCAAGCAAGGCGAAAAAAGATCCCTGTGGAATATCCAGATCAATACCCTTTAGGGCATTTTTTTCCTCTGCGCGCTTGCGGCTGCGGTAGGTTTTAACCAGCTGACGCATCTGTATGGCTGGGAAGGATGATGGCATAGGTTTTGTGAAAAAAATTTGCTGAGTAAATAGGCGCCGTGGTGTTATGAAGAAGAAACCCCTTCACATTTAAGCTAGGGGTGTTCACACCGTCGATCAAGAGGGGGACTCATCTAATGGCAAGCAGATTTCATCGTTTTATCCTGTATGTGGTATGCTTCTTTGTCTGGGGGGTACTTGCCATCTCACCCATTGCAGTAGCAGCACAAGAGCTTAGCGCCGGTATGAAGGCCCCGATATTCTCTGCTGAATCAGCTAATAAAAAACAGTTTGATTTGGCAAAGCAGGCTGGAAAACTTGTAGTTCTCGAGTGGTCCAACCACCTGTGCCCCTTTGTGCAGAAGCATTATAAAAGTGGTAATATGCAGAAGCTGCAGCAATTTGCGCATCGCAATGGCCTTGTATGGGTGACCATACTTTCCTCAGCTCCCGGGAAACAAGGGCACGTAACGCCGGGTGAAGCTCTGCGCATTGCAAAGGAAAACTCTGCATCGCCAGACTATATTATTCGTGATGAGGACGGCAGCATTGGTCGGATGTACAAAGCCAAAACCACCCCGCATATGTTCCTTATTGGGTCAGATGGCACCCTTCTCTATAACGGTGCAATCGATAGTATTCATTCGATAGACCAAGAGGATGTGGCGCGCGCTGAAACCTATTTTTACCATGCTATGAAGGCGGCAAAAGAAGGTGGCAAGATTGAAATTTCACAAACCAAACCGTATGGCTGCTCCGTTAAATATTGAGTGATAAGCGCAGGAGCAGAGGATGATTGCCATACATGATGCGTTTACCCGTTTTATACCGCCTTTTGTAAGGGCTTCAATAAAGCGTGCCTGGGGGTCATTGCATCAGCTTTTTGTTTCACACCCACATGAGACCGGCGAAACCTATGCGGAGCATCTTCTGTTCACGGTAAAAATGGGGCTGCGGATTGCATCCTGCGGGATACTTTTGCTGGTTCATGGGCTTCTTCCATTCACCTTCCGACGAACCGTAAGCATGCAAATTGAAAAAATCTATGCCATCCTCAAAGGCCGTATTCCCAAGCGGCGCTTAGAGGAGCTCGACGCAAGCTGGGACATTTGAGTTTGGACATTCCCGTGGCCACACCACGCATTGTGATTATCGGCGGTGGTTTCAGTGGCCTGATGGCTGCGTATCATCTTTCGCACCATGTGCCTGAGGCGCATTTAACTGTTTTGGAGCCTTATGCAGAGTGGGGGCTCGGTTTGGCGTACAGCACGCCAGAGCCTGTGCATTTGCTGAATGTGCGTGCTGATCGTATGGGTGCCCTGGCAGGACAGCCCGGACATTTTTGGGCATGGCTTTCCACGCAGCCAGAGGGAGGCATCTATGCTGCTGGTTCCTTTGTTCCCCGCTGTATCTATGCGAATTATCTGCGATCCTTGCGCGTGGCGATTGAGGCTCGTGCATCACTCATCCATGTGGTCTCGGAGGCTGTGGCCGTTCACCCTCGAGGCGATACTCATGTCGTTACAGATGCAGATGGTAAGCAATGGCCTGCCGATGCGGTGTTGATTGCCACTGGTAATCCAGTCCCATCTTCGGAAGGGCTATTGCCAAAAGGCAGCCACGTGCCTGAGTATTATTTGTTGCCAAGTGCGTGGAATGCTCAGGGACTATCTGAGCGCATCCGCTCGCTGAGGCCTGATCGGCCGCTCTTCATTTTAGGTACTGGACTTACCATGGTGGATAGTGTCATGAGTTTGCAGCGTCATGGTTACTCAGGACGCATTATTGCACTATCGCGTCATGGCCATCTTCCGTTACCCCATGTAGAGCTTGATGCTTCAATGGAGATGCATCCTCATATTGGGGAGACTCTTATGAGTCTGCCGCCACGTGTACGGCTCTGGTGTCGTGCGTTTCGCCATGCGGCAGAACAGGTGACACGGCAAGGGGGTGACTGGCGCGGAGTGGTGGATGCGCTGCGTCCTTATACTGTGAGGCTCTGGCAGCGTTTATCCGCTACGGAGAAGAAACGGTTTTTCCGCCATTTATTCAGTGTATGGAACATTCATCGTCATCGCATGGCGCCTGAGGTGCATGCGGTTATTGATGCATGGCGGGCTGAGGGGCGTTTAGCCCTGCTGGCGGGACGTTTGACGCATGTAGAGGCTGGGCCTGAGGATATGCGGATTCATTGGGTGCCGCGGGGGAAAAATGAGGTGCAGATACATGACGTACAGGCGATGCTAGCCTGTGTTGGCCCCGGCTATGACATGCGGCGCTCACGTAGTCCGCTTTTTCAACAGCTCTTAAAAGACGGTGTACTAAATGCCCATGATAGCGGGTATGGTGTTGTGTTGCATCAAGCCAACTCGGGAATATTCATGATGGGGACCCCTTGCATTGGGGCGTCTCTTGAAACAACGGCGGTACCCGAACTTCGTGATCAGGCAGCGAACTGTGCCATGGCGATCAAGGAGTATTTACATAGCACATGAAAAAGGGCGCACGCATAAGTAGTGGCGCGCACTCAATAACAACCATTAAGGGAAATTTGATAAATTTTTGCTACCTATGATGGCTCAAAATAGTAGTAAGGTTTGCTTGAGCCATGAAAAGTCGCCGCCTCTTTGCGTATGGTGCCATCACGCTTTTTGTCCTCTCGTTTGCTGCCGCGATGATTTTATGGGTGCAGGTTGAACAAGCGCGTATCACCTTCGCACGTAAAGAATTAGCTGGGCTAACTGTATTAGAACGTCTCTTTGCGCTTTACACCGTCCACCGTCCGTCACTTTCCCCCGCAACAATACCCGAAACTACACAAACCATGATCGCTGAAGCTTTGGCTCCTTTGCTGGCGTTCGAGCCTTCCTTTGTAGTTCCTTCTGCGGAGCATCTGGAGCCCTCAGTTTGGCGTGCTCTGATGGTCGAGGTTGGTAACCAAAGCAATCTCATCCTGGATCCCGAGCAACAAAGTTATCAGCTTGCAGAGATGCTGATTTACACCGTACCAATCATGATTGGCTCCGGTGATGAGTTGAAGCAGCGGCTGGATAGATTGGCGTACAATAGTGGGGCTGACGGAGATTTTGATCGTCTTTTTGGCGGTCATTATGGACGACTTATGTTGGCTGAGGAGCGCTTGCAGCAGGCGGTTACTTCACTGGAAGCATCTGGTTTTTTTTCCAGTGCGGCCTCCCGAATTCCATATCAGGTCGCACTTGGCCGAGTGCAGGATGCGTTACGCGCGTTTCGTATCAATTTCTTGCAGGATGAACAGCAATCATCTCAGGTATTTGCTTCTTCAAATCAAGAACTTGAGAAGGCTTGCATTGCGTTGCATCATGTGGCCACCGCTTCGCTTCGCCAGCATCTGGAGCAGCGCATTAGAAAAATTGAAAGTGAAGCTTGGCAACTTATCCTGTACGCCAGTTTTTCACTGGCAGGTGTTGTGGGGCTCTTTCTGCTGGGCCTCAAAAATCTTACCCGACGCGAAGAGCTTGACAATGCCCGGCAGGTAAAAACCGTTCTGGAAACCGTTGAGGACGGCGTCATCACAATTACCGCAGAGGGAAACATTGAGCTTTTTACCCCCTCTGCTGAGCGCATGTTTGGTTATGTGGCGGATGACATGATGAGTATGCAGGCGGATCAGTTGCTTGCGCCTCGGGATATGCACTCGGCGTTACCGGGAAATTTTATCGAAGTGGTAAAAGTTGCGGCGCAGTCTGCCGTAGGAATGGAAGTTTTGGCGCGACATAAAGATAGTCGTGTGTTTCCGATTTCACTTTCTGCGCGTGCGGTAGAGATGGCTGGAAGGCGCATCTATGTGGCAACGGTACGTGATATTACCGCTCAGAAAGAAGCAGAAAGGGAATATCAGGAAATGTTTGAACGCCTGCGTCATGCCAGCGTAAAAGCTGAACTTGCACGACGTGAATTACAGGAAAATCTTCGGCTGGCTGAGGAGGCAAGCCGTACCAAAAGTGATTTTTTGGCCAATATGTCCCACGAAATTCGTACGCCAATGAATGGCGTGCTCGGGATGGCCCATTTACTGGCCGAAACGTCGCTGACACCTGAGCAGCGACAATTCGTTTCCACCATTCAGGGATCGGCCACTAACTTATTGCTATTGCTAAACGACATTCTTGATATCTCAAAGATTGAAGCGGGTGCGCTTTTTCTCGAATACATCCCTTATGCGCTGGATCAGGTAGCACAGGATACCGTTGCGCTGCTCGTGCCGCAGGCACTGGCCAAGCGGATTACAGTGGAATGTGAACTTGATGAGAGCCTTCCGGCGTTCATCTGGGGTGACCCTGGCCGAATGCGACAGGTGGTGCTAAACCTGATGAGTAATGCGGTTAAGTTTACAGAATCGGGTGGGGTTACCTTACGTATTTTTGCAGAGCCCCCGCACGATGGGGAGTGCCGTCTGTGTATCCATGTGCGTGATACGGGGATTGGCATTGCGCCACAGAAGCTAGATCATATTTTTGATAAATTCACACAGGCCGATAGTTCAGTCACCCGTCGCTATGGTGGCACAGGACTTGGCCTTGCTATTACCCATCAGCTGGTCTCGATGATGGGGGGGCACATTAACGTGGAAAGCCAGCCCGGTGAAGGCTCTGTGTTTGTGATCAGCTTACCTTACACGGAAGCCACGGCGCAGGATGCTGCCCGCTATGGCGGACAAAAACCCTCGGCCAATCCACTGCGTGTCACGTGTGAGCGAATGCCCATCGAGCACGCCCGTGTATTGCTTGTGGAAGATTATATTATCAATCAGGCGTTCGCCCGAAAGTTGCTGCGGAAAATGGGTATCACTCAACTGGATGTAGTAGAAAACGGCCGCGAGGCGCTAGAGGCATGCGAAGAGGCGGCTTACGATATGATCTTCATGGATTGTCAAATGCCGGAGATGGATGGCTATATGGCCACCCAGCGCATTCGTGAGCGTGAGCGCAGCATCGGCTGCTACACCCCGATCATCGCCATGACGGCCAACGCGATGATCGGCGATCGTGAGAAATGCCTTCGCGCAGGGATGGATGATTATCTCAGTAAGCCGCTGAGTCCCTCCGAGTTACGCTATGTGCTGGAGCGATGGTTTGATCTGGGGGAGGCGGATGCTTTGCGTGCGAGCTGAGGGTTTATTGCGGCAAAGAGACGGATGGCAGGTTTTCTAAGAACATCAGGACATCCTTTGCAACAGGATCATTGTTTTCACCAAACTCCCGATGAATGGATGCATGTGTTTTATTTTGTACAGCCACAGTGCGAGCACTTGTGCCGCCTTGCCTTAGGAGTTGAACCAATGCCTCGGACTGCGCCGCAGAATCTTTTCGCGTGGCCACATAAAACGCCAAGGTTGGCGGAGCGTTTGGTTGATCTGCATAGGTAATCGGGGATAAACGCGTCCAGTCTTGCGAGGCATTACCAAACACATCGCGATACAAATCCGCGTTGCGTCCCTCTCTTACTTGCCGAGCAATGTTATATCCTGCACCATCCAGAAGGATCAGCGCCTGCAAGGCGTTAGAGGGGACCTGATGACGTCGCAGGTAACCTTGATCCAGCGCAACAAGTGCTGCCAGATGCGCTCCGGCGGAATGGCCCATCAGGATGATGCGCTGCGGATCAATGCCCCAGTCAGACGCCTGCAGCCGCAGATAGGCCAGCGCTGCTGCAATATCATCCGCTGCGTTATCCGGTGGGCCATAGCGACGCAGCCGATAATTCACCGAGGCGTAGGCAAAGCCGCTGCGGGTAAAGAAGGTAGGTTTTTTGCCCGCAGCGGTGGCTTTATCCCCAATCTGCCAGCCGCCCCCATGAATAAAAACCACCAGCGGTGCGGGGCTTTTGCCTTTTGCGGCATAAAAATCGAGGCTGATCTGTGAATCAGGGACACCAGCGACCGAAGGGCGATAGCGAATGTCACGGTATGTCGGGCTGAGTGCCGTCGCTTGAATACGTCCGTTTTGGCAGAACGCCTGATGCGAAAAAACGCACATCAGAAATATCAACAGCAGGGAATTTACGCCGCGAAACATGATCGAGCCTCCGGATAAAAATGCAGCCATGGCTTTATGCGATGATGGGCGCCCTCACGCGCAGGGGTTAAAAAAGCCACCATTCTGGCCGCTGTTCAATGGCAAGGGGCTAATCGATGCCTAAAAACTTAACATTAATGTAATGAGACATTGGTACGATATGTATATATAATGTTAATTCAATATTTTTTTACAAATATTTAGTGATGTTAGATTGTAAATCACCTGATGAATTGAAAGGGCAGCTAGGTAATAAGGCCAAGACGCACTGGCATAGTTTATTTAATGAACATTTTTTATCAGAAACAGATCGTTATTCTGCAATGCAGAGAATCGTTATGGAGCAGACGCGCGTGTCAGAGTTTGACCCGCGTCTAATTACGCTTTTTCAAAGTATAATTAATCAGAGATATTTTGATAATAGTCCTATTTTTTTAAACAGCAGTGATATTCATCAATTTTGGAAAAGAGTGGATGTAGACAAGCATCCATCTTTTAATAATGGAGAATATTCTATTTTATTTCCATCGCTTGAGGCGATTAATGCAGGTAAGGCTCTTCCTACATTCGGTTTTTTAAGTATACCGGCAACTAAGAAATATCGGGGATTTTTAAATTCTCAGATTTTAGCAAATGTTAAAAATATCGTTCTTCCGTTAGTGGCATTAAAACCTAATTTAATAAATGCGCTTGAAAAGAATGGGCTTCTGGATGGTTTTATCTCTTCTATGCGAGTTGTCATTGAACATTCCAATCATGATTATATTCATGGCCTAACCAATACTAATAGAGATGAAGAGATTCCTGAAGGATTTGACTTTAAGTCTAAAACTTATTTGAAGGATTTTGTTAATCCAGACATGAGCCGGAACGGATTTAGAGTAGAGGAATGTGCCGTTGTTGAGATGAATAGGTTGATCTTTGAGCATCTGCGTGCTCAACCTGATAATCAATTTATTCAAAATTTTTCTAATGCAGTGGATGAGGTGGCTGGAATTATATTAGAGCTCAAGAAAGTGAATGAAAATGAGGCAGCAAATTCTGCTCGAATAATATTAAGGAATTTTCTTTCATTCTTATTTGATAAAAAGTTGTTGGATAAAACTTCCTTGGATGAATGGGGGAGTTTAGTGAGAACAGCGGAGACACGGCAAGACATTAAACTATGCAAATTTATTGAACCCCGCGTGCCTAAAATTATGGCAATTGACTTGAGTGCTAACAAAACCCGGCCAATAAAAGTTGCTGAAAAGGTTAAAAAATTTTCTCCTGCGGAGAATGACGAATATTGCGCCATTATGTTAAAAGAAGGAAGACTGATAGAGGTTCCTGCTAGTGTCCTCTTTTATCATTTAGCAGAAGCTGTATCTCTAGATCTCAAAAAAAATGGATTGTTATTAACAAAAGAAGAACAGAATGCGATACGTGAAGCAGCCAAAAACCCATTTTGTAACAGGAATGGCGGTTGGACAGAACGCGTTAGGGGCAATAATTTAGGTCAATATGATCCTCCTCGTTGGAAGGGTTAATTTCTGTTCTTTTGTATAGCACTTGCCATTGGTTATCAGATAACAATCTGCCGTTGTCGCTAAAAACCGCCAAAAAAGCAGTTTCCAAAAATAGATGGCGGAGGGGATGAGATTCGAACTCACGATACGCTTTACAACGTATGACGGTTTAGCAA
>DBAU01000066.1 GCA_002291845.1 Alphaproteobacteria bacterium UBA1002 | reverse complement strand
CAGACAAAAAGAAGGGTTTTTCTTTAGGTAGATCATGAAGAAGGTTGAAAATCCAGTCCAAAGCCTACTAGTAGCGCATGACCATTTCAGGCAGCGCCACATCAAACACACGCTGGTAATACTCGGCTATAATGGGCTTTTCCGCATCGTCACATTTGTTGAGATAACTGTAGCGGAAGGCCATATCGCGATCGCCAAAAATGCTCACATTCTGAGCCCAGTTAATGATAGTACGCGGCGACATAAGGGTTGAAATATCGCCATGCTGGAATCCCTGACGGGTCAGCCCCGCCATCAGCACCATCTGGCGCACCAGCTGCTTACCTGCCTCATCTTTTTCAAACGCGGGCACGTGGCCCAGCACGATGCGGATTTCCTGCTCCTCACTGGGATGCTGCAGATTCACGACGATATTCCAGCGATCCATCTGCCCTTGATTAATGGGATTGGTGCCATGATACAGCCCCGTGGCATCCCCCAGTCCGATGGTATTTGCCGTGGCGAACAGACGAAAGCCCGCATGCGGGGCAATGACGCGATTCTGGTCAAGAAGCGTCAGTTTGCCCTCAGCTTCCAGCACCCGCTGAATAACGAACATCACATCCGGGCGGGCCGCATCATACTCATCAAAAACCAGCGCCATCTGCCGCTGCATCGCCCAGGGCAGAATCCCTTCAAAAAAATCCGTTATCTGCTTACCATCACGCAGGGTGATGATATCGCGGCCAATCAGATCAATCCGGCTGACATGACCGTCAAGATTGATACGCACTAACGGCCAGTTCAAGCGGGCTGCGACCTGTTCTATGTGCGAGGATTTCCCAGTACCATGCAGACCGTGAATCATCACCTTCCGGTTATGCAGAAAACCCGCGAGAATGGCGCGGGTGGTTTCCGGATCAAAATGATAATGCGGATCCACAGTTGGCACACGCTCATCCGCCTCGTCAAACACAGGCACCTCCCAGTCGAGCGGGATCCCGAACAATTCGCGGGCTGACGTGGTGTGGCTTAGACTGGTCTTCATGGGGGAATGTGCGTGTTGGATGACCTTTGGACTTGCCATATATTCTCCTTATCCGTTAGCGAATATAGGCTTAAAGCCGCATTCTATAAGGGGCCATGCGAAAAGAAACCTCTATTTTTTTCCATCCCTTCGCTGCAGCTGGCCTTCAGCATAGAAAAAAAGGATCGGCACCAGTAGGTTCAGGCCAATAGCAAGCAGCCCCAAGGTTGGAACACCGGCTAGCCTGCCCTCGTGTTCATGAAGCACAAAGGAAGAAAATCCCGAACCGAGCGCCATGGCCATATGGGTAACAGATGACTGCATGGACAAGTAACCTGCCCGCTCACTTGCGGCGGGAATACGCGAGGTAAGAGACTGTGCCGCCACGTTGCGGCCGGATTGGGATAGCATGAAAAGGGTGAATAGCAGAATAATCGGCACGGACGTTGGAAACGCGATAAATCCTGCCCAGAGCACCCATATCAGCAGCGCCGTCAGACAGAAACTAACCCGGGTGGCGGTGTAGCGATCCGTCCAGCGCCCCATCAGCCGCATCCCGATCAGACTGACCAGTCCACCACTGAGGTAGAAAGCCCCCATATGCTCACGCGGGATACTCAGATTCATCTGCACATGTGCAGCAATATTTGGAATGATCATAAAGCCGGCCATCATAGAACACGCCATCAGACCCAGCCCTGCCATGGCTAACGGCGAGAACACTGTCTGCTGCATGGCATGCAAGCGCTCTGTAACGGTATAAAATTGCGGTGAGTACCCTTTAGGAAGCTGACGCCAGACCAAATACATCACTCCGCATCCAAAAACACTCAGAACAAAAAAAGGTGCCCGCCAGGAGAACCATTCAGCCAGCTCAAGCCCAAACGGCACGCCAAGCACCGATGCTGCGGCAAATGCGCCCATCACTTTACCAATGGCGGCACCTCGGCGCTCTGCAGGGATGAAGTCAGCAATCATCGCCATGGCCGTCGCGCTAAGTGGGCCTCCAAAAATCCCTGCGAGGACTCGGGCGGCAATCAGGCTTGGCAAATCCCAGGCCAGCGCCCCCATCGCCGTGGCAATAAGCAACCCGGCCAAGGCGATCATCATCACCGTTTTGCGACAGTAGTTGTCCAGAAAGAGAGCGGCTACGAGCCCTGTCAGCGATGCGGCAAAGGTATAGGATCCCGCGATGATGCCGACCTGACTGGCTGGGATATCCAGATCCTGTGCAAAGTCAGGGCCCAGCGGCATGACCATCATAAAATCGAGAATGCTGACAAACTGAATCAGCCCTACGGTCAGTATCAACCAGAATTCGAGCGGGCGTGACATAGAGATGATATAAGGGCTGGGTGTTAGTTACCAGAAGCACGCAGGCGGATGTATATCCCACAAAACGCCGGAAACCTAATCGAGTGCTCCGATAAAGGGAAGTTCACGATAATAGTTGGCGTAATCGAGGCCATACCCCACCACAAAACGATCAGGAATGACGAAGCCGGTAAAATCCGCATCCACGCCATCGGCAACACGCTTGCCTGGTTTTTCCATCAGCACGCAAATGTGGGTTTCCAAAGCCCCACGCTCCATCAGCAAATGACGGGCATAATGCAGCGTGCGGCCCGATTCCAGAATATCATCTACGATCAGAACGCGCTTGCCCTTCACCTCTTCACTCAGATCGCGCTGCACACTAATCGTTGCACTGCCAACCTTATTTTTGCCGTAACTGGCGAGGGTCATAAAGTCAATTTGCGGAGCGCAACCAATGGCGTGCAAGGCGCGCACCAGATCAGCCGTAAAAACAAAGCTACCCTTGAGCAACGCAACCAGCGTGAACTCATCGCCAAGCTTTTCACGGATCTCGATCGCCAGACGATGAATGGTGCGGCTGATCTCTTCCACCGGATAGAGAATCTGCACCTGATGTGGTGGGATGTAGCCTTCGGGTTTATCGGTCATTCGGTTGCAAGGGAGAGTTCAACAGGGCTACCCAGATGGAGCAGCAACGTCGTTGCTTCCCCTGCACGGGCACTGCGTAAATACTCTTTTTGCGTGCTGAAATGCAAGGGACGATCCTTAGGCACGTCTTTCTCACCGCCATTTAACCGCCATTCACGCAGGATTTCATCGTTTTTACCCAGCAATGCAATCCGCACATCAGGCTCCTGTACGGCATTATCCATCGTATTAACCACCACACCCGCCACATCAAAACGTGGCTTTTGCTCCGTACCGTAACGGGTAAGTTTCAGATCGGCAAACGACAACCCTTTGGTCTGCTGATATCCCATCGCACGGTAAAGCCCATGCAATGCAGGAATCTCAGCGGTTAGTGCCTCACGAAACACCAGCATCGCCGTACCTACATTCAGCAGCAGCAAGACAGCACAGGCTGCGGCAAGCCAAAATACATGCGGTGCATAAGAAGTTTGGGCACTGACCGGAACCGTAGCAACTTTTTTGGCAAGGGCCGCTTCCAGCGCCTCAATATCCAAATCAGGTTCAGGGGCTTGCGGAGCGGGGCTGTCATCAGTTTCCAATGGTGTTGGTCGAGAGGCCTCAGCTACTTCATAGGGCATCGGAATTTCGTCACCCAGTGGCATGTCCAGATTCGGCTCGTACTCTTTTGGAATCGGCTGCAAACGGACAGGGGGCGCAGAATCCTCATCACGTGCCAAGTCATTCAGAGGTACTTCCATACGCGCCGGAGCGGGCGCGAAGGAGACGCCATGCTCGTCGTGAATATCGCTTGGCAAAGCAAACCACTGATTGCCACATTTGGAACAACGTACATCGCGCCCTGCCCCTACCGCCTGAGGGTTTACACGGAAGCGAGAGCTACATGCCGGACAAGCCAAAAACATGGGATATTTCTACCATAATCAGGCTGCGGTACCACTAAATAATTGCAAGCCACTGCCCCCTCCTGTAGCAATGGCGAAATACGTAGGAAAAAGGGCCATGCGGTGATTACCTGTTACAATCTCTCGCTGGAATACACCCCGGGCCACCGTGTGCTGAAAGATATTTCACTCAAGGTTCCCAAGGGGTCGTTTCACTTCCTCACCGGCGCCAGCGGCGCAGGTAAGTCATCACTGCTGGGACTTTTTGCACTTACCATTCGCCCCACGGCTGGACGCTTGAAACTGTTCGGACAGGAAGTGACCAAGCTAGATCATGATGCGCTGCCCCAGCTACGACGCAAAGTGGGCTCTGTCGTGCAGGATTTCCAGCTGCTTGATCACCTCACCGTCGCGGAGAATATTGCCCTGCCACAAAAAGTCGCGGGCGTGAGTTATGCGGATACAGATACAAAAGTAACGGAGCTGCTGGACTGGATTGGCCTTGCGTCGTTTCGTGATGTAAAACCGCCATTATTGTCGGGTGGGCAGAAGCAGCGTGTCGCGATTGCACGCGCCGTCATTAACAATCCGCCCTTACTTCTGGCAGATGAACCAACGGGCAACCTGGATCCCAAACTGTCCAAGCGGTTCATGTATTTATTTGAATCACTCAATAAAATGGGTACCACTATCATCCTTGCCACCCATGATGAGTCACTGATTCGCGCCTTTTCGTACCCGGTGCTGAATCTAAAGGATGGCAAAGTAATACAGGAACGTGCAGAGGCAGGATAAGACGATGGGACGCCATTGCTGCGGATTTGATGACGAGGACGAAGATTACCTGCCACCAAAACCGGCAGTATCCCCTTCACCGCCTTCCTCACCCACCCTAACTGATACATCATACACGCACAGCGAAGGAGAATCGCATGACCACCCTGAACGGTAGAACAGCAGTCGTCACTGGATCCACCAGCGGCATTGGACTTGGCATCGCACGAGCACTGGCACGGCATGGCGCCAATATCATGCTCAATGGCTTCGGAGACGCATCCGATATTGAAAAGATTAAAGAGGAGATTACCGCGCTGGGTGTGAAAGTAGCGTATTCGCCCGCGGATATGAGCAAGCCAGCGGAAATCCGCCTGATGATTGCCGATGCCGAAAAGCTGCTTGGTTCAGTTGATATTTTGGTGAACAACGCGGGCATCCAAAATGTACAACCCATTTGGGAGTTTGACGACAATAAATGGGATCAGATCATGGCAATCAATCTCTCCGCGGCATTCCATGCTATCAAAGCTGCTAGCAGAGGCATGATGGCACGCAAATGGGGCCGCGTGATTAATATCGCCTCCGTGCACGGGCTGGTCGCGTCGCCGTTTAAATCCGCGTATGTTTCCGCCAAGCACGGGATTGTCGGCCTCTCAAAGGCGGCGGGCGCAGACCTTGCCCCGTACGGCATCACAGTGAACGCCGTTTGCCCCGGTTATGTCGATACACCGCTGGTGCGCAAGCAAATCCCCGAGCAGATGAAAGCGCACAATATGAGCGAGAAAGAGGTGATTGAAAAAGTCATGCTCGACAAACACGCCATCAAAGAATTTGTCACCGTAGATAATATCGCCGAAACCGTTCTATTCCTTTGCGGCGAGGCAGGCGGTAAAATGACCGGCATCGCTCTGCCTGTGGATGGCGGCTGGAGTGCGATGTAGAAACTCCCCTCGCAGGCCTAAAAGCTACAGCACAAAAGCCGGAAGTGTATATTGCGCAAAGGCTTGATGGGATTGTGATAGGCCTTCCAGCAGGCGGACATTCAACGCGCTTTCATCATCAGCAAAGAGCTGAGGCTTCAAAATACCGCCCGTGATGAGCACGCTGTCGATACCCGCGCGGTTGGCGCCGAGAATATCGGTCTCTAATGAATCGCCCACCGCGAGGATTCGGGCTTTTTCAATACCGGCTAGCCGCGCGCAGCAAAGCGTGTACACCTCAGCATAAGGCTTGCCGAAATAGCGTACCTCTCCTCCAAGAGCAGCGTACGCATCAGCAAGCTGTCCTGCGCACGGGAGCACCTCACCGGACAGACGTACCACAATACGGTCCGGATTTACGCAGACCATCGGCAAACCCCGGGCGCACGAGGCTTCCAGCAGCGGCATCCAGTAGGATACGGGTTCATTGTCATCGGTGAAGCCAACATTCAGCACAAAATCGGCAAACTCAGGCGTGGCAACCTCATAAGGCAGTCCATTCAGCAGATCACGGTCACGCTCTGGTCCACAGAATGCGTAGCGCTGCCAGCCCTCGGCCTGCATAGCCAGATGCAGATAGGCCGCTTCACCTGAGGTCATCACTTCCCGCGCGATGGCAGTGGGGATGCCTAGTTCAAGCAGACGCGTCTGCGCCTTTTCTGCACGTCGTGGCGCGTTGGATAGAAACAGGATCCGTTTACCCCGCGCATGAATCTGCGTCAGCGTATCCTGCACACCCGGATAAAGCGTATTGCCATCGTGTATAACGCCCCACAGGTCCAACAAAAAGGCATCGTAATCGTCAAGAAGGGGGTCAAGACCCGTTAAATGCTGCATATAAACTCAGGGTAAGAGGGAAAGGCTCTCGCGCTCAATCATTTCCTGTAATTGTGCAAGAAATACTGAGCGCGGCAGCCCTTGCGGTATGGGACTCAGTACGCGTACCGTAATGAGTCCGGCCCGCTTTATGAAAGCATTTCGTCTCCAGAAAAGGCCCGAATTCAACGCGACAGGAACCACCGGAACCTTCAAATGTTCATACAGCGATGCTACGCCCTGTTTGTAGGGCCGTGTCTCACCTGGAGCCGTCCGGGTTCCTTCAGGAAAAATAATAATGCTCCGCCCTTCAGACAGATGAATCTGGCTTTGCTCGATGATCTGGCGCATCGCCTGTGAGCCGGCTTTACGGTCAATGGCCACATGGGGAATTCGGCGCAAATACGTGCCAAAGACAGGGATGGAGAGCAGTTCTTTTTTAAGCACAAACACCGGACGTCGGAAAATCCGCCATAGCACAATGGTCTCCCACGCGGATTGGTGCTTTGACGCATAAACCACGCCGATGCCCTGAAAGAACGCTCCCTCGACCTGATGACGAATGCCGCAGATGACGCGTAGCAACCACACCACCCCATCGCACCATACATCGGCAACCACCAGCACCCCTTTGCGCCACAGAAGCAGAAACGGCAATCCCCATACCCCTGTGATGATTGTCCACAGAATCAAGCAAAGGTTAAAGACAAAGGAGCGTAACCAGCTCACACCGCCCCCGTTTTCAAGCGCAGCCAGGTAATCAGAAATTTGTTATATTCTACCAGTACTAGGCGCAGGGAATTCGACGCACTCCACCACTTTTTACGCTGAAAATCCTTGGGGAAAACAGGCTCCGGGATAATCAAATAATCTGGCATGTAGTGCACAAAAATAAGCAGGCTGCGCGGCAGGTGATAGTTACCGGTGACAACCCGCATGGATTTAAAGCCCTCACGCTCCATCCACCGGCGCGTTTCAACCGCATTGGTAAACGTGGTATTTGCGACCTCATCAAGAATAATCACGTTGGTCGGCTCAGCCACATTACCTAAATCCGCCCCCGGATACTGAGCCAGCAGCTTTTCCAGTGTGGTTCCCTTTCCCACGCCTGAGATTAAAAGCTTCTTGGCAATCCCCTGATTGAGCAGCTCCAGCCCCCGTTGCAGGCGCTGATCGCCCCCTGTGAGAACCACCACCGCATCTGTCTGCGCTGGATTGGTCTGCGGCCGGCCTGGTATTTCGCCAATAAAGCGAAAGAGGCCAATGGCCCATATGGCCAGTACCACAGAAAAAAACAGGAACATGCGATGAAACCAGCGGGTCATGCAAAACGTAGGGCCTGGAGAATGGATCGGGCCGCTGCCCGTAAATCGTCGACCACCATGACAGGCTGAAGCGATGCTGGCAAGCCTTCCGCGAGTAATGCGGCGCCTTTACCGGTTTTCACCAGCCAGCGTGGACATCCTGCCGCCTGCGCCGCCTGCAGATCACGCAGCGCATCCCCAACAAACGGGGTCTGAGCGGCCTGCACACCAAAGTCTTCAAGGGCCTCCAGCAACATGCCGGGGGCAGGCTTGCGCCTTGGCGTTGGCTTTTCAGGGTGATCGGGACACACATAAAATCGGTCTATCAATCCACCGGCCGCTTCAACCTGCTCGGCCAATGCAGAATGCAATGCATCCACCTGTTCCGCGGACACCAATCCCTTGCCAATAACCGATTGGTTTGTGACAACGGCAATCCGACAGCCGGCTTGCGTCAACATGGCAATGCCATCCAGCGCACCTGGCAACAAACGAAATTCCTCGGGATGCACCACGCCACGCGGAAGGTCCTCATTAATTACCCCGTCGCGATCGAGTAGCACCAGCATCAGTGCAGACGCCGCAGAGTATGACGAACCGTAGAATAGGTAGAGATGCCGACACACAACGTAAGGAAGGCCGGCAGCAGTACAAAAAGCGCCACATACATCCCCAGCTGATTCTGCAGCGGGCTTCCCACTTCCAGCTGGTTGATAAAAAGAAAGCATGCCGTTGTCATCAAGGCCGCAAGTACCGCACCCGGTATGGCACCTTTCAGAGTCAACGCGATGGCGTTCCACTGAAACTGACGGGAAATATAATGATCCTTTGCCCCCATGCGGTGAAGCAACTTTACGATATCAAAATGCAGTTGAACACTAGCACGGGTAATGAGAATAATGACGGCAACCATGGCCAGCAGCATAAACAATGCCACCGCATAAATGACACGCTGCATGTTACGTGCGGTATCATTAAACTTGTCCACCCAGCTGGCAAATCGCTCGACAATCAAATCAGGATACTGCATCGCGAGCGAGGAGAGATAATGCTGTGCTCCTGCGGCATCCAGTGTTTCAGGACAGATCGGACGAGC
>DBAU01000013.1:708-15226 GCA_002291845.1 Alphaproteobacteria bacterium UBA1002 | reverse complement strand
TTTGCCCCTGCTACGGCCTTCTGGCCTCCGCAATGGGCGGCGCCCTCCGAACGCGCTCAAGGCTGACTCGGACATCCTGTCCTCGACCAACAGAGTGAGGAGAACGTCATTGCTTCGCTCCGCTCGCAATGACGGAAAAAGAGCGGTACCCGGCCTCTTATCAGCGAGTCCTTCGCCTTGCGCAGAAAATGGCGTAAGAACATTGGATGGCGACGCGTCGAAAATCTTCTCAACGCCGGTGGCCGCAGCACCTGAGGCGCCTGCTGCGCCGGATGTTGCTTCCCGCGTTTTTCCTGCTCGGCGTGTTGCCGGGGCTGGCATGGTTTGTCGCGCCGCCCTCCACCTTGATGTGGGCACGCTGGCTAAGCGGGCAGTCGGTGGAGCGCTACGCCCTGCCGCTGGAAGAGATGGGTTCGCTGCTCCCAGCCATGACCATTACGGCCGAGGATGCGCGCTATTGCCAGCACCGCGGGGTGGATTGGGCGGAGATGGGCAAGGTGGTCGCTGCGACCGATCGGGACGGCCCCGCGCGCGGGGCCTCCACCATCCCCATGCAGACCGCGAAAAATCTTTATCTCTGGCATGGGCGCTCGTATCTGCGTAAAGGGCTGGAAATCCCGCTGGCCTATTGGCTCAGCGCCGTGTGGTCCAAGCGTCGGATGCTGGAGATTTACCTCAACATGGCCGAATGGGGGGAAGGGGTGTTTGGCGTGGAAGCCGCGGCACAGCAGTATTTTGGTCGTTCCGCTTCCGAGCTGACCAAGGAGCAGGCAGCGTTGCTCATCACCGCCTTACCGGATCCGCTGCGCCGGAATCCCGCACGCCCCAGTCCGGCGCACCGCGCGTTGGCCGCCGCTCTGCGCGCCCGAATGGAAGCCCAGAAGTTAGAAATAGGGTGCGGGTCTGATTGATAATTACCCAAGCTAGCAAAAAAGGCTGTTATAATGTTCATTACAACAGCCTTTCTAAATATTACACTCTCAAATATGAGATCAGAAGGCTATCGTCCTCTTCCAGAATCTCTTACCGGTGTATTAGCGGCTGATTGCAAGCACGCAGTCTGTCGCTCACTTAAGTGCGCTGCTATGTCGTGCAATCCGCCATGAAGCTCAGGAGGGGTGGAATTCTTTACCTGTTCAAGTGCCCCTAAAACATTTCTATGTTCTCTTACGCAAGTGACTAGCGCACGTGCAAGTTCTTGTTCATTAGACGGAAGAGGTGGTCCTTGTAAGCCCATTAATAACTCCTTTTCTATAATTCTACATTAACATTGGCAGAAATTAGTTAACACTTTATTAAGTTAATAAATATTATTGGAGAGATGCAAATTTCTAATCTATTCATTGATTTATGTGGTGCGTGGATTCTGCAGAAAAACGATGAGAAAGGGGAACAAAGTGATCTCCCTTTAGAACTTTAGTGCCAGATGTAAAATCTAAGTAAAGTTCCCTAAACCAACCGCTCCATGCCGCCGTTCCGGCCCGGTTGCGGGCGCTCCAGCGTGGTCAACCGGATGACGCTTTCCATCAGCCGCCCGACTTTCTGTACGCTGGGATCGCTATGCTATTTTGCCCTGGCGATAATCGTCCAGCCTTCTTCGAGCGCCGACCGTTGCTCTGGAGAATCATTCAAAAAATTCTGATAGCACACGTCTGCACGCCGTTCGATTTCGGTGGGGTCATCGGCATCCCCGGCCTTGCCTGACTTCTTATATTCAGTCTCTACCGCATCGGAGGCGCTCATCAACGCCTCCGCCAGCTTTGTGAGGTCCGGATATGCCCCGGCGGCCCTCTCAACTTCCTGGCCGCTGAGATGCTCGCCTAAACCAAGCCATTCTAAATGAAGCCGCCGTTCAATCGTATAAACGTGACGGGCCGATAGCGTGGTAAGTGGCTGCTGGAAACGCTCGGCGGGTCGAAGCCGTTCGGCCTGCGATGTATGCACCTCATCCAGTGCATGTAACACCACCGTTTCCATACGGGTGGCCGCTTCTTGTACCCATTTCGCCGGGCAGGCCTTGGCGGTGGCCAGAATCTCCCAGCCTTGTTCGAGGGTTGCTCGCCATGCGTTGTCAGTCATCGCACCTGCCCGATGCGCCTGACACTGAAGACGGGTCATTTGCTGCTCCCGGCACCATCCCCGTAGGGCATCGCTTAGTTGCAGCAGGGAGGCATACACGGGGAAATAGGTGGTGCTTTCCGGCATGTCGATCGCGGAAATCTTCGGACGAGCTAACACCGCACGCGTAAGCGGCCCGTACATCTTGCGCAGTTCTTCCACGGTGAAGTCTGCCATCGGCCGCTGCAAGACAGCATGCAGCGGGCTAAGCGCCGCTGCATCATGCTGGCCGGGAAGGAACGAGCCATCAGAGGAGGATGTCATGGGCAATGCCTTTTTGCCCGGTGTGATACCTCACCGATGTGTCAATTTCGTGACGGGGGTGTGACGTTCCCGCGACAGCTGGCGGGCGTTTTACGCCGCCATATCGGTCCCACCGATGGTGATCCGGTCAATCAGCAGCGAGGGCTGGCCGACGCCCACGGGCACGCTTTGTCCCGCTTTACCGCAGGTACCGATACCGGTATCCAGCCGGGTGTCATTCCCCAGTGCCGTGATCCGCTGCATGACCTCTGGCCCGTTGCCGATAAGTGTGGCGCCTTTGAGCGGATGCGTCACTTTGCCGCCTTCGATCAGGTACGCCTCCGCGGCGGAGAACACGAACTTGCCGGAGGTGATATCCACCTGCCCGCCGCCGAAATTCACCGCATAGACGCCGCGGTCGATGCCCTTGATCAGCTCCTCCGGCGCGTAGGTGCCGTTTTGCATGTAGGTATTGGTCATGCGTGGCATGGGCAGATGGTTAAAGCCCTGGCGGCGCCCATTGCCGGTCAGCGGCATGTTCATCAGCCGGGCATTCATGCGGTCCTGCATGTAGCCTTTGAGAATCCCGTCTTCAATCAGCACGGTGGCGGCCGCGGGGGTGCCCTCATCATCGACGGTGAGCGAGCCGCGCCGTCCCTCCAGCGTGCCGTCATCGAGCACGGTGACCCCGGGGGCGGCGACCCGCTCGCCAATGCGGTTTGAGAAGGTCGACGTACCCTTGCGGTTGAAATCGCCCTCCAGGCCATGCCCGACGGCCTCATGCAGCAGGATCCCGCACCAGCCGGGGCCGAGCACCACCGGCATTTCCCCGGCAGGGGCGGGGCGTGATTCCAGATTCACCAGCGCCTGGCGCAGTGCCTCATCCGCCTGTTTTTTCCAGTTTTTGGGCGTGATGTACTCCGCGTATCCCACGCGGCCCCCGGCACCATAGGAACCGGTTTCCATCCGCCCGTTTTTCTCCACCATCACCGAGACATTCAGGCGCACCAGCGGGCGGATGTCGCGGATGCGTGCCTCGCCGGGGCGCATGACCTCGATCACCTGCCATTCGCCGAACAGCGAGATGGAGACCTGCTTGATGCACGGCTCCTTAGCGCGCAGATAGCGGTCGATTTCTGACAGCAGTGCCACTTTTTCCGCGAAGGCGACCTCGTGAATCGGATTCTCTGGTGCATACAGCGCCGCGGGTGCGGCGTTGGGCGTGAGGTTCAGCGGCCCGCCCTGCGCGCCGCTGCGTTGAATCGCCTGCACGGTATCAGCGGCGTGACGCAACGCCTGCTCGTCCATACGGTTGGCATGCGCAAAGCCCACCGTTTCGCCCGACACTGAGCGTAAGCCAAAGCCCTGTGTGGTATCAAACGACGCATTGCGTAGCCGTCCATCGTCAAACACCAGGCTTTCTGACTGCACATACTCCATGAACAGCTCGCCATCATCCATGCCATGCAGTGCGTCTGAAACGATACGCTCGACGGCGCTGGCGTCCATTCCGGTGGGGGCAAAGAAGAAATCATCCGCGAGGGGCTTGGTTTTCATATCGAGTTCCGTTATGTGTAAGGCGAAAATCACCCGGCTGGGTGGTTTACTATATATAATTTTTTCATTATATTTCTTTCTGGCCCTGTGCCAACAGGCCCGGCGGACAGACAGAAAACATAGGATTATCGATGACACTAGGTGATTGCATAGCAAAAGGCAAACAGGCATTCGCGCACGGTTTCGCGGTATTGATGCTGACCCTCACTCCGCTATCTGCCGCGGCAATGGATACGAACCCGGCTCGCGAGGCAACAGATGGAATTGTGAAGGGGTATGCCAAGCCCTGGCAATTGGGAATGCAAGAAGCGGCCACACCGGTACAAAAAGGTATTCAAAGCCTGCATAACAATGAGTTGCTCGCCATTTGCGTGGTGATTTCCGTCATCGTGATGGCGTTGTTATTTTATGTGTGCGTGCGCTTCAGCGAGAAACGTAACCCAGTGCCGAGCAAGGTTACCCACAATACGCTGGTGGAAGTGGTATGGACCACTATTCCCATCCTGATCCTCATCGGAATTGCGATTCCATCTCTGCGCCTGCACAACCTCATGTACACGATCGAAAAGCCGGACATGACGCTGAAAGTCACCGGTTACCAGTGGTACTGGGGTTACGAATATCCGGAATTTGAGGGTGTGGCTTATGAAAGCCGGATGATTCCGGACAAGGACATCGATCCAGCCAAGGGTCAGATCCGTCTGCTCTCCGTGGATAATCCGGTCGTGGTGCCTGTCAATACCACAGTACGCGTGCAAGTTACCGGTAATGACGTGATTCACAGCTGGGCCATGCCGTCGTATGGGGTGAAGACCGACGCTGTGCCGGGGCGCCTGAACGAAACCTGGTTCCGCGTAGAGAAGCCCGGCATCTACTACGGCCAGTGCTCTGAGCTGTGCGGCGTCTATCATGGCTTTATGCCGATTGAGATCCGCGCGGTGGAGCCGGAGGTGTTCAAGCAGTGGATTGAGCGCGCCAAAGGCGGGAATTATGCCCTTGATGGCTTGGCGATCCCGTCTGAGCCAAAGCTCGCTGCCAACCAATAATGAATTTACGGAACTAACACGAAACAAAGAGTACGCACCATGACCACCATTGCCGCTCATGCCGATCACGCGCATCATGGCCACCACGCCCCGACGGGCTGGCGCCGCTGGCTGTTGTCCACCAACCATAAGGATATTGGTACGCTGTACCTGTTTTACGCTGTCTTTGCCGGTCTTTCCGGTGCGGCGCTCTCCATCGTCATCCGCATGGAGCTGATGCAGCCTGGTGACCAGGTGTTTCTGGGTAACTATCAGCTCTATAACACCTTCGTGACGGCGCATGCGCTGATGATGGTGTTCTTCCTCATCATGCCGGCGCTGATCGGCGGGTTTGGCAACTGGTTCGTGCCTATCATGATCGGGGCACCGGATATGGCCTTCCCGCGCCTCAACAATATCAGCTTCTGGCTGCTGGTGCCGGCGATGCTGCTCGCCCTGGGCGCCACGCTGATCGGTCAGGGTGCCGGCACGGGCTGGACGCTCTATCCGCCGCTGTCGGTCATCTCGCATGATGAAATCGCCGTGGATCTGGCCATCTTCGCGCTGCACGTGGCGGGTATTTCCTCGATTCTCGGGGCGATCAACTTCATCGTGACCATCTTCAACATGCGCGCGCCCGGTCTGACGCTACAGAAAATGCCGCTCTTCGCCTGGGCGATTCTCATCACCGCATTTCTGCTGCTGCTCTCGCTCCCGGTGCTCGGCGGTGCGATCACCATGCTGCTGACCGACCGTAACTTCGGCACAAGCTTCTTTGCGCCGGCGGGCGGCGGTGATCCGGTGCTTTATCAGCACCTGTTCTGGTTCTTCGGTCACCCGGAAGTGTATGTACTGATTATTCCGGCCTTCGGGATTGTCTCTGAAGTCGTTTCCACCTTCTCCAAGAAGCCGATCTTCGGCTATCTGGGGATGGTGTACGCCATGTCCTCCATCGGCGTCCTGGGCTTCATCGTGTGGGCGCACCACATGTTCACCGTTGGCCTCGACCCTGACACCCGCGCCTACTACATGATTGCCACCATGATCATCGCGGTGCCGACCGGCATCAAGATTTTCAGCTGGATTGCCACCATGTGGGGCGGTTCCATCCGTTTCAACACCCCGATGCTGTTCGCCATCGGCTTCATCTTCCTTTTCACGGTCGGTGGGGTGACGGGTGTGGTGCTGGCCAACTCGGTGATCGACATCTACATGCACGACACTTACTACGTGGTCGCCCACTTCCATTACGCGATGTCACTTGGGGCCCTGTTTGGTGTGTTCACCGCGTTCTATTACTGGATCCCGAAAATCTCGGGCTACATGTATAGCGAGACGATGGGCAAAGTGCATTTCTGGCTGTTCTTCATCGGTACCAACCTCACCTTCTTCCCGCAGCACTTCCTCGGCCTTGCCGGGATGCCGCGCCGGATTCCGGACTATCCGGATGTCTATGCGGACTGGAACTATATCTCCTCGATTGGTTCCTACATCGCAGGCTTCGGGGCGCTGTGGTTCCTCTATGTGGTCGCGCGCATGTTCATTGATCGCGTGCCTGCGGGTGACAATCCCTGGGGCGAAGGCGCCAAGACCATCGAGTGGACACTGCCCAGCCCACCCGATTTCCACACCTTCGAGAAAACCGGTATTCCCCGGATCACCGGCGGCGCGTCTCATTAAGACCGCTCATGGCTTCCGTGGAACTCGCATCAGAACTGACTCCGTCCTCCGCCACGCTGGCGGAGGACGCGTCATTTGCGGCGGCCTCTATCCGTGACTACTGGACGCTGCTCAAGCCCGGCGTGATGTCGCTGGTCGTGTTCACCGGCGCGGTGGGGATGTGGATGGCGCCCGGCACTCTGCCTCCGCTGTTTGGCGTACTCACGGTTTTATCCATCGCGCTTGGCTCTGGGGCAGGTGCAGCGATCAATATGTGGTATGACCGTGACATTGACGCGCAGATGCGCCGCACCGCCAAACGGCCGATTCCGTCCGGCCGTGTTCAGCCGGATGATGCGCTGGCCCTCGGTCTCATCTTGGCGGTGTTGTCCGTCATGCTGCTCTCACTGGTTGGCGGCATCGGTGCCGCAGGCCTGCTGGCATTTGCGATCTGGTTCTATGCCTGTTTTTACACGATGGGCCTCAAGCGACGTACCGTGCAGAATATCGTCATTGGCGGTGCAGCAGGTGCTTTCCCGCCCATGATTGGTTGGCTATCCGTGACGCCTTACCTCTCACTGGAGCCTGTACTCTATTTCCTCATCATCTTCCTATGGACGCCACCGCATTTCTGGGCGCTGGCGCTCTATAAATGCCAGGATTACCGCGATGTTGGCGTTCCTATGCTGCCCGTGGTGGCTGGCGAGCGTGCGACGCGACGGCAGATTCTTCTCTATAGCGTATTGTTGGTTGTCACGACTCTGCTGCCCGCGCTGCTTGGGAGTTCTGGGCTTCTCTATCTAAGCGGTACTATTCTTTCAGGGTTAGGCTTCCTTAGGCGTGCGGCTTCTTTGTGGTGGCGTCCATGTGACGCCAAAGCCATAGGGCTATTCAAATTCTCTATCCTCTATTTATTCATTGTCTTTTCGCTTCTCATCATAGACAAATCTTACCATTATCCGTTTTAACCATTGGGTTAATTTAATTAAGGGGGTCTACATGGACGCACAAACCACTGAAACGCAAACCACCGAAGTTGAAACTGATATGCCAGAAGCCACTTCCGAAGACGCGGCTTCTGTTGATGCCCCGGATGTAGAAGTCACTGGCGAAGAACTGAATGGCGCAGACGTCGCAGTGGCTGATGTGGGCGACGCGGCCTTGGATGCTGGTGCGATTGATCTGCTCCAGACACTCAGTCAGGATGTGATTTATTTGATGGGGCTGAGCTTTATTATGGGCTCAATTTTCACGGTGTTTGTGCTGTTGATTCTTGATCTGATTCGCCGTCAGAAAGAGCCGAACGCAAAATAAATAGATTCTTTATGGACCCGCACCGCCAGCTTCGCAGGAAAAATCTTCTGTTGTTGGCGGTGCTTGTCACTCTCGTGGCCTTGCTCTACGCCATTGCGGTCATTAAATATGCATCCTGATGGATGCAGCATGTCAGACCCTTCTTCGTTAAAACAAAAAAACAGCTCACTGGCGTTAAGCCTGCTGGGCTTTGCAGCTGGCATGATCATGCTTGCGTACGCGTCCGTGCCATTATACCGGCTGTTTTGTCAGGTAACGGGGTTTGGCGGAACGGTCCAAATAGCCAAAGCTGCGCCGCAGACCGTGCTGGAACGTAGTGTCAGCGTAGACTTCAATACGGACACCCGTGACGGTTTGCCTTGGCGATTTACTGCGGATCAGCGCGTAGTGGATGTAAAAATTGGTCAGCCGACGTTGGTAACCTTTCAGGCGGAAAATACCTCCGATGCGCCGATCACCGGTATGGCGGTTTATAATGTGGTGCCGCATGAAGCGGGAAAGTATTTTATGAAAACACAATGCTTCTGTTTTGAGCAGCAAACGCTGAGTCCGGGCCAGGTGATGCATTTTCCTGTGTCATTTTATCTCGATCCAGCCCTCGCCGATGATCCTCACCTCCGCGGTCTGACAAATATTACGTTGTCATATACATTTTTTCCGGTAAAAAACTCGTAATTCCTATCTTATCGCTTGAGGACGCCCCATGAGCCATCACGACCATCATGCCGCCGATCATGCGGTTAGCCATGCTGACCATCCCTACCATCTGGTTGATCCCAGCCCGATGCCGCTGCTCACCTCTGCTGCCGTCTTTATGCTCGCGGTTGGGCTGGCCATGTTTATGCACGAAATGGCAGCGGGGCAGGTGCTTTTGCCGCTTGGGTTGATTTCTGTGATTGCCTGCATGGGCTTCTGGTGGCGCGATGTGATTCGCGAGGGCATTTATGATAAAGCTCACACGTTTGCTGTACAGCATGGTCTGCGCGTCGGCATGGCGCTGTTTATTACCTCTGAGGTGATGTTCTTCTTCGCCTTCTTCTGGGCGTTCTTCGACGCCAGCCTGTTCCCTAAGGTCCATATTCAAGATACGTGGGATATGCTGACCGGCACGGCCAGCTGGCCGCCGGCAGGTATTACCCCGTTTGATGCGTGGGATCTGCCCTTTATGAACACGCTGATCCTACTGCTCTCTGGCACCACGGTGACCTGGGCGCATTATGCCCTGCTGGAGGATAACCAGAAAGATATGGTCACGGCACTGGCTATTACCGTTGGGCTTGGGTTTCTCTTCAGCATTTTGCAGGCGGTGGAATATAGCCACGCGTCCTTCAAATTTACGGATGGGATCTATGCGGCCACCTTCTACATGGCAACCGGCTTTCATGGAGCACATGTGCTCATTGGGACCTTATTCCTCGCGGTGTGTTTAGTGCGTGCGAAGCGTGGCACACTGACCAAGAAGGGGCATCTGGGCTTCGAGTTCGCTGCGTGGTACTGGCACTTTGTTGATGTGGTGTGGTTGTTCCTCTTTGTTGGCGTGTACTGGTGGGGTGCTGGCAGCGCCAACTAGCCTTTTCCCCTCCCTTGCCGAACGGCAGCAGGGGTCGTACCTCTTGGCGTGGAGCCTCCTATGAACGCCCTTGCATCTGATACGCTCATCCTTGCGCTTTCTGCGGCGTCCTTCGCGTGGGTGGGTACGTATGTGCTGGTTCTGGTTTTGCCCCGTCTTGCCCTCATCGATACACCGAATGAACGCTCCAACCATGCGTCTCCAACCCCACGTGGGGGTGGTGCGGCTGTGGTGTTCGCTCTGATTTTTTTTCTCACGGTGACCGGTGTTTCCGCGGCGCTGATGCTTGCCATCTTTGCGGTGGCGTCGATTTCTTTGCTCGATGACTGGAAAGGTCAGCCCGCCATACGACGGCTGCTGGTGCATCTGATTGCCGCCGTGCTTGCCGTTTCTACCTTGGAGAAACCTGTTTTTCAGGGATGGCTACCTCTTGTCTTGGACCAGATGCTCGCTTCGGTGTTGCTCGCCTATTTTCTCAATCTCTTCAACTTCATGGATGGGATTGATGAACTCACCTCTATGCAGACAGTGTCACTTTGCACAGGGTTAACCGCGCTCGCAGTGAGTGTGCCTGGGGTGGCCAAATTTATCGCGGTAGATGCCACCGTGGTGGCAGGGGCCGTGATGGGCTTCTGGTATTTTAATCGTCACCCGGCGCGTATTTTCCTGGGCGATGTGGGAAGTGTCACGCTTGGTATGCTCACCGGGTATCTGTTGCTGGCGCTGGCAAGTCAGGGACAATGGGCGGCCGCGGTGATATTGCCAGCCTATTATCTGGTTGATGCAAGCCTGACGCTGATCAGGCGCTGGATGCGTGGCGCCCCCCTCATGCAAGCCCATTCTGAGCACGCCTATCAACGTGCGGTGCGTCGCGGCTACTCGCATCGTCGTGTTGTGCGGACGGTGCTCGCGCTGAATATCTTGCTGGTTATGCTGGCGGCGATTTCTACACTTTCCCACTGGCTGGCCATACCTTCGATTGCCAGTGCGTATGTGGGTGCCGGTGCGGTTTATCTTTATCTCTACGGCCGGGGAGGGCCGCGTGCGAGCAAGGCACCGGTGAACGCGCATGCCTAGCCGTCATTGGCGAGGTGGGCTGTCCGGCCTGCATGATCTCCTGATGGCGCTCCTGAGTTTTCCGCTCTCCTTCTACCTGCGCTGGGGCATTGACTTTCTTAAGCACACCGAGGGCTATCTGGCGGTTGCATGGCCGGTTTTTCTGCTGGTTTTTCTGATGATCTATCTGCGCTTCCGTCTGCATCGTAGCGTCTGGCGCTACGTATCAATGCGTGAAATGCGCGTCCTCGTGACGGTGAGTGCCATCACCATCGTGCTGTTCTACACGGGCTGGTTTGTGGTGACGCGGCTGGAAATGGTGCCTCGCTCAATTCCTCTATTGCATGGTATGGTGCTGCTTTCGTTACTGGCAGGGCCACGGCTGGTCTATCGCGCGTTCTTTGATGCCGCGGCTGACCGTGCGACGCAGCGGGCTGGACGTGCCATTCCCGTACTGCTTGTGGGGGCCGGTGACCACGCGGAACAATTTCTACGTGCCCTACAGCGTATGCCGGGTGCCGTCTACCGGGTGGCTGGCATCGTCGATCCCACCGAGGCCCAACGTGGGCGAGAGATGCACGGTGTCAAGGTTTATGGAACCTTAGCAGATATCCCACAGGTGGTCGCCAAACTTGAGCGACGTGCCCAGCGTCCGCAGCGCCTGCTGCTCAGCGAGGATTATCTCGATAGCGAAACAGTCTCCTATTTACTTGATATTAGTGACCGCCTGGCCATCCCGCTGGCCCGCCTGCCAGGGCTGACAGATTTTCGTGATGAGTTGGGCACTGCTATCCCCATCCGCCCGGTACAGATCGAGGATTTGCTGGGCCGCCCGCAGAATGTCCATGACCGTGACGGCATGCGCCGGATGATCGCAGGCCGTCCGGTGCTGATTACCGGGGCGGGAGGCTCCATCGGCGCCGAGCTGTGCCGCCAGATCGCTCGCCTGCAGCCTTCGCTATTGGTGCTTTATGACCATTCCGAATACCTGCTGTATGAAATCGACCGCGAGCTGGGCGAGAAACATGCCGCCGTGCCGCGCCGTGCCGTGCTCGGCGATGTGCGTGACGCCGCGCATCTGGCGCGTATTTGTCGTGAGCACCGTCCGGTGCTGGTGATCCATGCCGCGGCGATCAAGCATGTGCCGCTGGCGGAAGATCATGTGGTGGAAGCGGCGCGCACTAATGTGTTCGGCACCCGCCATGCGCTGGAAGCCGCGCGGGCTGCAGGGGCTGAGGATTTTCTACTCATTTCTACAGATAAGGCGGTAAATCCAGCCAATGTGATGGGCGCCTGCAAGCGGCTGGCGGAGCGCGTGATCCGTGTGGTGGCGGCGCAGCCTGGGCCGCGCCTGCGCGTGACCACGGTACGCTTTGGCAATGTGCTTGGCTCGCGTGGGTCGGTGGTGCCGCTGTTTCAGCAGCAATTGCAGCAGGGGGGGCCGCTCACCGTGACCCATCCGGACATTGAGCGCTATTTCATGACCATCCGTGAGGCGGTGGAGCTGGTGCTGCAAGCCGCCGCTCTGCACCGCGACGAGGGCGATCTGGATAGCCGCGTGTATGTGCTGGATATGGGCAAGCCGGTGAAGATCGCGGATCTCGCCCGCCAGATGATCCGCCTCGCGGGGCTGAAGCCGGAGGAGGATATCCCGATCGTCTATACCGGCCTGCGTCCGGGTGAGAAAATGTATGAAGAGCTTTTCTACAATGCCGAGGAGCTGGCCAAAACGGGCCATGCCAGCATCCTGCTGGCCGCACAGGCCGATCCGCTGCCGGAAGGCTTCGACGCCACGCTTGCCCGCCTGCAGGAGGCCTGTGCCGCCGGGGATGATGCCGCAGCGCTGGCCATGCTGAAACAGCTGGTGCCGGAATATCGCAAAGAGGGGTAAGGTTTCGGGTTTGAGCTTTGAGCAAAAATGCTTATAAGCTCACACACAGAAACCTTATTCCTGAAGCCGACCCATGAGCACCATCCGTACTGCCCTGATTTCCGTCTCCGATAAAGAAGGCGTGGTTGAATTCGCCCGCCGCCTGCAGGCACTGGGCATTGCCCTGCTGTCCACAGGCGGGACGGCCACGCTGCTCAAGCAGCAAGGGCTGGACGTGCGCGATGTTTCCGACCATACGGGCTTCCCGGAGATCATGGATGGCCGGGTTAAGACGCTGCATCCGCGCGTGCATGGCGGCATCCTCGCCCGCCGCAAGGAGCAAAGCCACCAGCAGGCGATGGCCGAGCACGACATCCCACCCATCGATCTGGTGGTGATCAACCTCTACCCGTTTGAGAAAACCGTGCAGTCCGGCGCAGGCTGGGAGGATTGCATCGAGAATATCGACATTGGCGGGCCCGCGATGATCCGCGCCGCGGCCAAGAACCACGAGGATGTCACCATCGTGGTTTCGCCGGACGATTACGCGCTGGTGCTCGAGGAGATCGAGACCAACCATGGCGCGACCACGCTGAACCTGCGTCGCCGCCTGGCCGCCAAAGCCTATGCGCGCACCGCGGCCTATGACGGCGCGATTGCCAACTGGTTTGCCAAGCAGGAAGAAGCCGGCATGCCGCAGCGCCTGATCGTGGTCGCTGACCGCGTGCAGTCCCTGCGCTACGGCGAGAACCTGCACCAGCAGGCGGCCTTCTACCGCATCGGCGAGGCGGCGGGCACGCTGGCCGGGGCGCGCCAGCTGCAGGGCAAGGAGCTGAGCTACAACAACATCAACGATACTGACGCCGCCTTGCAGCTGGTGGAGGAATTCGACCAGCCCGCGGTCGCCATTATCAAGCATGCGAACCCGTGCGGCGTGGCGCTGGCGGATGATCTGGCCGAGGCCTATCGCCGTGCCTTCGCGTGCGATCCGAAAAGCGCGTTTGGTGGCATCATCGCGCTGAACCGCCGGGTGGAGGCGGACGTCGCCGCCGCCATCGCCGAGCAGTTTGCGGAAGTCATTCTGGCTCCGGAATTCTCCGATGAAGCCAAAGAAATCTTTGCGGCGAAGAAGAATCTCCGCCTGCTCGAGCTGCATGGCTACCGCCCGGATTTCCTGCCGCAATTACGCAGTGTCTCCGGCGGCCTGCTCGTGCAGTCGCCCGATGACGCGGTGCTGGTGGAATCCGGCCTGAAGGTGGTGACAAAACGCGCCCCCTCCGCGCAGGAAATGGCCGATCTGCGCACGGCCTTTGCGATCTGCAAGCATGTGAAGTCCAACGCCATCGTGATGGTGAAGGATGGCCGCACCCACGGCATCGGCGCGGGGCAGATGAGCCGGGTGGATTCCGTCCACATCGCCTGCCGCAAAGCCGCCGAAAATGGTCTGGGCACGAAAGGCACGGTGCTCGCCTCCGACGCCTTCTTCCCCTTCGATGATAACGTCCACGCCGCAGCTGAGGCCGGCATTACGGCCCTGATTCAGCCGGGGGGATCGGTGCGCGACGAAGAAGTCATCGCGGCGGCGGACAAGTACGATATGGCCATGCTCTTCACCGGCATGCGGCATTTCCGGCATTAAGAGCTTTCGCGCACATTTTTAGGTCATTGCGAGCGTAGCGAGGCAATCCATCCGACGGTGATGGAGTGCTTCGTCGCTTCACTCCTCGCAATGACGGCTTCTTTGTTCGTCGAGCGCAGGAGGCGCGAGTCAGCCATGCTTGTCCGCCGAAGCTTTAGCGAAGGCGGAAGCCCGCGAAGGCGCGCTTACTTACGGAGGCCAGCAGGCCGGAGCAGGGGCAAACCAAAACGACTAAATCGCCAGAATGCTCTGCAGCGCCACCACCAGCGTCGCCAGATTGCGTGTATCTGAGGACTTCAGATCGCGGATCAGGCGTTCGTAGCGTTGGATGCCTTTTTCCTGGGCGGTCCACCAGCGCGCCAGGGCCGCGTCGGCTTTCTCGCCTTTCTTCATCCCGGCGATGACGGCGAGGGTGCCGCGGCGCTGGGCATCATACAAGCTGGCAATCAGGGCTTTCATGGCGAGGC
>DBAU01000013.1:0-303 GCA_002291845.1 Alphaproteobacteria bacterium UBA1002 | reverse complement strand
CGCCGAGCAGGAAATAAATCTCGCCCACCGCTTTGACCGGCAGGCCGGAGGAAAGGGCCACGTTCACTACGTCAGGCGCGCAGGCCAGCACATCCAGTGAGGCGATGCGCGCGGCCAGTGCGGCGGGCACGCCGCGGGCCACCCGCGGCTCGGTGCGCGCGGCGATGTCTTGCCGCAGATCGGCGGAGGCCATCTGGTCGATGTGGGTAATGAAATCCTGCATCCGCTTGCCGTAGCGCACCATCACCTCGTCAATGTCCAGCGGGTTTGGCAGATTGCCAAGCAGCCAGGGCAGCACGCGCT
>DBAU01000089.1 GCA_002291845.1 Alphaproteobacteria bacterium UBA1002 | reverse complement strand
TGGCAAAGCAAATTTTAAAAAAATTGCCCGCCTGAATATTTTAAAAGCCACTCTGCTGGCCATGCAGCGGGCCGTAAAGGCGCTACCATCACCGAACACCCTCTGCCTCGCGCTGGTAGATGGTAATCAGCGAGCGCCTTTGCCTTGTCCACAGCAAACACTGGTGGGGGGCGACGCAAGATGCCTTTCAATCGCGGCGGCTTCGATTATCGCAAAAGTGACCCGTGATCGCTACATGCAGGCCGCGGCAATAGATTATCCCGGCTATGGATTCGAGCGTCACGCCGGATACGGTACGGCGGCGCATCTAGAGGCGCTCGAGCGACTAGGGCCAACCCCCCTACACCGGCGCAGCTTTGCACCGGTTCAGCGCGTTCTGGCGCGGTGCGCATGAGCCGCCCTCCCCGCGAAACTTTGTACAATGCCGTAGGCGATGGTTACGCCAATGTACGGCGTGCACGTCTTTTTCCGAAATCCCTTGAACAGGCGTTATCCTTTTCCACCGCACAGAGCCTACGTAAGCGGGGTTTTGGAGAACGAAATTTATTACGTGACTGGGCGAATATTGTTGGGCCAGAGCTGGCACGCTTCACCCAACCATTAAAATTAGCTGCCACAGGCCCAAAAGGCCCCATGACGCTCTACATTAAAGCTTCCGGCCCCCAAGCACTCTATGTACAGCATGCAGAACCGCAAATTTTGGAGCGATTGGCCCTCTATTACGGCCGGACCATGGCGGATCGCGTGCTGATTGTGCAATAAAAAACCAACTCCGAGAGTCGGAAATTTAATAAAATCCTAAGAATTTAGCGACATACTTTAGAGTGTGTCAAACAGAACCCACAACCAACTGGCGGTTGAACCTTCCGAAGTTCATGCCATGTCAGCGGAAACCATGCGCCGTGAGCGCGATCGGTTTGTCGCATTTGCTTTTGCCGCGGCAGATCTTTTAGTTGAGCTGGATAGCGAAGGGATTATCCAATTTGCCGATGGCGCGGTGAGTGGCCTGCTGGGTTACACGCCCCAAGCGCTCATTGGCCGACCCTTCACCGAGCTTCTCGTTGCCAAGGACCATTCCGTCGCTCACAACCTATTGGAGGTGATATCGCGAGAGCAGCGCATGGAGAATATCCCGCTTACCTTCCAATCGGAAACACTGGGCGCTCCATTGATGATGCAAGCCTCTGCATTTTTCTTTGGTCAGGCCGAAAAGCATGTTTTTTTATCTATCAGTGCACGGCAGAACCTCACACCAGTCAATGAAGAATTACACCAGCGCAATGCACGCACGGGCACACTGAATAAGGAAACCTTTGCTGAACAAGCAAATGCACGGATTTTAGAAGCGGAGAAAGAAGGGCGAGATCTGGAGCTCACCCTAGTGGATTTTCCGGGTTTGCAGGAAATACTATCCGGACTCAACACCAAGCAGGCAAAAAGCCTGCTGCAACAAATCGGAGAATATTTGCGTTCCCTTTCCGTTGATGGCGATATGGCCGCCACGCTCGATGATGGAAGTAGTTTTAGCGTGCTGCACGGAACCGGTGTTCAGGCCTCCGATATTGTTACACATATCCGTAGCCTGATCGGCAATTTACTTCCAAAATTTGGCAACCTCGAAGCGAATTCGCGCACCGTCCGTGCAAAAGTCACCGGCCTGACAAAGCAGGATTCCGCCAACGCACTGCTTTTTACACTTAATAAATTTGCACAGACGCACGGCGAAAATTTTTCCATTGATTCGATTGGCGAAAGCTATGAGATGATGTTGCAGGAAACTGTGACGCGGATTGAGGGGTTTCGTGATGTCCTCAACGAAGAGCAGTTTGAATTAGCATTCCAGCCCATTGTCGACATCAAGTCCGGGATTGTACATCACTATGAGTGCCTGATGCGGCTTCACGGCGAGACGGTAAAGGACTTCAGCAATCCATTTGATTTTATAAGCTTCGGCGAATCAGCCGGGCTGATTAATGAGTTTGATTTACTCATGACACAGCGGCTGATCGATACCCTTTCCGCGATGGCAAAAACCGGTAAAAAGCCTCGTGTTTCCGTCAATTTGTCTGGGCGTTCACTCAGCTCTTCTTTGTTTATGGACAGCTTCCATCAAATGATCAAAGAGCAGCCCAAGCTGCGCAAACAGCTGATTGTTGAAATCACTGAATCCTCCAAAATATCTGACCTCAAGCTGGCTAATAGTTTTGTGCAGAAGCTCCGACGGGAGGGTAATTTGGTATGCTTGGATGACTTTGGATCAGGGGAATCATCCTTTGATTACCTTAGAAGCCTGCAAGTCGATTTCATCAAAATTGATGGCAGCTACGTGAAAGAATCCATGCAGAATCAACACGGCCGGGACATGCTTAGGGCCATGGCGGGACTCTGCCGTTCACTCAACATCGTGACGATCGGGGAGATGGTTGAGGACGAAAAATGTGCCTTCTTCCTGTGGGAGAGCGGCATCAAATTTGGTCAAGGTTACTTCTTTGGCAAGCCAGACACCCGGATAGAAACACTTTCCAATTACAACAAAGCATTACCTAACTATCCGGGCATCCTGCGTGCCAAACGCTTTTAATTCCCTATTTTTTGCTATCCTTTGGCCCCTGACGCTTATCCGCGGCTGAAAAATACGCTTCAAAAGGATTGAACATTTTGAAGGTATTCTGGAACATTTCCATATTCTGACGGCTGATTTCCTGAAAGTTACCGAGCGGGTTGTAGCTTCCCCATGTTTCATCCATATACTGGCGGATTTTTTCCTGATTCTCGATGAAGCTTTCCATGCTGCGTTCCAGATAATGCGGCAGAAAATCGCCGACACTGTTGTCATAGAGCGTAATCATCCGCTTCAGAAAACCCACAGGCATCATGCTGCGGCCTTGCAGTTCCAGCTCAAAAATGATCTGTGCCAGCACCTGACGCGTCAGGTCTTCCCCCGTTTTTGCGTCGAGCACCTCAAAATCGGCGCCTTCCTTAACCATCTGGCTAACATCCTCAAGCGTAATGTAAGAACTGGTCTCTGTATTGTAGAGACGACGGTTCGCGTATTTTTTGATTACCACTTTGTAATCTTGTGGGTGCTTGCTGGAAGCGGGGCTCATGCTAGTCTCCGTGTTGGGCGGGTTGCGATTGCCTTTCGGCAAAGGGATTTTATAGTATCATTCCGATCGTGCAGTCGCAATAAATCGATATCAAGGAATGGTGCAGTGCAACAGAACTCCAATGAAATGGCCCGTTTATTTATGGACATGTGGCAGGAACAAATGAAACAGTTCATGCAGGATGAGCGCTACCTGAATGCCTCGCTGGACATGTTCCAGAAAATGCAGCAGGGTTATTCTCCCGCGTCCGAGCGTGACCATGCCGAATCATCCGACTGCCCTCCCACCGACACAGCACGTACTGCAACTTCTGCCTCTGCATCTGTTGACGAGCATGGCAAGCTTTCACTTATTGCAGAACGTCTTGCTATCTGCGAACGACGCATCCTTGAGTTGGAGCGGCTCGTCGCCGATCTGGAAAAGCGGGCCTGACCTCAGCACGCTTCCGGCTTCACTAAAACAATCCATCCTGCGCGAAGCCCTGAGCAGACAGCAGTCTCTGCTCGATGGGGTGCGCCACTATTTGCGCTACAGCCATGCGCCCTCCACCTATCCAGCACCGCCAGAAACCGTGTGGCAACGCCACGCAGCA
Organism: Alphaproteobacteria bacterium UBA1002; assembly: GCA_002291845.1. GTDB lineage: Bacteria > Pseudomonadota > Alphaproteobacteria > Rickettsiales > UBA998 > UBA998. Next base: position 1,432 of record DBAU01000089.1, on the reverse strand, counting down.
CGCCTCTATCATTATCCCGCGCATCGTCAGGGCGGCCATCCCCTGCTGGTGATACCATCATTGATAAACCGTTATTATATCCTGGATCTAAGTGAAGAGCGCAGCCTGGTTCGCCATCTAGCGGCGCAGGGACATGATGTGTATCTGCTGGATTGGGGGACACCAGGTGCCGCTGAACAGGGGTTCGGTCTGGCTGATTATGTGGAAACCATTATTGCACCGGCAGCGGAACAGATTATTGCCCGGCATGGTCTATCGCCAGCGGTGATTGGCTATTGCATGGGAGGACTGCTTGCCATCATGCTTGCCCATGGAAGGCCAGAACTATGCCGCGCGATGGCCTTATTAGCCACCCCATGGCACTTTCATGCGGAAGATTGCCCCCGCATGCGCTTGCCAGAGAACAAGATTCCCTTACTGCGGAACTGGCTAGCATCCCTACCCTACCTACCTGGTGAGGTAATGCTTTACCTTTTCTACCTGCGTGATCCTTGGCGGTTTGAAAAGAAATTTCGTGAATTTCCGAATCTTCCAGACCACGCGACCCAGCAATATTTTTCTGCCATCGAACAATGGGCAAATGATTGTGTCCCTCTGCCGCGTCGTGTTGCTGCAGAAAGCTTTATCGACTGCCAGTACACGAATCAGCCTTACGTGAAGCGCTGGGCGCCTACTGGGGTTTGTATTGATGCGGCAACGATTGCACATCCGACGCTAATTGTTGCACCGCACAATGATCGTATAGTACCTCCCGGATCCGCACTAGGCTTGGCCGCACAACTGCCTCATGCCACGGTGCATCAACCGCACACCGGACATATTGGGATGATCACTGGCGCGCGCCGCCATCCTCAACTATGGGAACCGCTCAGCGCGTGGCTAGCAGCGCGTGCATAAAATACTGCACCGCGTCTTTACATTTCACTTGGAAATCAATAAAACGCGACTACATATCAGCGAGATATTGCATCAGGAGAATATTCATGACCCATCAGGATGACATCGTCATCGTCGCAGCGTTACGCACCGCCGTTGGCAATTTTAATGGCAGCTTTGCCAATATCCCAGCTCATGATCTTGGCAAGGAAGTGATTAAAGCGCTGGTTGCGAAAACTAATGTTGCGACGCACAATATCTCTGAGGTGATACTCGCACAGGTACTCACGGCTGGACAGGGACAGAACCCTGCTCGTCAGGCTTCCATTAAAGCCGGCCTGCCGATTGAAGTCCCTGCCTGGGGCATTAACCAGGTTTGCGGATCCGGACTTCGCGCAGTGGCACTTGCGATGCAAGCCATCCGCCTGGGCGATTCGGAGATTGTGATCGCAGGTGGTCAGGAGAGCATGTCTATGGCCCCCCACGCCATGTATCTCCGCAGCGGCGTGAAGTTTGGTAATGTTGAAATGATCGATACCATGATCCGCGACGGGCT
>DBAU01000029.1 GCA_002291845.1 Alphaproteobacteria bacterium UBA1002 | reverse complement strand
ACCGGGCCGCCCATTTTATGCGCGGCGAGCGTCATGAAATCGACGCCAAGCATTCCGGCATCCACCGGCATTTTGCCCATCCCCTGCACGGCATCACAATGCACTTTGATGCCGAGCGGGCGACACAGCTCGACCACCTCGCGCACGGGCTGAATGACCCCGGTTTCATTATTCGCGAGCATCACAGAGACAAGCGCCGGGCCCGGCCCGGATCGCAGACGCTCAGCCAGCGCGTCCAGATCAATACGCCCCTGCCGGGTGACGGGCAAACGCGGCGCATCCGGCACGGTTTTCAATACCGAGGCATGCTCAACCGCAGAAACCCATACTTCTAGCCCCGCAAAGCTACGCAGCACCAGATTATTCGCTTCCGTTCCACTTCCCAGTAAAATCATCTCATTAGGAAAGCAGCTTACCAATTCCGCCAGCCGCGCCCTCGCATCTTCCACGCGTTTTTTTGCCGCGCGGCCAAAACGATGCACGGACGAGGGATTAGACGGCGCAGCCAGCACCTCGGCCATAGCTTCGATCACCGCAGGGCGCAGTGGCGCGGTCGCGTTATAATCAAGATAGATCAAAATAGTAACGCCTGTTAACCAATGCTGGAAGTATGCCTCAGAATCCAGTATATTGCCAAGGTAAAAACATGGGGTTTTTCATGTCAGAAATTTGTGAAAACATGGCTAATGAAACTGCGGCCAGTGTTCGGTCACGCATTGAGCATCGGGCGCTGTCGCGTAATGGCGGATTGCCGAGCGACCGCGCAGACATCGTGCAAGGTGTTCGTGAGGCCAGCCGCCAGCTCTGTGAAGGCGGTGTGATGTTTAGTCCGTCACCGGAAGGGTTTCTGCTTGGCACCAATAGCAACCGTGGCCGGGAACTTGGGGCGCCACTGCAAAATCTGGCGCGAAACGTACGCCGCGTGATCGGCCGAGGGTCCTAAAGTAAGGTCTCGCTCATCTCAGCCAGCACGATCGAGGGACCGCTGGCAGTAAATTTCTGGCGCAGGCGCTTGTCACAAATGTCTTCGAGGGACACCGAGCGCAGATAGTTATAAATCTGGTTGCCAAGTCCTTCCCATAAATCATGGGTCAGGCAACGCGTCTTCGGTTTCATGCAGCCGGAAGGGCCACTATCACAGCGGGTCATTTTGATCGGCTCTTCTGCCGCCATGATAATGTCAGAGACCCAGGTTTCTGCTGCCGGACGCAACAGCTGGTACCCACCACCCGGCCCACGTACGGATTTCACCAGCCCACTTTTGCGCAGCTTGGCAAAAATCTGTTCAAGGTAGGCCAGCGGAATTTCCTGACGCTCGGAAATCTCGGCGAGGGATACCGGCTTGCCGCTGGCGCAGCTTGCCAAATCCACCATCGCCATGACCGCATAGCGGCCGCGTGTGCTCAGCATCATTGGCGTGTCTCCCACCCAGTGGCCGTACTTTCGGCATCGTTGACCATCGCGCTGCCCTCCTTAATCGCCGTGACCTCGGCTTTGAGGGCGAGCAATTCCTGACGCATGCGGTTTAACTCACGCTGAAGCGGGTCCGCGTGCTCTTCATCGCACGGGGTGCCATACGCGGCAAAGGCCTGCCCGGCCGCTTCGGCAGCGGCGGCCGCCTCACGCAATACGGGCACGGGCCGGGCTGGCACACCAACCACGGTCACGCCGGCGGGCACATCACGCACTACCACCGCATTGGAACCCACACGCGCGCCGTCACCAATCTGTATAGGCCCGAGCAGCTGGGCCCCTGCCCCGATAATCACATCATTCCCCACCTGCGGATGGCGCACTTCACGCTTCAGCGAGGTGCCCCCCAGCGTCACATCATGATAGATCGTCACCCGGTCGCCGATTTTCGCTGTCTCACCAATGACTACGCCCATTCCATGGTCAATTACTAGCTGCTTGCCAATGGTGGCAGAGGGGTGAATTTCGATACCGGTCAGAAAACGTGAGAAGCTGGCGATTAGCCGCGCGGTCAGGCGGAACCCCTTACATGCCAGCCAGTGTGCGACACGGTGTAACAGCAAAGCATGAAACCCGGGATAGCACAACACCACCTCCAGCCCGCTGCGCGCGGCGGGGTCGCGAGCCAGAAATCCTTGCAAATCCTCTTTCACGCGCTCCCACGCCATGCTGATGCCTCTCCTGATCTGCCGAATTGCACAGAACCATTGCAAAAATGGCCCCGCTATATTAATTAACCCACGCGCCGTAAATCGCGATTCGACGTTTTGCGAATCACTCTTAACTTGGGTTAAACGTAAATTACTATACCACCTACGTCAACTTATGTCTTAGATGATGACACGCCAAGACCTCCGGATTTCCTGAATTTCATCGAATGCCACAAAGGAACGACTGATGCCCGAGATCATCTTTACAGGCCCTGAGGGCCGCCTCGAGGGGCGATACCACCACAATGAAAACCCCACATCACCGGTGGCCATTGTGCTGCACCCACACCCCCTTTATGGCGGGACGATGAATAATAAAATCGTCTACCGCACCTATCAGGCCTTTGTAAAAAATGGCTTTTCGGTATTGCGCTTTAATTTCCGTGGAGTGGGCCGCTCACTAGGCCATTTTGACGAGGGTATTGGTGAGCTCTCCGATGCTGCCGCCGCGATGGATTGGATTCAGGTACAAAACCCGGAAGCCTCTACCTGCTGGATCGGTGGATTTTCGTTCGGCTCGTGGATTGCACTGCAATTACTGATGCGCCGCCCGGAGATCGAAGGTTTCCTTGCTGTCTCGCCACCTGCAACCAAATATGATTTCTCGTTCCTCTCCCCCTGCCCGGCTCCCGGCCTTATTCTGCAGGGCGATAAAGACGATATCGTGAAAGAAGAAGATGTTTCACGTCTGGCCGAAAAAATCCGTGGCCAGAATTATGCGCAGGTGCAATATCAGGTTTTCCCGGGTGCGGATCACTATTTCCGCAACAGCCTGGACGAGCTGGAGCAGACGATGACGGATTATATTGCCGAACGGATGCAACAGTTCGAAGAGTCTCGTCGCGCCATGCCAAGCCGCAAACGCCGCCAGCTCCCACGCGACTCGCGTCCCTGACCAACACTTGTTATTCTAGGGCTCTCATAGGCTCTAAAATTCACGGAGTGACTCCAAGCCATATCCTGAGCCTGTTGAAGCGTGAAATGTAGTCCTGTTTAGCGGGCGAGTTTCTGGCTGCCTTTTCCGACTTCAAGCAAAGCCGCTGCTTTCTCAAGACGGCCTGTATCCCAATGCACTTGGCCCTTCAAAACCATCTGCTCGATCAATCTTGTTGCCTGCGGTGCCTTGACGCCGCTGATGCGTACAAATAACGGTTGAACTGGGTCTGCCTCTTGCGCAGAACCAAATGCAACGTCATGATCTTGCCGGTGTACTTCATTTCCCCCTTGGAGAACCCAAGCATTCTTTGCCGCTTTCAATACATCTTGCTCTTGCTGTGTCAGCGCCACTCCATGTTCAAAGGCGATATCCATTGCAACATCATCATTCAGAGCAACCATACCGTCAACAATCAGTGCGCCAGTTTGCGCAAGGCGTGCAAGTGTGATGCCTTGGTGTTGAAGCCGCAAAAGATGCTCTGATGTTACAGTGCGCTCAGTGGCTATCTGCGGCAAAGCACTCATTATATGCTGCGCCAGTATCGGATCCGGCGAATTCGCTTTTGGGCGCGCCAATTCTGCCAAACGGGCCGTAATATCTGCTTGTTCACTAGCCATCACACATCTCCAAAACTCTTTCGGCCAAAAACTTACCAGAAAAGAAAAAGAAGAATGTGACAGTTTTTTGAAATCTTGATACACATTTCGCTATTTTTTCAACTACTTAACAGCCAAATATGTACCTCACGCCGAATAGAATGCCCCGCCCGTCACCGCGCGGCTGACGCCGGTCGTCTCCGGTAGCGAGATCGGCAGCCCGCGCAGCAGCCGTACTGCGAGGAAGGCAAAGGCCTCCGCCTCCAATGAATCCCCACGCCAGCCCGCTTCTTCCACAGCGCCGACGGGAGCATTGAGGGCACGGCGCAGCGCTTCCATCATCACCGGATTATGCCGCCCACCGCCACAGACCAGCCACGCCTGCGGCACCTCGGGCAACCACTGTACGGACTGCGCCACCGCCAGCGCGGTAAGCGCGGTGAGCGTTGCCGCCCCGTCAGCCGGCGACAAATGCGCCACGCCATCCAGTGTAAAATCATGGCGGTCGAGCGATTTGGGCGGCGGCACGGCAAAGAATGGATGCGCCAGATAGGTGGCCAGCACCGCTTCATCGGCATGTCCCTGCGCCGCTAGCTGGCCCTGGTCGTCAAACTCCCAGCCCATCTTTTCGCGCACCCAGTCATTGAGGAGCGCATTACCCGGGCCGCAATCCAGCGCGTGGATATACGGCGTGGCAAGATTCGGCGGGCCAACCAGCGTCACATTGCTGATGCCACCAATATTCAGGATAGCCAGGGGTTTGTTCAGGCCATCAGCCAGCGCCGCGTGATAGAGCGGTACCAGCGGCGCCCCCTGCCCGCCCGCAGCCACGTCGCGGCGACGGAAATCCGCCACCACGGGAATGCCGGTCAGCTCAGCGAGCAAGGCACCATTGCCAATCTGCCAGGTGATGCGCTCCGCCGGCCGGTGCAGAATGGTCTGGCCATGAAAGCCGATGCAGGCGATCTCCTGCGGCGTTTTTCCGGCTGCCTCAAGCAGGCGGGCCACCAAGGGCACCTGCGCCTCGGTGAAGCGTTTCTCAATAGTAAGCCAATCGCGGCCGTCACCGCGCATCAGGCCGCGCAGCGCATCGGCCAGCCCGTCCGGCATAGGGATGGTCGCCGCCGGGCCGAATTCCGCCACCGACAGACCATCCGTGCGGATCAGCGCCCCATCCAGCCCGTCGAGCGATGTCCCGCTCATCAACCCGATGGCCCACATTGCCTCCTGCTCGCCCATATTGATTTCCCGTCGCTTCCCGCTATGAATAACGACTCACTATGCCAGACAGAAAGCCCGTTGCAATGACTGAATTTCAGCCCCGTTCCCTATTCCTGCAGGAAGTCAGCGCCCGTGGCTATCTCTATCAGGGCACGGATAATCCGGCGCTGGATGCGCTGCTGCTGGGCGCAGAGGCGCAAAAAACGCCCATCGTCTGTTACATCGGCTTTGACTGCACCGCGGCGAGCCTGCATGTCGGCTCGCTGATTCAGATCATGATGCTGCGCCACTGGCAGAAAGCCGGGCATAAGCCGATCGTGCTCATGGGCGGCGGCACCACGAAAGTGGGTGACCCCTCTTTCCGTGACACGGCGCGACCTCTGCTTGATGATGCAAGAATCGCCGAAAACATGGCGGGCATTAAGCGCGTGTTTTCGCAATTTCTGACCTTTGAGGAGACATTCGACAGTGCCACCACCGCCGCCGTGATGGTCAACAACGATGACTGGCTGAGCGGGCTGAATTACATCGCCTTCCTGCGCGATTACGGCCGCCTCTTCTCGGTCAACCGCATGCTGAGCATGGAAAGCGTAAAGCAACGTCTCGAACGCGAGAGCCATCTCAGCTTTCTCGAATTCAACTATATGATTCTGCAAGCCTACGATTTCGTAGAGCTGAACCAGCGCTATGCCTGCCGCCTGCAAATCGGCGGCTCGGATCAGTGGGGCAACATCACGCAGGGGATTGAGCTGCAACATAAATATAGCAATGAAACGTCCTCGCGAGGAGGCGAAGCTGACGCGGCGATCCCGCCTAGATTGCTTCGCTCCGCTCGCAATGACGAGACCACACTCTTCGGCCTTACCACCCCTCTCCTTACCACCTCGTCCGGGGCGAAGATGGGCAAGACGGCCTCCGGTGCGGTGTGGCTGAATGCGGAGCTGACCTCGCCGTATGAGTACTGGCAGTTCTGGCGCAATACGGAAGATGCTGATGTCGGCCGCTTCCTGCGCATGTTTACCGAGCTGCCAATGGCGGAAATCACACGCCTCGAAGCCTTGGAAGGCGCCGGGATCAATGACGCCAAGAAAGTCCTCGCCACGGAGGCGACGGCCCTGTTGCATGGCCGCACCGCGGCAGACGCGGCCGCGGAAACCGCCCGCAAAACCTTTGAGGAAGGCACCACCGCCGATACACTGCCGACGGTGGAAGTCACTGTGCCGGAATCCGCCGCGGCTTACCAGCTGTTCGTGCTGGCAGGGCTGGCGACCTCCAACAATGAAGCGCGCAAGCTGATCGCGGGTGGGGGGGCGCGCATCAATGACGAGAAGGTCGAGGATGCCACCCGCACCTTCCCCCGCGATGAGCTACTGAGCCTCAGCCCGCTCAAGCTCTCCAGCGGCAAAAAGAAGCATATTCTGCTGCATGTGAAGGCCGCCTAGGCTGCGTGGCGTAGGCTTCTCGCACTGCTGATTCTGTTTAAATCACCTCACCCGCAAGAATGCGGGCCACATAGTCCGGCACCACTTCCGTGGCGAGGCCGTGCTGGGCTTCGTGGAAAAAGCGGGTGCCTTGCGACGGCTCCAGGTTCAGCTCCACCGTATGGGCGCGGTCCATGTGCCGCAGCATCTGCACGAACCCCGCCGCCGGGTACACATTCCCCGAGGTGCCGATGGAGAGAAACAGATCGGCGCGGCGCAGGGCTGCCTCGATCGCGTCCATGTAGAGCGGCATCTCGCCGAACCAGACGATGTGCGGGCGCAGGGTTCCCTTCAGCCCATCCGGCGAGAGGGTGTCCTCGCCCAGATCCTCCAGCCAGTCATAAATGCGCTCGCTCACTGTGCAGCGCGCCTGCTTGAGCGCACCATGCATGGGGTAAAACCGGTAACGCGGCAGATCGCGCCCCTCGGCGGCGCGCTGATGAAGATCATCAACATTCTGGGTTACCAGCACCACCTCACCCGGCCATGCCTCGGCCAGCTGCACCAGCGCATGATGGGCGGCGTTCGGCACCACCTCGGCCAGCTGGCGACGACGTAGGTTATAGAACTGCTGCACCAACGCCGGGTTACGCTCAAACGCTTCTGGTGTTGCCACGTCCTCAATACGGTGGCCGCACCACAGCCCGTCCGATGCGCGAAACGTGGGCAAACCCGACTCCGCCGAGATGCCTGCGCCGGTTAAAATAACAATGGTGCTCTGCGTCATCGTTCCCCCATTGCAATAATTCATAAAAAGCTAATATAAGAAACATCCCAATGGGCGTAGCAGGAACTTTATATCATGCGAGTTATTATTCTTGGAGCAGGCGTTGCCGGAGTGACCGCAGCCTATATGCTGGGCAGCCGGGGGCATCAGGTAGAAGTGATTGAGCGTGAGGCCGCGCCCGCGATGCAGACCTCCTACGCGAATGGCGGCCAGCTGAGCTATACCCACGCCCAGCCCTGGGCCAATCCAGACGCGCTGCCGAAAGTGATTCAATGGATGTTCCAGGAAGATGCGCCGCTGGTGCTACGCTTTTCCACGGATCCCTATATGATCAGCTGGGGCCTGCGCTTCCTGATGAACTGCCGCCAGAAACAGGCGGAGAAAAGCACGCGCATCATGCTACGCCTCGGCCTCTACTCGCGCGATAAGCTGGCGCAGATTCGTCAGGCGACGAAGATCGAATACAACCACCTCTCTAAAGGCATCCTGCATATTTTCGGCTCGCAGCAAGGGCTGGATGGCGCACTCAAGCAAGCGCATTTTCAGGAATCACTCGGCGCCAAGGAAGAATTGCTTACTCGTGAGCAATGCTTCGAGCGCGAGCCTGCGCTGAAAAACGCCACCAAATCCATTGCCGGGGGGCTTTACTCAGAAGTCGACGAAAGCGGTGATCTGCACGTCTTCACCCAAAAGCTCGCGGCCTATTGCATCGACAATTTTGGCGCGCGCTTCACCTACGGCACGGAGATTCAAGGCATACAGCGTGAAGGCAACCGTATCAGCGGCGTGCAAACCTCTGCAGGACTCAAAACCGCCGATGCGTATGTCATGGCCATGGGCTCGTACAGCCCCATCCTGCTACGCACGCTGGGCATGAAAATCCCCATCTACCCAATGAAGGGCTACAGCATCACCGTGCCCGCCTGGGAGAACGCCCCGCAGGTCAGCATCACCGATGATGAGAAAAAAGTTGTTATCAGCCGCCTGGGCGATAAAGTCCGCGCCGCGGGAACCGCCGAATTCGCACGCTACAACGACCAAGTGCGTGAGGCACGTATCACGCCGATTGTGCGCTGCCTGTCCGATCTGTTCCCGGAGGCGCAGTTCGGCCAGATGAGCCGCTGGGCCTGCCTGCGGCCACAAACGCCGGACGGACCGCCTACCATCGGCGCGACGCGCTACGAAAACCTCTTCCTGCATACCGGACATGGCACGCTGGGCTGGACGCAGTCGCCCGGCTCGGCCCACCTGCTCGCCGACATCATGGAAGGCCGTCCTACGGAAATTCCGATGGAAGGGCTGGAGGCGGAGCGCTATTGAAAGCTGCGATAGTCTGGACCGCTTAGTGCCAGATCGCACTTTCCAGTGACCACGAGCCGCCGAATTTATTGATCGTCTCGATGGACACCTGCACGCGGCGCTCCCCGTCGCGATGCGGAATTGTGATAAATTGATCGTCCGCAGGCCCCGAAAAGCCGGCGTTTCCACGCTCTGAGGCTCGGTGGGGATGCGGGTCGTTGGTCGGGTGCATGAATGTCTCCTTCATTTTGCTTGCCTTGCTCAGAATAACCGCAAACAATTAACGCTCGATGACTAACTCCTTTCTAAATCCTTGCCATGCGCTCTGAATTTCTCGTCCTTCCTGACCCCACGCAGCAGCCTTCCGGCCAGCGCCGCCTGCACGTGGCCCATTTTGGCGAGGCAGGCCAGCCGCCGGTGCTGTGCGTCCATGGCCTGACGCGTAACGGACAAGATTTCGACGCGCTGGCACAGGCGCTGGAGCCAACGCACCGTGTACTCTGCCCGGATGTGGCAGGGCGCGGTAAGAGTGACTGGCTTACCGCGAAGGCAAACTATCATTACGGTACCTACCTCGCCGATCTCACCGCCTTGCTGGCTAGCCAGAACCTGACACATGTGGGCTGGATCGGCACGTCCATGGGCGGCATTCTCGGTCTCATGGCGGCCGCTACGAATCCCTCGCTCCTGCGTTGGCTGGTGCTCAATGATGTGGGCGCGCGCATTCCGGGGCCGGCGCTGCAGCGTATTGCCCAATACGCAGGCAATATGCAGCGCTACGCCTCCCGCGCGGAAGCCGAAGCGGCGCTGCGTGTCATTGGCCGCAGCTTTGGCCTGCAAACGGACGAGGAATGGCGGCAATACATGGACGCGACACTGGAGCAAGCCCCGGATGGCCATTGGCAATTTGCCTGCGACCCGGATATTTTGCTGCCGCTGAAGCTGCAAAGCGAGGGCTTCCGCCAGCTGACCGATGTGGACCTCTCTGCCTTTTGGGCCGCCGTGACTTGCCCGGTGCTGATTCTGCGCGGCGCGGACTCTGATATTCTGCCGCATGACGTCGCGCAGGCTATGGCGGAGCGCCCGAACGTGACATTGGTAGAATTTTCCGGCGTCGGCCATGCGCCAGCCCTGCTTAATGCCGAGCAAATTCTGACGGTTACTCGCTGGATCAGCGCGCAGGAGGCCGCGTAGCCACGAGTGTTCTTTGTTGAGCGCACGTAACAGCATCCGCTGTTTTCTCGCCTTTTAGGCAGCACGCAATCCGGGAATGACGAACAGAATGTTCTTTGCTACTATCAGATGATGGTCAATATCCCGAACAACACGGTCCGTCCCCGCACCTCGCTGGTCACCGCCACGCCGCGCAAGCCGCTGAAGGAGGAGACCAAAGCAGTTGAGCGCGAGGAGCTACTTCCCCCGTCTCGCCGTGGGTTTCAGAGCATTCCGGCAGAAGACGTGCTTGCCTCGCTCATCGCCCGCGCCGTCACCGCCCTGAAGCATGGCGTACTGTGGGATCGCGGCTCCATCCTTAATCTGATTGTGTAGCCTTACCAGCAAAACGCTTGTACGACTATTTTAGCCCTTGCGCTGCCGCCAATACTTCATCGGCATGGCCATCAACTTTCACTTTGCGCCAGATGCGGGCGATCTGCCCTTTGCCGTCAATCAGGAAGGTGGAGCGTTCAATGCCCATGTATTTCTTGCCATACATGCTTTTTTCCACCCAGACGCCATAATCCTCGCAAACACTGCCGGATTCGTCCGAGGCCAGTGTGATGGTGTAGCCGTACTTACCGCAGAATTTGTCGTGGCTGGCGACTGAATCCTTTGATACGCCGATCACTTCCGTGTTGGCAGCATCAAACTTGGCCTTCAGCGCTGAGAATTCTTTGCCCTCCAGGGTGCACCCCGGCGTGTCATCTTTCGGATAAAAATAGAGCACCACATTTTTGCCCTTCATCTTGGAGAGCGCGACCGTTGCCCCGCCGGAGCCGGGCATGGTGAAATCCGGCGCTTTATCGCCTTCGGAAAGGGTGGCAAGCGATGCGGCTTTTGCAGTGGTGGCCATAAAAATCTCCATCATGTAAATCAAAAAGGTATGTTATTCTTTGTCTCACATAGGGCACTACTCTCCAAAAATACAAGAGCCACGGCAGATTTTTATACCGCATGTGTACCATCTACTGGCAAAGAACGAACCGCCGACTGTAGTGCTAAAAGATGGGCTTTTAGATCTGCAAAGTCCGAAAAGCCTGTGGCTCGACATAAGACCATCCGTAACGCGTCTGGCATCGCGTCCTCGGCAAAACTATTTCCTCCACACAGGCGCAAAAAGAACAGAAGCACTGTTTGCAGATGACGTGCTTCAGCGAGCTTTTGAGCAACCTCAGCCGAGAGATGCTGCGACTCAGCCAGTAGTGTGGGGATCGCAGAGAGATCACCCAACGGCAATGATGTAAACGCCTCAGGCGCGGTAAGGCGAAAGGATTGCAGCACAAAATCCACATCCATCAACCCACCCGCAATATGCTTAACGTCCCACGGAGAGGAAGGCCTGAACGACTCATCAATACGACGGCGCATATCCTGAACGGCGGCGACCACATCCGCCCTGGGCACGGGGTGACTGAGCAAATCTGCCAATACTTTTTCCACCATCACGTGCGTGCTATCTGTCACCACCACCGGGCGAGCACGCGTAAGGGCAAGGCGCTCAAATAGCCACGCGGATTCCGTGTGATATCTTGCAAAGGCATTCAGGCTTACGGCCATCGGCCCATCTTTGCCAAACGGGCGCAGGCGGGTATCCACCTCATAAAGCCGCCCAGCCTTGGTCAGCGCCGTCAGCCGACCGACAATACGCTGCGCCAGCCGATTAAAATACGCGCTGGCATTAAGTGGCCGTTCGCCGTCTGATATGGCGGATTCATCGGCATCATAGAGAAAATTCAAATCCAGGTCGGAGCCAAAGGTCAGTTCACGGCTGCCCAGCTTGCCCATGCCTAAAATAATGAGCCCTCCGCCAGCAACTTTACCATACTGAGCTGCAAACTCCTGCGAAGTGCTCTCAGCCACCCATTCAATTACCACCCCCGCCAAATCGGAAAGAAACTGCCCCACCTGCTCGACACTGGCCATACCTTTAAGCAGCTGGATGCCCGCTTGAAAGAGCTTTTCCTTCTGAAAGGTACACAAACGGATCAGCCGTTCTTCTTCATCACGCCCCAGCCGTAGCCAGTTTTTCCGCTCTTCGCGTAAAGTCTCCAGTGAAGGAAGGGGAGCAAAAAAGAACCCGGAGAGCACCGCATCAAAAAGGCTTGGGGTCTGACTCAGGGTACGCCCAAGGGACGGCGCACTACCCATGATCTCTGCGGTGAGCGTCAGTAATTCGCGGTTGGAGGAAAACAGCGAAAAAAGCTGCACGCCGGAAGGCAGATTGGTCATGAATGCATCGAAATGCTGGAATGCCTCGTCCGGATTCACCGTCACCGCCAGTGCAGCAAGAATCTCTGGCACCAGCTCTGTTAGCAACTCGCGTGAGCGCTTGGTGCGCGTGCAGCGGCGGTTGCCTTTGTGCCAGTCCTGCACCGCGGCGGAGATAGCTTCCGGCTGGCTGAAGCCCATACGGCGCAATTCCATGAGCGTCTCAGGATCATGCTCTACACCTGTAAAAACCAGCTTACTTCCGCCGCTGAGTGGCGCGGCGGTTTCCTGAAACGCGCGGGTGAAGTGGTGATGTACCCGCCGCAGATGACGACTGAGCGTGCGCTCAAAGCGCGTTGTGGAGGCATAGCCCATAAAGGCCGCCAGCGCCTGCATCCCCTCCGCATCGGCGGGTAGGGTGTGTGTCTGCTCATCGGCACGCATCTGCAGGCGGTGTTCAACCGTTCGGAAGAACGCATAGGAACGATGAAGCCGTCCCGCGATCCGCGGGCTGAGATGACCATGCGCCACCAGCTGTGCCAATACATCCACGGTGCGACGCACCCGCAAATCGACTTCACGCCCACCACGAATCAATTGATAAATCTGTGCGAGAAACTCGATCTCACGGATACCGCCTTTTCCCGTTTTGATATTGTGGCCGTAAGGATGAATGGTTTCCTCGTAGCGCGCCTGCATCTGACGCTTAATCGAGAGGATATCCGCTACAGCGGCATAATCCAGGTGAGTGCGCCACATAAATGGCTGAAGTTCTTGCATGAACTCCTTGCCTGCCACTAGATCACCCGCAATAACGCGTGCCTTGATCATGGCGGCGCGCTCCCAGTTCTGGCCGACGCTCTCGTAGTAGCGCAGCGCGGCGGTGGTGGTGACCGCCAGCGGCGTGGACGCTGGATCGGGCCGTAATCGTAAGTCCGTGCGGAACACATAGCCATCCGCCGTGCGGTCCTGCAGCAGGGCGGTGAGCTCCTGCGCGAGGCGGCTCATGAAATGCGGCGGCGACTGACGGCCTGTGTAGGCCAGCCGCTGCGGGTCATAAAAAATAATCAGATCAATATCACTGGAGTAATTCAGCTCTTGTCCACCAAGCTTACCCATACCTAGAATAAAAATGCCGTGTGCTTTGGCCGTTGACAGCATTTTTTGCTCCACCGCTTTTTCAAGCAAATGCTCTAAAACGGCGGACACAGCATAGCAGGCAAAATCAGATAATGCGGCGGTGACATCTTCCCACCCCCAAATACCCGCAATATCAAGCAATCCCACGGCAAGCGCCAATTGCTGTTTCTGGCGACGCAGTCGTGAAGCAAGCGGCCAGTCTGCGCCGCGCTGATAGATCGCACTCACCACATGCTGGGGAGCAAGACGGCATAGATCGCTCCACACCACAGGGAAATGCTCAATGATACGAGAAAGATAGGAAGAATGCTGCTGCACGAAAGCCAGAAAGTTAAGCACCTCCGGTGATTGCAGGCTCTCCTTAAAAAGGGCAGTCTCCTCGTCACTCATACGGGAATGCAAAGGGTCGGCCCATTGGATCATCCGCTCAGCAACCTCCGGACCGTAGCCGATGCTCCAAGGCCCGCCCTGCGCCAGGCGGGAAAGAAAAGAATGGGATGACATGTCTGCACAGTAACGGGGGTGACCGCGTATATTCAACCCGCTTTTTGATGTTTTTCTTCTGATATTACCCTGCTAATAACAGCACATAACTCTGCTGATGAAAGAGACTTCATGCGCCTGACCCGCCGCTATCTACTTGGGCTCTGCGGGCTTGGTTTTCTCTTTGTTTTGCTGATTGGCACGCTCCTCACAATTCAGCCACGGCACTCGCCTCTTTTACAAGCCAAGCTTGAGCAGGTCCTCTCGGAAGCGCTAGCGCCCTATCATGCA
>DBAU01000086.1 GCA_002291845.1 Alphaproteobacteria bacterium UBA1002 | reverse complement strand
TCGGGCAGCTTGGCGATTTTATTCATGGGGTGTTCCTTCAGCCATTCCCATTCGTTGACGGCGACGCTGAAAGCGTGGCTAAGTGCACCCATATAGCGGTTGGCAGTGCCTGCGCTGCGACGTTCGACGTTTTTGCCGGTGGCGATCAGTCTATCGCGTTTTTCGAGAATGAGTGTTTTTGTAACATCCGCTAGTGAGTAAGCGCCGATTTCGCTTTTCCACCAGTCGAGATACATCTCCACCGCGTTTGCACGCTTAGGGTTACGGGTTTTCTGGTAGTCGAGGTAGCGTTTGATGAGATCTGCGACGGTGTATTTTTTCGCCTGCGTGGTTTTGAAATAGCGGCCTTCGCGCATGGCCGTTTCAGTTTGTTGCGCCCATTGGCGGGCATCTGTCTTGCGCTCGAACGTGGCCGACTGAGAGGGAAAACCGCGAATACGAATCTTCACGCGGTAGCTGGTTTTGCCGTCAGGCGTTTGCCTCGTTTCGATGGTTGCCATGCCATTTGCCTCTCATAGCGAAAGACTACAAAACATGGCGGTATTGTGCAACGCTCTAAATTAGAAAAACGGATGGAATTTTTGAGAAGGCAATAGCTATCAAATGCTTGAGGCGATTAGTATCGTTGTGGGACAGCGCAGCCAAGCAACTCTGCGGGTGCAATAGTCCTGCACCCGCAGAGTGATAAGCCTTAATTACTGCGCTGGATGGTGCGCGTTGTGATCAACGGTAGATTGCTTGGCGGCTGGCGTGGATTGCTTTTTCATCTCACCGCCCATCATCCCCTGACAGCAACCGCACTTCATGCCGTCTTTGGATGCGCCACTTTTCATCATCGGGCATTGCATTCCTTCTTTCATCATGCCGTCTTTCATGTCGCTTTCCATCATTTTTTGACAGCAAGGGCATTTCTCACACATCATGCCTTTATCCATCATACCGGCATTTTCGGTTGGTGTGCAGGCGGTGGTGAAGATAGCGAGTAGTGCGAGTGCGATAAATTTCTTCATAACAATTCTCCTTATGTGGGTGGTTAGTTCTTTTTGATGGTAGAAATCGTGTAGTCATCTTTACCCGCTGGTTTCAGCGTGAAGGATACGGCATCACCTTCCTTGTAGGTAGAAAGATCAACGCCATTATCGGCAGTGAACGTCATCGTCATCACAGGCCAACCGAGCGATTTAATCGGGTCATGCTTGATTTTAATGGTGTTTTTTGCTGCATCCACGCTCACGACTTTACCAGTCGCTGCAACGCTGCCGCTTGCTGGAGCCGCTTCGCCGCTTTCTAGTTTTTTAGCGAGCTTATGATGATCCATTACTTTGGTTTCGCCAGCTTTTGAGGGTGCACCAACAATAATGGTGCCATCCATTCCCAGTGCTTCATGCGGGTGGCAATGATATTTATAGGTTCCAGGCACGGTGAAGGTGTAGGTGAACTTCTCGCCTTTCTTCTCCTGCATAGGCGACATTATCATCTCATCTACGCCTTTTGGCTGGCTGATAAACATCACTTGGTGCGATGAATCCTGTGCATTTTCAAAGATGACCGTATCGCCTGGTTGAATCGTCAGCTTATCAGGCGAAAAGAAGTTTTGCTTCTTAGCGTTATCATCGGTCACTGCCTTAACAGTGAATTCCGCTGCGAAGGTAGGTGTGGTTGCCAATATCATGGCGGTAGTCAGTAGTAGCTTTTTCATAAGATTTTCCTTTTGGTTGTTAGTGGTTAAAACATCAGTCTTAGGCCGATAGCCCCGACCAATTCGTCATTATCCTCGCCATGATTTTTAGCGATGGATGAGGTTTCACCGAATTTTCGGCCATAGTGGATATCCACATAAGGCGCGAATTTTCGGGTGAATTCGTAGCGCGTCTGCAAGCCAATTTGCCCGTCTGTCACGCCTGCGCCGATGTCCTGCTCGTGGACATCCTGTGCAGAGAGATTAACTTCAAGGTAAGGCTGCACGATTAGCTGCTGCGTGAGCAGGATGTCGTTTTCCTGTCTGAGTCGCGCCGTGACATCACCATGCTCACTAACAAACAAATGCGCCTCGGTTTCAAACCAGTAAGGCGCAAGGCCGTTAAAGCCGAGTGTCAGATAGGTGGTGGACTCAGGCTTGGAATCATAACGAATCCCTGCTTGTGCATCCCAAAACGTCGAGATATTGCGGCTATAGAGCGCCCAAAATTCAGCGCTTTCCAGCTTGCTATCGGCACGTTCACCTTCGGATTTTAGCCAGAGCTTGTTTTCATCCGTGCCAACCCAGCCATCCAAATCCCAACTTTGAAGTGATGTGCCGTCCGTATTGCTGCCAGCGTCTGCTTCCAATCGGAACATGTGGAAGATGCCGCCGCCATGCTCGTGCGCCATATCAGAATGTGCCGAATGATCCGCTGCGAATGCAGGCTGTGCAAGCGCAGTAGAGAGGCATAATGTCATGAATAAGTGCTTAATGTGCATGGTGGCCTCGATTGGCTTTTGGTTTTTCCGCAGGAATATCCGCCGCATCGAGCTTCGCCACTACGACTTGGCGCATCATGCCGCTGGCCATGTGGTAGAGCAGATGACAGTGGAATGCCCATTCGCCGATTTCATCCGCTGTGAGCAACACGGAATAAGATTGCCCAGGCGGAACAATCACTGTGTGCTTATTGGGGAGCTTTGCAGCAGGCTGACCATTTTCTAGCTGCACAAACATGCCATGCAGGTGCATCGGATGCGCCATCATGGTTTCATTCGTGAATTTAAGACGCACACGCTCACCATATTTCAGGCGGATAGGTTTGGCCTCAGAGAACTTCTTACCGTTAATTGTCCAGATATACCGCTCCATATTGCCGCCCAGCCGCACGTCAATCGTGCGCTGTGGTTCACGCTGGTCTTTCTGTACGCCTGCATAGCGTAAGTCTGCATAGGAAAGAGCTTTCTGGCCTTCGGGTGTTCCCGTTTTTGCCCAACCGCTAATCATGTCGGCGGGGGTCATCTCCATGTCGGGATCGTCCTTCATCATCTGTTCCATGTCCATATCGGCCATCGAAAGCAATGCGCGAGGGCGTTGGACTGGGATTTCACCTTTCATACCCTCGGCGGTTGCCAGCGTGCCAAGCGCAAAGCCCGTGCGGTCAATCGGTTCGGCGGCGATGGTGTAGGCCTTATCCTCCTTGGGAGTGACAATCACATCGTAAGTTTCGGCGGGTGCAAAGCGGAATTCATCCACTGTAACAGGCTCGATGCCCTGACCATCGGCTTGAACCACGCTCATCTTTAGCCCAGGAATCCGCACATCAAAGAATGACATGGCAGAGGCATTGATAAAGCGCAGACGCACGCGCTCACCTGGCTTAAAAAGCCCTGTCCAGTTCTGCTCTGGCGATTTGCCGTTGGTGAGAAAGGTATAGCCCGTCACATCCGCCAGATCGGTACGCATCATCCGCATATTTCCCCAGTCGCGCACATTTTTCCATGCCTTATCCCAACCATCGTCACTCCATTCTTTGAAGAAATCGCCCGCTGTTCGCCGTGCATTGGCATAGTAATCCGATGACATCTTGAGGTTTGCCATGATGTCGCTGGAATGTTCTTCTGAGAAATCCGACAGCACGACCACATAATCGCGGTCGGCGGCTATCGGTTCTTTGCCCTTTGGCGATGTGATGATCGAGCCATACAGCCCGTCCTGTTCCTGCCCACCTGTGTGTGAGTGATACCAGTAGGTTCCCGTCTGGCGAATCTTGAAATGATAGGTGAAGGTGGTGTTCGGCTTAATCGCTTCATAACCGTTGAAGCCTGTCACACCGTCCATTGCACCATCAATCAACAGTCCGTGCCAATGAATCGAGGTTGGTTCGTCCATTTTGTTGGTGACGTGAATCACGGCTTCATCGCCTTCGGTAAAGCGAAGCGTGGGGGCTGGAATGCCACCATTAACAGTGATTTTCTCGATTGGTTTGCCCGTAATGTTTACAGGCAGCCGCTCAATCGTAAGCGTGTATTCAGATGTTTTGGCGTATGCTGGTGCGGTTAAAAACCCCGCTACAAGCAGCGCCATCATCCCCAGATGATGTATTCGCATAACTAATCCTTGATTTGCATTGAAAATAATCGCCACGCGCCAAAGCGCACGGCGTTTCAAACAGACAAAAGGATTAGGCTTTGGGAGGTCGTTTTAAGCGTTCGGGAAGTGCGGAAGCGACAAGCTGGCTGTCGAACGCAAACACAAGGCTATCTGTAGAAACGGCAGCAAGAGAATTGCTGCTATTACCGAAGATTTTAGACATGCCGTGGCAGTTGCCACCCACGCACTTGCACACGCCTTTATCACAGCACTTGTCATGGTCTTTATCGTTCTGCGCGGTTTTGCTGGATTGCTCGGCTTTGGCGTGCTTGTGGCAATCACCTTCGTCAGAGGCTTTTGCTTGTTCTGCTTTTGCAGAATCATGAGTCATCATCGCATGAGACATGCTCGGGAAGCTCGTTGTCATAACGAGTGCCAGAACCATGAATATGCTAATGAAGATTTTCATACGCGCATTCTACAACCAATCACAACGCAACACAACCGATTGCTAAAAAATGCTATTTCTAGTGATCGAACCAGCGGTAAGCGGCAGTTCCAATGACATAAATTGCCGCCAGCGTAACGCAGCTGATCAGCATGGCGGGAATGAATTTCACATCCATTTTGAGCAACGCGGGTAATATCAAAAAGAAAAGCAGCGATGGGATCACTAACCAAAACACAGAATAAGACATTTCGATAATTTTCTGCGTGTCTTTGCTCTCATAATAAATCCAGCAAAAGGCAAGAATGGATGTAAGCGGTAGCGCGATCAACATGGCGGAAAGAAGCGTAAATCGGCGTGATAATTCAGATACTGCTGCGACGATCAATGCGGTGAGGAGCGTTTTGATTGCAAAATACATGTGTCATCACTTGTTGTTATGATTCGTGGTCATTTATTTTGAACTGTCCCAGAATTGTCCCATGGGCGTTTTTGGCATTCGAACTGGGTGGTGGCGGAAGAGGTGAGATTCGAACTCACGGTACCCTTACGAGTACGGCAGTTTTCAAGACTGCTGCCTTAAACCACTCGGCCACTCTTCCGTATAACATTTGCCTTTCGGCGACCTTAAAACCTTCCAACCTTCACCCGTTTTCAAGA
>DBAU01000072.1:4997-5238 GCA_002291845.1 Alphaproteobacteria bacterium UBA1002 | reverse complement strand
TAAAATAAACGATGAGGTAAGATGACCGTCTAGCTGCGCCGCGTCACCACGAATTCGGCCAGCGTACGCAGATGGTTCGCCTTTTTGTCAAACACATCAAGGTGCTTGATCGCCTGACGGGCGAGAATCTGTGCCTGCTCGCGCGCCCGCTCAATACCGAGGGCCTGCACCAGCGTGGCTTTACCGCGCTTATCATCCTTCATCACTGCCTTGCCGGCCTCCTCGCGGGTGCCTTCGGCGT
>DBAU01000072.1:0-4673 GCA_002291845.1 Alphaproteobacteria bacterium UBA1002 | reverse complement strand
TCCTCGCGGGTGCCTTCGGCGTCGAGCAAATCATCCGTGATCTGGAACGCCAGGCCCATATCATTCGCGTAGCGGCGCAGCGCAAGGCGTAGCGGCATGGCGCCTTTGCCCAGAATCGCGCCAGCTTCGCAGGAAATCGCAAACAGCTCGCCCGTTTTCAGGCGTTGCAGGCGGATAATCTCATCAACAGACATTTCCTTGTTTTCCGCTTCGAGATCCAGCATCTGGCCACCCACCAGGCCGCGGCAGCTGGCCGCGCGAGCCACGGCGCTCACTAACTCACAGCGCACGGAAGGATCGGGATGTACCCCCGGATCGGACAGCGTCTGAAAAGCCAGCGCTTGCAGGGCGTCGCCGGCGAGAATCGCCGCCGCCTCACCAAACGCTTTATGGCAGCTTGGCTTACCGCGGCGCAGATCGTCATCGTCCATGGCGGGAAGATCGTCATGAATCAGCGAATAGGTGTGGATGAATTCGATAGCGGAGGCCGTCATCAAGGAGGCCTCGCGGGAGACACCAAACAGGCTCGCGCAGGTAACCACCAGGAATGGGCGCAGGCGCTTACCACCTGCCAAGGCGGAATAGCGCATGGCTTCCATCACCTTGGCTTCGCCGCCCACCGGGGAACGCTCGGCCGTGGCGTTGCGGTCTTTGAGCGAAATGATATTGGAGGAAACCCCGTCGGGCTGCGGCAGCAACTGGTCCATCATGCGCTCGAGCGCTTCCGAGACCTCGGCCAGCGACTCCTGCAAGTCATTAACAGCGGTGGTTTGCAGATTAGCCATGGTCGAAATGCTCCGTCGTATGTTGGCCATCAGCCTGAGGCACCAGTTTCTCGACTTTCAGGCGCGCTGCTTCCAGCTGCTTTTCGCAGTGCAGCTTCAGCTGCGTGCCGCGCGTGTAGTCGGTAATGGACTCCTCCAGCGTGCTTTTGCCGCCCTCCAGCCGCTTGACAATCTCTTCCAGCTCTTTGAGGGCCTCCTCAAAAGATTTCTGTGCGATGTCAGCGGGGATGGATTTGCTCATGGCCGTGCGGTGGATAAAGGTCCCGTAATCTATGTCAAGTTGCGGCTTTCGAGCAAGCGCGAAGTGTTGACTTCCGCCGCAGGATGCCCGAGATAAGAACCATGTTCGACTCCTTAAACAAACGCCTCTCCTCCATTTTCTCCGGACTGCGCCGCAAGGGCACGCTGAGCGAGGAGGATATTAACAGCGTCGTGCGCGAAGTGCGCGTCGCCCTGCTGGAGGCCGATGTCGCCCTGCCGGTGGTCAAACAGTTCGTCGCATCGCTGAAGGAAAAGGCCGTTGGGACGGAAATTGTGGCCAGTGTCTCCCCGGCACAGATGGTTATCAAGCTGGTGCACGACCATCTAGCAGAACTGCTGGGCGCAGAAACCCAGGACCTCAACCTCGCCATGAATCCCCCGGCCGTATTGCTCATGGTGGGTCTGCAGGGCTCGGGAAAAACCACCTCGACCGGTAAGCTGGCGCTGCGCCTGCGTAGCAAGCAGAACAAGAAAGTGTTGGTCGCCTCGCTCGACGTGCAGCGCCCCGCCGCACAGGAACAGCTGGCAGTGGTGGCGAAGCAGGCGGGCGTTGAGAGCCTGCCCATCATCCCCGGCCAGCCGCCGGTGGAGATTACCAAGCGGGCCTTGCAGGAAGCCAAGCTTGGCGGCTTCGATATCCTGCTGCTTGATACCGCGGGCCGCCTACATATCGACGAGGCGCTGATGGCGGAACTGCGCCAGGTGAAGGACCTCGCCCGCCCCATCGAGACCCTCCTGGTGGCCGATTCCCTCACTGGCCAGGACGCGGTGAACATTGCCCGCCAGTTCCATGAAACCATCGGCATCAGCGGGATCATCCTGACCCGCATCGACGGGGATGCACGCGGGGGGGCGGCACTTTCCATGCGGCAGGTCACCGGCCAGCCGATCAAATTCATGGGCGTGGGCGAGAAGCTGGACCAGCTGGAGCCGTTCCATCCGCAGCGCATTGCAGGCCGCATCCTTGACATGGGGGATGTGGTTTCACTGGTTGAGCGCGCCGCCGAGGCGGTCGATCAGAAAGAGGCGGAAATCCTCGGCAAGCGGATGATGGAAGGCAAGTTTGACTTCAATGACCTGCTCGCTCAGTTCCGCAACATGAAGAAAATGGGCGGGCTTGGCTCGCTGATGACCATGCTGCCCGGCATGGGCCAGCTGCAGGACAAGCTGGACGGGGTTGATCTGGAGGGCGGCTTCAAGAAACAGGAAGCCATTATTCTCTCCATGACGCCCAAAGAGCGGCAGTTTCCCAAGCTGCTTAATGCCTCACGCAAGGCACGCATTGCCGCCGGCGCCGGCACTTCCGTACAGGAGGTGAATAAGCTGCTGAAACAGCACCAGCAGATGGAAACCGTCATGAAGCGCATGAAGAAGATGGGCAAAAAAGGCGTTGCCCGTGGTGGCATGCAGCAACTGTTTCAGGGCATGCGGTCATAATCAGGCCTGGCATATACATGTAAACCATTGTGCTTTATGTGGCCTGGCCATGACAAGGAGGTGGCTTCCCGTACTGTCTGTGCGTGGCGAAGGGAAGATTCTTTCCCGCAAACGTTAACTGGCGCATCGCCGCCCTTAAAAATCGCTGGATTTACCCATCAAGTTGTGCTTTATATCGCGCCCCTGAACGATATTTTTGCAGAAAAACAGGCAAAACCTTATGGCAACTACCATTCGCATGGCCCGCGGCGGCACCAAAAAACGCCCCTTCTACCGCATTGTGGTCACCGATTCGCGCAACCCGCGTGACGGGAACTTCATTGAGAAGCTGGGCACCTACAATCCGCTGCTCGCCAAGGACAACCCGGAGCGCGTGAAATATAACGCAGAGCGCATGAAACATTGGGTAGGCGTCGGTGCCCAGATCAGTGAGACCGTGGCCCGCTTCCTGCGTGCCGATGGCCTGATTAGCACCAAGCCGGCCTACACGCCGAAGCCGAAGACGGCGAAACTTCCCCCGCGCGCGCAAGCTCGCAAGGACGCGGAAGAGAAAGCTGCGGCTGAAGCGGCCGCTGCCGCCGCCGCTCCGGCGGAAGAAGCCGCTCCGGCTGCTGAAGGTGACGCGCAAGCGTAAGCGCCTCGATAGCCATTTTAAAAAACCCGCCCTTCAAGGCGGGTTTTTTTATGGCCGGCCGTCGCTTTGCATGGCAGCGGAGCAGCCTTTTGCCTTTCAGTAGCCGCCATTGCGTGCAGCCGCGCGACAGGCTATAGCATCTTGGTATGCGTACGCTTCGCTTGTTTCTTGCCCTCGCCGCCCTGTCCGCCGCGCCTGCCCATGCGGATGACACGCTGGCGCGCGTGGAAGCCTATCTTAACGGCCTGACGACCCTTCAGTCGGATTTTGTGCAGATTGCGCCTGATGGGTCGCTGGCATCTGGGCAGTTTTTCCTCAAACGCCCCGGCAAAATGCGCTGGCAATATGAGCCACCGGTGCCTGTGCTGATGATCTCGAACGGCACCACGCTCGTCTATTATGATTTTGAGCTGGAGCAGATGAGCCATATCCCGCTGGATGAGACACTGGCCGGTTTTCTGGCACAGGATAACATTGCGTTTGACCCCAAAATCATCAAAATCCTAGAAAAAACGCAACAGGACGGCGTGATCCGCATTCGCCTGACACAGGCAGAAAAGCCCGATCAGGGCGACCTGACGCTGGAATTCTCCGATGCGCCACTGCAATTACGCAATATGCGTATCAAGGATGCCTCGGGTCAGGAAACCAATGTCTCGCTGAACAACGCCCGCTTCGGCCTTCCGCTGGAAAACAAGCTGTTTATTTTCCGCGACCCGCGTATTTACAAGCAACGCTGAACGTTATGTAGAACGCCCGGAACCGCGGGATTCTTCCGGCGATGCAACAAAACGGTCGTGCGAAGAAAGCCCCGGCACATCACCCGTTTGCACCCCAGCGGCCTTCAGCGCCGCGCCGAGATCAGCCGCCCCTTCGTCACGCGTCCCCGACGCCAATGCTCGGTTTTCCGTTCCTTCCTGCTGCGGGCCTTCGCCATAGCAGCGCCCGGGCAGCAAAGGACGCATATCCCGACGCCAGCCATTTGGCGTGGGAACCCATTGAAGGTAGTCCGGATTTTGAACGCGACATGGAAACGACCGGGGCCGCGGCGGCGCGTAATAATGCGGGGGTGGTGCGAAATGGTACGGAGGTGGTGCAAAATGTGGTGGTGGCACAGGTACTGGAACCGGCACTGGCAAAATAAGCACTCCTCCTCCATGACGTCTGCGGCGGTAATGCACATCTTCCACCGCTTCGCTCCGCGTGGCCGTTCCCCCTTGAGGCAATACATGATTCACCATAACCCTCTCCTTTGTTGGGCAGGAGGATAGGCGACATTGATGACAGTTTTGTGACGCTGCCCTAAATGAACAGTCGGCAACGTTCTACGGCCAATTAAAGATCAGCAAAGACATGCTTCTCCGCGGCGGCACCAGGGTGCGTCACCGCACCTTTCACGGCGGGGCCAACGGTCTGCGCGTACTTCCAGAGCGTGCCGGAGGTGTAATCCGTCTCGCGGGGCTGCCAATGCGTGCGACGGGCGTCCAGCTCCTCCGCTGACACTTCCAGCTCGATGGTACCTGCCTCCGCATCAATGGCGATCATGTCACCATCCT
>DBAU01000038.1 GCA_002291845.1 Alphaproteobacteria bacterium UBA1002 | reverse complement strand
TACGCTTTATTTTTACCCACAGGCTGGTTTTCTGAGGCTTCTTGCGTCGCCCCCCTCCGCCACCATTGCCCCCGCGCGCCGGTTTACGCGGACCGCCCCCGCCACTTCGCGGAGAAATGCGCGTCGCTGCAGTGTCAGCGCGCTTGGGACGATCCGTCGTCAGGCGCGGGCCGTCACCGCGACGGGAAGGGGTAGCCGGTTTACGTGGCATGGGAGATTACAAAGCAGTCACACAACGAACTCTGGACACCTTCTAGCGCATTGCCTAGATAGGCGTAAGTGTTTTTATGAGGATGTGATGACAATCAATGAATCCGCATTCCACGATCGCTGCGGTGAGGATATCGCCCGCCTTCAGGATGCGCTTGAAGCGCAGGATACGCAGGGGCTGCTCGATATTGACGGGCAGGATGGCATGCTGAGCGTGAAGCTTGAAGATGGTAGAACTTTTGTCATCAGCCGCCACACCGCTGCGCGTGAGTTATGGCTTTCCTCGCCGGTCAGTGGTGGCCATCACTTCCGGCCTGTGGGAGATGGGTGGGTGCTTCCCAATGGCCAAACCTTTCCACGCCTCTTTCTGGATGAGCTGAACCACCTGACCGGGCAGGCCTTCCATGCGTGAGTCTGAACGCACCCCGCCGCAGCTCTATCTGATTTCCCCACCCCAGATTGACCTGGAAACCTTTTCCACTCAGCTTGAGATGGCACTCACCGCAAGCCCCGGCACGGTGGGTGCCTTTCAGTTGCGCTTGAAGGATAACGCGCCTCCCGGCCCGGGACGGCTCACCCACATCCATGCGAAAGAAGAGCATATCCTCTATGCTGCGAAGCAGCTGAAGCGCATTTGCCATGCGCATCAGGTCGCATTCATCCTGAATGACAGCCCGCAACTGGCCCTTGAGGCCAATGCTGATGGGGTGCATCTGGGACAGGAGGACGGCTCCGTGGCCGAAGCACGTGCTTTACTTGGGCCGGAAAAGGTCATTGGTGTAAGTTGCCACGCCTCACGTCATTTAGCCATGGAAGCTGGAGAGTTTGGTGCCGATTATGTGGCGTTTGGAGCCTTCCATCCCACCACTTCAAAAACGCCGGAATCATTGGCAAAATGGGGAACGCCAGATATCGAACTGCTAAGCTGGTGGAGTACATTCACGACGCTTCCCTGCGTAGCCATCGGTGGCATGACACCAGATAACTGTGGGCCGATGGTGGCGGCTGGGGCGGATTTCATCGCGGCCCTGTCCTCCGTATGGAATCACCCCCACGGACCTGCCGAGGCAGTAAAAGCCTTTGCAGCATCGTTTGCCAGAATAAGGGCAGAGTAAAACTCCGCCATTGCGCCCTGCCCTTACCGCTGCTAAGTTCCGCGCAAATTTGAAGCATCGTTGGAGTTTCGGCTTATGAAAATTGATGGCGTTTCCATTCGCGTGGGCAACGTGCTGGAATATAATGGAAAGCTATGGGCCGTGACGCGCACCCAGCATACCCAGCCGGGCAAAGGCGGGGCGTATATGCAAGTGGAAATGAAAGATGTACGCGCAGGAACCAAAACCAATGTGCGCTTCCGCTCCGATGAAAAGGTGGAGCGCGTTCGGCTGGATCAGATTGATTATCAATTCCTTTATAAAGAGGGCGATGCGCTGATTTTCATGCACCCGGAAACCTTTGAGCAGATTTCACTGGCCGGGGATGTGATTGGTGATTCTGCCGCTTTC
This sequence comes from Alphaproteobacteria bacterium UBA1002, assembly GCA_002291845.1. Classification (GTDB taxonomy): domain Bacteria; phylum Pseudomonadota; class Alphaproteobacteria; order Rickettsiales; family UBA998; genus UBA998. The sequence goes on along the minus strand of DBAU01000038.1, from coordinate 9,855 downwards.
CTCCAAGATGGTATGATTGTGAAGGTCGAGAGCTATGAGGGTGACCCGATCACCGTTTCTTTGCCAGAGCACGTGACCCTCACCGTCACGGAAGCCGATCCGGTGGTGAAAGGCCAGACGGCCGCGTCGTCCTACAAACCCGCGATTTTAGAAAATGGCGTGCGCGTGATGGTGCCACCGTTTATCGAAACCGGCGACGCGATTGTGGTAAATACCAGCGAGTTTTCTTACGTCGAACGCGCAAAATAACCGGTCATATGGACACTGTTGTTAGTGTGCGTTGATAAAATTTGTAAAGTTGATACCTGATTCATGTACGACAAACGCCAAAGTCTTTCTGCCGCTTACCCTATCAAGACGCCGCTGATCAACGTCATGACCTCGGCGGCGCTGAAAGCCGCCAAAGGGCTGGTGCGAGATTTCGGTGAGGTGGATAACCTGCAGATTTCACGCAAAGGCGTGGCTAATTTTGTGACGGAATCTGACCTAAGAGCCGAAAAAATTCTGCGTGCAGAATTAGAAAAAGCACGCCCCCGTTTTGGGCTTTTACTTGAAGAAAGCGGGGAGATTGGGGATCCCAACTGCGATTACCGTTGGGTGGTCGATCCGCTGGATGGTACCAATAATTTTATCCACGCCATTCCTTATTTCTGCATTTCTATTGGTGTCGAGAAAATCTCACCCACCGGGCGAGAAATCATCGCCGGGGTGGTCTACGATCCAATTCATGATGAAATGTTCATCGCCGAAAAAGGCAATGGGGCCTATGTCAATCATCGCCGTTTGCGCTGTGCCCCGCGTAAAGGTGACTTCTATTTCGTGACGGGCACTACCCGTGTCACCAGCCCGTACGATGGCATGTGTTCGGAATTTACCCGCAACGCCTCCAACCTTGATAGCGTCATCCGGCGCAGTGGTGCGGCGGCGCTTGACCTCGCCTACGTGGCAGCAGGGCGCTACGATGCATGCTGGTTTCCCCATCTCAAGAAATGGGATATGGCCGCGGGCATCCTGATTGTGAAAGAAGCAGGCGGGCAAGTAACCATGCCCGGTGATCCTGGGGATCCCTATGAAACGGGATGCATCTTGGCGGCCAGCCCGGAAGCATTCGAAGCTTTGAATGCCACATGCGTACCAAAAAAACAGGGAACGCCGGAATAACCTAATATCTACTTGCACGGCTAGTTTTTTTCCGCTTTTTATAAGCCGTGTCTGCCCAGCCTTCAGGAAGTTAGCGCCCCATGAAACGATCGGACGAATCTTACTCGCGCTCCCCGTCCCATTGGATTTTACTCTCTTCCGTCTGTGTTTTGGCGTGGGCTTCCGCTGATCATGCGTATGCACGCAATCGCCTGCGCCCTGCACAACCGAGTGTGCAGGTTTATTCCGAAGCGCTGGAGGCTCTGCGGCGCTCCACGCAGCCCATAGGAGGCTATGGTGTCATGATGCCACGTGCCGGCATACCGTTTGGCGAGCCGACCCCTGGCGCACCACCGCAGCGCCGTGCCTATCAACCTCCTGCCCCGCCTCGCGCCGCAGATTCGGCACCGCGCCCAGCGGATGCACCTGCCAAGCGTCCGGCTCCGGCGAAGCCAAAGCCTGCCCCAAAAGAAGCCTCCGCACCCAAGCCGTTACCGGTCCCGGAGAGCCGTCCCGTGCCAGCCCCGCTTCCGGCACCTGAGATGCCGGAGCCGTCCGAAATTTCTGCACCGGAGGCAGTTCCCGTTCCAGTGCCGGAATCCGTACCGTCGCAGCCTCCGCAAAAACAATTTGAAGAAATGTTGGAGCCGGCCCCCGAGCCCATCGCAGCGCCTGCGCCTGCCCCAGCAGCACCTACTCCTGAGCCTATCCCAGAGCCAGAGCCTGTGCCCGCACCGGCTTCTCCCGAGGCACTCCCTGATCCTGATTTTGAAGCCATGGAGTTTGAGCCATTTCCAGAGATCGCTCCACCAAACGCTGAAACACCCGCCGCATCTGTGGCACCAGCCTCTGATTCTACGCCCCCTGCGGCAGAAACGACGCCAGAGCCAGTGCCAGAGCCCATTTCAGAAGCGCTGCCAAAATCCTCTGCGAAGCCTGAACCGGAGCCGGAGCCAGAGCCCGCACCCATTGCAGAGGCTCTCCCCGAGCCTGTCCCTGCCCCCGAGCCGCTACCCGCAGTTTCTGCACCGGCCACAGACATCTCGGAAGGGAGCCCACAAATTCTCGACGCAGCGCCGATTCCGGACGTCGCGCAACCTGAAGCCGCTCCCGCAGCAGATATTCCGCCAATCGACGCCGTTACCGAGCCTACGCCAAGCGTGGAACCCGAGCCCACCGTAGCGGCACCAACACCTGCAATGGAGCCTGTCAAGGACGAGGGCCTCTTCCCTACCCTGAAGAAGAAATTCTTGGGCTTCATAGGTAAAGAGGAACCACCGGCTGTCTCTCAGCCGCCGATAGATGTCCCTGAGCCCATGCCAGCGCCTGCGACAGATGTGACTACGCCAGACATGTCAACGTCAGCTGACGTAAATGGCTTGCCTGAACTCCCAGCGCTGGATTCAACCGGTGCCTCTGAGCCCCTGCCCTCATTGGGTGCCGAGGCCCCTGCTGCGCCGCCTACAGGAAATGAAGCCCTTGAGATTGTGCGCAATCAGCAGGTGAAAGAAAGCGACGGCTTGCCGAGCCTTCCTGAAGAGAATGAGCCCGCCTCTGCGGTGGATATGCCGGAGCTGCCTGATGCGGCGCCCCCACCGCCCACTGTCACCACCGCCATAGAGCCCATTATTGAGCAGGAAGTGGCCGCACTTCCTCCCGCGCGGCAACCGGCCCCGGCAAGCACGGATGATCAGAAGGGTGAAAAAGCGGTTACTGTACCGTTTGCCTTATCAGAGATGGAAGTTCCCATTGCCTCACAAGATGCCTTGAAAGAACTGGCGCGTCAGCTGACCGTGGATAAGAATAAAATTGTAACGGTCGTGGCTTATGCCTCAGCCCCGCCAGAACAATCAAGTCTGGCGCGTCGTGTTTCCCTGGCGCGGGCCCTTGCAGTTCGCGCATTCCTGATTGACCTGGGGGTCGATAACATCCGCATCAATGTACAGTCGCTCGGTAACAGCTTCCCTGAAGGCACAGACCAGACGGAACGCGCCGATATTTTCCTTAAGTAGGAAAGACTTACCCCCTCAGCGCAGATATCCGTTGTTCAAAGGTTGGGTGGATGCCGAAAAGAGGCTGGTGGATGTCTTTCAGGTAGCCTTTGAGTCCATCGGGAAGGTGTTTTGTGACATCCTCAAGGATAGGATCGAGCTTTTTCAGCGCGCTTATCATCGCCTGCCCTCGCAACACAACCTCGGTCTTGAAGTCTTTATGTACTAAGTCAGGCGTGGCAATGACAACTCTCCACCGTACAGAGCTCTCTACATCACGTGTGAACGGATTGTGTGACGATATGATGACGCGGGCTTTTTATTCTGCTGCTTCGAACTGCCTCTTTGCAAGCCTATGATATAATTCGCTTTTTTCTATCAGCTCAGCATGGGTACCCTGCGCAACAATATGGCCATGATCCATAACAAGGATACGATCCGCATTCTGCACGGTGGAAAGGCGATGGGCAATCACCAGCGTCGTGCGGCCTTTCATCAACTGCTCCAGCGCCAGCTGCACCTTGCGTTCATTTTCGGAATCTAGGGCGCTGGTGGCTTCATCGAGCAAAAGAATTTGCGGGTTGCGGACCAGTGCACGCGCGATGGCCAACCGCTGACGCTGCCCCCCGGAAAGCCGAACCCCCCTCTCACCAAGGTACGTATCAAAACCATCAGGAAGTGCCTCAATAAACTCCAGTGCCTCCGCCTGACGCGCGGCGGCACGAATCGTGGTCGCGTCAGCGTCTGAGCGACCAAACCGGATATTCTCATAGGCGGTGGTAGAGAAAATCACTGGATCTTGCGGCACTAGACCAATACGCCCGCGCCATTCGGCTGGATCAAAGGACATAAGAGGTGTTTCGCCCACTAGAATACGGCCTGATTGCACATCATAAAAACGTAGCAATAGCTGCATGACGGTGCTTTTTCCTGCGCCAGAAGGGCCGACCAATGCCACCGTCTCGCCAGGCTCAATGGTGAAACTGACCCCATCGAGCGCGGCGATACCCGGGCGTGCAGGATACGCAAAGCGTACTCCATCGAAGTGTAACGGCAGGGCTAAGGAAGAAGGGACCGGGACGGGATGCTCCGGCGCGGTAATCGTTGGTGCCAGATGCTTTAACTCCATCAAACGCTCAGTCGCCCCTGCTGCACGCTGCAGATCACCGACCACCTCAGAAATTGCTCCGGTACCTGTGGCAACCAGCATCGCATAAAACAGAAAGGCAGAAAGATCTCCGCTGGAGATCTCGCCACTCATGACGTGGCGGCTACCTAGCCACAACACGACACAAATGGCTCCCAGCACCAAAGCAATCACCAAAGCAATGAGCAGTGCACGCTTGCGGATACGGGTGAGCGCAGTATCTAGCAATGCTCCCACCGATTGCTGAAAGCGCACCTGTTCCTGCTTTTCCAGCGCCAAGGCCTGAATGGTACGAATCGAGGCAATGGTTTCCTCTGCGTGGGCACTCACATCGGCGGTGCGCTCTTGCGTGTCGCGCGAAAGTTTGCGTACTTCGCGCCCCAACATGATGATGGGAACCACCACGATGGGCACCATTCCCACAATATAAATGCTGAGCGACGGGCTCATAAAAAACATCATGGCCAGCCCACCGAGCATCATCAGAAGGTTGCGCAGCGCCACCGAGATGGAACTTCCAATCACTGTCTGCAGCAGGGTGGTGTCGGTCATCAGGCGGGAAACCAAATCGCCAGTACGGCTTACTTCAAAGAAAGCCACATCCATACCCACCAGCCGGGCGTAAACATCCCGGCGAATGTCAGCGATGATTTTCTCGCCAATCCACGAAACAAGGTAATAACGGCTATACGTCGCACCCGCGAGAACAAATACCCCGATCAGTAGATAGATAAATGAGTGATCAATCAGATCCGGGCTGGGTTCATTCGAGAAGGCCTGATCGATGATGTAGCGCAGCCCTGTGCCGAACGCGAGCACGGTGGAAGACGTAACAATCAACGCCAGAAACGCACCAACTACCTGTAGGCGATAGGCGCGCAGATAGCTCAGTACATGGCGTAGACTGCCGACTTTACCCTTGCCTGCCTGCTCGGCCCCGGCGGGCATTTTGACTTCACCCGAAAAACGCATGCAAGGGTTATGAACGTGCGCGCACGCAAATGCAAGCTGTCAGGATACGGTCATCAAACGCCAACTATACGCTTGTTTTGAAAATGCCGACGATCTCATTCAGAAGCTGCAGGGCCTCATCGCGCGGGCGCTGGAAGGCATTGCGGCCGATGATAGAGCCGTCCCCGCCACCGTCGCGGATACCGCGAATTTCCTCCAGTACGTCCGCCGTACCTTTCGCCGCGCCGCCGGAGAAGATAACGAGCCGCTTGCCGTTGAACGTCGCCTGTTTCACATGGCGCACCCGATCAGCCAGCGTACCGACGGGAATTTTCTGGGCATCATAGACTTTCTTTGCTTCCGCCTGCTCGATATGTGCGGTAGGGGGCTTCACTTTGATGACATGCGCGCCGAGGAGCGCCGGGATATGCGCCGCATAGGCGCAGACATCGATGGCCGTTTCGCCATCCTTGGAGAGGTCTTCACCGCGTGGATAGGACCACATGATAACGGCCAACCCCTTGGCCTTAGCTTCTTCTGACATCTCGCGGATTTCCTCCATCATGTCGAACACGCCAGAGGAACCGGGATAGATGGTAAAGCCGATCGCCGAACAGCCAAGGCGCAGCGCATCCGCGACAGTACCCGTAACGGCCTGGTTCGGAGCATTATGACGCGGCACGAGTGAGTTGGAAGAGTTCACCTTGAGGATGGTCGGGATAGCCCCGGCGAAGCTATCCGCTCCCTGCTCCAGCATGCCAAGCGGGGCGGCATACGCGGAGAGTCCCGCATCAATGGCAAGCTGATAGTGGTAATGCGGATCATATGCCGCAGGATTCGCTGCAAAACTGCGCGCCGGGCCATGTTCGAAGCCCTGGTCCACCGGTAGGATGACCAGCTTACCCGTGCCCGCCAGCTTGCCGTGCATCAGCATGCGCGCAAGATTGGTCTTGGTACCGGGATTGTCGCTTTCGTACCAGCTGAGGATTTTCTTAACGCGATTGGTCAGGCGCATGGGGAGTCTCCTAAGGGTTTAAGGGTAAGTAGCATCGGCAGCGCTGGCAAGCCAGCGAGCCGCAAGATAGGATTGTTGAGCGCGTGGCAGCCCTGTAACAAAACGATGCAACGCAGTTGGGCGGGGCATCCAATGCACGGCATAACGCGCTGCAAAGGCGTGAAGCGCAAGGGGCAACTGATTCTCCTGACTGGTCAAATGACGCACGCCCAGATACAAAGCCTCCATGGCCCGACCCGGCGCCCAGCTACAATCCATGTAGAGATGAAATACCACGTGCGGATAGCGAGCCTGCGCCATTTCAGAGATGGCTTTCCAGTACGCCGCGCCGGTTCGCATCGCCGCCGAGGGGGGGGTCACCAAGGTCAGCGGCAACGGAGTCTCTTGCTGAGACGCTGCCTCCAGCAGAACATCCACCTCGTCCCACCCCCCAACTTCCACGGCCCTGATCATCTCATGCGGCCTTTCTCTGCAGGGCCTCAACCCCGGGCAATGCTTTACCTTCAAGCCATTCCAAAAACGCGCCGCCGGCAGTGGAGAGATAACTGAACTGACCTGCCATTGATGCATGTACCAGCGCGGAGACCGTATCGCCCCCTCCAGCGACACTTTTCATCTGCCCTTGCGCAGTGAGCCGCGCGACAACACGGGCAAGAAACACGGTTGCGTTATCAAACGGCGTGGTTTCAAACGCACCCAGCGGTCCATTCCATACCAGCGTGCGACAATGGCGGAGCTCTTCAGCGTAATGCATCAAGGATTCAGGCCCCACATCCAGCGCCATTGCATCGTCAGGCACAGCCTCTGCCGCCACCATCTGAGCCGGCGCATGGGCCGAAAAACGGCGGGCAACCACCAAATCCTTAGGCAGGAGAATCCGACATTGTGATCGCTCTGCCTTTGCCAGAACATGACGCGCGGTTTCTAGCATTTCCGTCTCGCATAAAGAGGTTCCAACCGGGTGCCCTTGCGCCCGCAGGAATGTGTTCGCCATGGCTCCGCCGATTATTAGAAGATCGACTTTTTCCAGCAGATGCTCCAGCAATGCCAGCTTGGTAGAGACTTTCGATCCCCCAACCACCGCCGCCAGAGGACGGTCCGGTGCATTGAACAATCCGCCGAGCGTTTCAATTTCCTCCTGCATGGCCATGCCGCAATAGGAAGGTAGCAAGGTGGGCAGGTGATAGATGGATGCATGCGGTCGATGCGAACAGGAAAACGCATCGTTCACGTAGGCATCACCAAGGGCCGCAATCTGGCGCGCAAAAAGAGCATCACCGGCTTCCTCTTCGACATGGAAGCGGAGATTCTCCAGTAACACCACATCCCCCGCCGCTGCTTTTCGGACCGCCTCGGCCGCCGCCGCGCCGATACAATCCACCCCGAAGCGCACCGGATGCTCAGGCAGATATGCCTGCAAAGCATCCACGAGCGGTGCAAGGGACATGGAAGGATTATACTCACCTTTGGGGCGACCAAAATGAGACAACACCACCACTTTTGCACCCTGCGTCGCTAAATAACGCAAGGTAGGCAGCACGCGTTCAATGCGGGTGGCATCCGTTACCCTTCCCGCATGCATCGGGACGTTCAGGTCCACCCGGACCAGCACCGTTTTGCCCGCGGGCATCAATTCATTCAGGCGCATGAGCAGGCCGAGATTCACAATGAGTCTATTGCGGGGATAGCATGCACCAACTTGCGTGTCCAGTCACCGCCCCAAAAAGCTCCACGTGAGCGTCGCTGAGGCGTTTTGAGATTGCTTATATGCTTTATCAAATCTTCACCATTCCGTCATGAGTTTGTCATATGCATGCCCTACACAATCGCTCGTAAATGATGGGACATGTTATGACGTCACGAACTCAACTACGGCTGCGTGCGCCGGGGATGGAAGCATTTTTCCATACGCCACGTCGAAATGACGGTCACGAAGGTTATATGTATCTGCTCGCGCCAAGCGAGCGGAAGCCGCAGATCATGCAAGAGCTGGATCAGGGACGGCTCCCGCCAGATGTGATTGTCCTTGAGGCAGGACTGGGGACGCCAGAGCCACGCGTGCGCTACGAAATGGAGCTGTATTACGGTATCCGCGATGCTGTTGGTGTGCCTCGCCCGCGTCAGCGCACATTGCAAGCAGTTGACTCGTAAGCCGACAAGGCTTCACGTTGAAGAATGACTATTTATCAGGGTTTGCTGATATAATGTTGGCGTAAAATGTGTCAAATTCGCTCAGGTTCCGCTTTTCAAGCAGTATTTTTGTGATAACGTATATGCCAGTTTTTTGCGCTAAACAGCAAATTACCCCCTGAGAGGCAGCCATGGCTGAAAAGACCCAGAATATGCAGGATATTTTCTTGAATAACTGCAGAAAAGATAAAAAGCCCGTCACGGTATATCTGGTGAATGGGGTTAAACTTCAGGGCGTTATCAGCGGCTTTGATAATTTTTCGGTGGTGCTGAAGCGAAATCAGATGGCGCAGCTCGTCTATAAGCATAGTATTGCGACCGTGGTACCGAGCGTCCCGGTCAGCCTGTCGCGAGATGATTCCATGGATTCCAGCGAGTCTCTGGATGAATCCGAGCCCATGCTCGTGGCATAGCTTTTGTTGTCGCTTCTATGACTGAGTCCATAGCGACTCCTACCCTTGTTCTTCATCCGGATTTTCGTCACAAGCCGACCGCGACGGGCCGGAGTGTTGATGCGCAACTACTTGAAGCCTCGGGGCTGGCCCGCGCCATTGCGCTGGAAGTGGTAGGGGCCTTTGCCCTCCCCATTCACGCGCCCAAGCCAAGCACGTTATTTGGCACTGGACAGATTGAGCGTTACACGGCCTACGTGAGCGAGCACCAGATCGGCTTGGTCATTATCAATGGCACGCTGAGCCCCGTCCAGCAGCGTAACCTGGAGAAAGCGTGGAAGACGAAGGTTATTGACCGCACCGCGCTGATTCTCGAAATTTTTGGTGAGCGTGCGCGTACCCATGAAGGCAAATTGCAGGTCGAGCTGGCGGCGCTGGAATATCAAAAGAGCCGTCTTGTACGATCCTGGACACATCTTGAGCGTCAACGTGGCGGCTTTGGCTTCCTCGGGGGGCCAGGTGAGTCACAGATTGAACTCGACCGCCGGATGATCCGCGATCGCATTGCGGCCATTCGTCGTCAACTTGAAAAAGTCGTACGTACACGAAGCTTGCACCGAAAATTACGTCGTGATGTCCCCTATCCGCTGGTGGCACTGGTCGGGTACACTAATGCGGGTAAATCCACGCTTTTCAACCGCCTGACGGATGCCGGAACCTATGCGGCAGATGCTTTATTTGCCACGCTGGATCCTGTGATCCGGCAGGTCACCCTTCCTTCGGGTATGACAATCATGCTTTCCGATACGGTGGGTTTTATTTCTGATTTGCCCACCACACTGATTGCCGCTTTCCGTGCAACGCTGGAAGAGGTACTGGAAGCCGACTTACTGTTGCATGTCCGCGATGCTTCCCACCCGGATAGCGAGGCACAGCGTCAGGATGTTGAGCGGGTGTTGAAGGAACTGTTTGAAGAGGATTATGCAGACCTTCAGCAAATTGAAGTGCTTAATAAAATAGATGCACTTC
>DBAU01000043.1:812-20654 GCA_002291845.1 Alphaproteobacteria bacterium UBA1002 | reverse complement strand
GGGTTATCGGAGGTGTCCAGCTGGGCGGCGGCGGCCGCCTTGCGGTCGCATCCTCGCGACGCGCGCCGGCCAGGCCGAGTGGGCGCTCCCTGCCAGGATCCGGCCGCAAAGCGGCCGGCGCCGCCCACGCGACCGTGCGGATGGCGGGACCGCGGCGCGGCGGAAGCCAAGGCCGCGGAGGCGGCCGCCCGGCGTCTGAGGGCGAAGAAAACCGAAGTGAGGCTTCGCCTCACTTCGGCGCGAGCACCATCACCATCTGGCGGTTCTCGAGGCGCGGCATGGACTCAACCTTCACGATCTCGGCCAGCTCGGTCCGGATGCGCTCGAGCAGCTTCACGCCGAGTTCCTGGTGCGCCATCTCGCGGCCGCGGAAGCGCAGCGTGACCTTCACCTTGTCGCCCTCGCCGATGAAGCTCTTCGCCTGCTTCATCTTCACGTCGTAATCATGGTCATCAATGTTCGGGCGAACCTTGATTTCCTTGATCTCGACAACCTTCTGCTTCTTGCGGGCCTCGTTGGCCTTCTTCTGCTGCTCGTACTTGAACTTGCCGTAGTCGGTGATCTTGCAGACCGGGGGCACCGCGTTCGGGCTGATCTCCAGCAGGTCGAGCCCCGCCTGGTAGGCGCGATACAGCGCGTCGCGGATGCTGAGGACGCCGATCATCTCCCCGTTTTCGTCAATCAGACGCACCTGGGGGACGCGGATTTCCTCGTTCACGCGGGGGCCTTCGCGGGAGGGCGGCGCGGGGGGCATGGGGCCTCGGGCTATGGTCTGCTCCTGTCTCTGTTTCGAGTCTGGCGTGGGCGTCTTATGGGGCGCGGGTCATTCCGCCGCAACTGGGGCGCTTGACAAATCGGGCGCGGTGCTCTCGCGGCGCAGCATGGCCACCGCCTCGGCGAGCGGCAGCGCCTCCTGCTCGCGGCCCGGCAGGCGACGCAACACCAGCTTGCCCTCCTCCGCCTCACGCCGGCCGACCACGGCGAGCACCGGCACGCGGCTTTCGATGTGGTCCACCACCTTGCGGTTGATCTTCTCGTTGCGCAGGTCCGTCTCGACGCGCAGCCCCGCCGCGCGCAGCGCCGCGGCCGCCTGCTCGGCATAGGGCGCGGCGTCGTCCACGATGGTCGCCACCACCACCTGCACGGGGGCGAGCCAGAGCGGGAAGCGCCCCGCGTGCTGCTCGATGAGGATGCCGAGGAAGCGCTCGAAGCTGCCCAGGATCGCGCGGTGCAGCATCACGGGGCGGTGCTTTTCACCATCCTCGCCGATATAGCTGGCATCCAGCCGCTCGGGAAGTACGAAGTCCAGCTGTAGCGTGCCGCACTGCCAGGTCCGGCCAATGCAATCCTTCAGCTGAAACTCGAGCTTCGGACCGTAAAACGCCCCCTCACCCGGCTGCACTTCGTACGGCAGGCCAACGGCTTCCACCGCTTCGGCGAGGGAACGCTCGGCCTTATCCCAGGTTTCGTCCGTCCCGGCACGCTTCTCCGGGCGCGTGGAGAGCTTCACGGCAATCTCGGTAAAGCCCAGTTCCTGATAAACCTCCTGCAGCAGAGCACAGAATTTCTCGGTTTCCGAGAGAATCTGGCTTTCCATGCAGAAGATATGCGCATCATCTTGCGTGAAACCGCGCACCCGCATGATACCGTGCAGCGCACCCGACGGCTCATAGCGGTGGCAGGAGCCAAACTCTGCCATGCGCAGCGGCAGGTCGCGGTAGGACTTGATGCCCTGGCGGAAAATCTGCACGTGGCACGGGCAGTTCATCGGCTTGATGGCCAGCGTGCGCTCCTCGGCTTCCGAGGTGAACATGTTCTCGCCGAACTTTTCCCAATGGCCGGAGGCTTCCCATAAGGCACGGTCCACCAGCATCGGCGTTTTCACTTCCTGATAGTCCTCACGCTCCAGCTTTTGGCGAATGTAGTTTTCAAGCTCGCGATAGAGTGTCCAGCCATAAGGATGCCAGAACACCTGCCCGATGGCTTCTTCCTGCAGATGGAAAAGATCCAGCTGACGGCCAAGCTTGCGGTGGTCACGCTTCTCCGCCTCTTCCATCATGGTGAGGTAAGCCTTCAACTCCTTATCATTAGCGAAGGACACCCCGTAAATGCGCTGCAGCATCTTGTTGCGCGAATCACCGCGCCAGTAGGCCCCTGCCAGCTTGGTAAGCTTGAACGCGGAAGAGATTTTGCTCAGTGACGGCACATGCGGGCCGCGGCACAGATCGATGAATGCATCATCCCCCTGCCCCTGGCGATAAAGCGAGATTTTGCCGCGCTCGGTGGTATCGTCTTCCGGCGCGTTGCGGATCAGCTCCGCTTTGTAGCTCTCGCCGCGCGACTCAAACATCGCGATGGCCTCGTCGCGCTTCCACATCTCCCGTTGCACGGTTAGGCCGCGCGCCAGAATTTCCTTCATCTTCGCCTCGATCTTCGGCAGATCGTCCGGCGTGATTTTATACTCAAGATCCACGTCGTAATAAAAACCATGCTCGATGGTCGGGCCAATGGCCAGCTTCGCGGCCGGCCAGATTTCCTTTACCGCCAGCGCCAAGACCTGCGCAGTGGTGGTGTGACGCATGACATCCAGTCCCTCGGGATCACGCGTGGTGAGCAACGCAACCGCAGCATGCTGTGTAATGGTCTCGCTAAGGTCACGCTGCGTCCCATCCACTTTCATCGCCACCGCCGCCTTGAGCAAGCCGGGCCCAATGGATTCCGCAATCTGAAATCCGGTCACCGGCGCCTCATAGGTACGCACACTGCCATCAGGTAACGTGATGTTAACCAGAGAGGATTGCGCAGCGGCGTGGGACATAGTTTTTCTATTTGTTATTCCGGATAAGTTAGGTGCAGCCGCACACTGATCCGGTATACAGCGCGTAGCTTACTGACTTCTTGATTCCAGTTTTCGCTGGAATGACTGAACCCGCACTAAATTCCCTTTACGACGCACTGTCAAGGCGAAGCCACGGTTTCACCACGGAAAACACCTCATCCACGGACAGCTGCGCCAGCGGGTCACGCTGTAGCACCTGCACCTTGTCACCCCGTGGCGCGCACATGGCAGGATTCGACGCGGCAGAAAACAGCACCACCGATGGGCACTGCGTGGCCGCGATCAGGTGCATCGGGCCGGTATCATTCCCGACAGCCGCCAGCGCACCGCGCCCTAATGCCGCGAGCTCTGCAAAGGAGGTCTGGTTACAGAGGTTGATGACCTTTGGCTTGTCTACACAAGCTTTTGCAGAGTCACCCTCCCCCGCACGCAGGGGAGGGCTTTTCTTCCCTGCCGTCGCGCCTTCGCTTGTAAACTCCTCCCCCTGTTTACGGGGGGAGGTTGGGAGGAGGACCTCAGCTGCCTCGATAGCGTTCAGTACGGCAGCTTCCGCCCCGGTACCAATCAGTACTGGCGTAATCCCCACTTCAAGTAACACCCGCGCCAGCGCTGTGTAGCCTTCCTGCGGCCAGCGTTTCTCAGGGCGGTGAGCGGAGCCCCCTGGAACCAGCACCACATAGCGCTCCGGCAGCGCGAAGTGAGAAATATCCGCCGTCAGCCAGCGCAGATCCGGCCCTGGCACTTCATGAATCCCGGCCAAGTTCAGCTGCTCACGCTCGCGGTCAAGCGTGTGGCTCTGCGTGCGATGGGGAGTGTCATGGTAGAATTCACCCGGCACCAGACCAGACCATTGCGGCTTATATTTAAACAGCTGGAAATACGAGGTACTGCGTTGCGACGTTTGCAAATCATACACGCGAGAAAAAGGCCGGCTATTGAGAAGGCGCCGCAGTTTCTGCACCCCAGCAAATTGCCAGACCTTTGGCTTGCTATCCACCCAGACATCATTGAAATACGGAGCCTTTCCCAGCAATGCATCATAAGGCTTGGCGGTCAGCAGCGTGATGCGCGCGTGGGGATGATGCGCCCGGATAGCCGCCATGGGGCCGGTCGCCAGCACGATGTCACCCAGCGCACCATGCTTGATGACCAGAATCTCTTCCTGAGCGCTCATGCTTCAATACTTTCCGGCCCCACTAAGGCAGGCGGGACCTCTTCGGTCACCGTCTCCTCGACCGGAAGCTCCGGCACGATGCCTTCCATCACCTCGTGATAAACTTGTAAGGTACGCTGGCACATGGTCTCCGTGGAGAAATGGTGCCGCGCGTTCCACAGAGCATTGTATTCAATGACCTGCCGTGTTGCGGCATCCATGGAGAGAGCCTCATTCAGCGCCCGCGCGAGATCGTCCACATCGCCCGGCGTGACCAGCCAGCCAGTTTCATATTCACGCACTGTTTCCATTGCGCCGCCGTGGCGCGTGGCGATAACCGGCTTGCCCATCGCCTGCGCCTCAATCGGCACACGGCCAAACGCTTCTGGCTCAATGGAGGGCGCAACCACCAGACTGGAGAGAACGTAGGCTTCGGGCATGAACTTGGTATTGCCAACCATCCGCACATGGCCTTCCAGCCCAAGGGCTTCAATCAGCTCTTTAAGCTCTGCAGCATAATCCGGGTGGCGTTCATCATCGCCCACCAAAAGACAAAAGAAATCACGGTGTGGCAACTTCGCCAGCGCCTTTATCAGTACGTCCTGCCCCTTCCAGCGCGTAATCCGGCCGGGCATGAGAATCAACGGGTGTAACTCTTCGGGCAGGCGCCATTCCTTTGCCACTTGCGCCACACGCCCCGGAACTACTTTATCCGGGGAAAATTTTTGCAGATTCGCCCCGCGATGGATCACAGTGACGCGTGCCGGGTCCACTTTATAATTCGCTAAAATGTGATCGCGCACGAAATGCGAGACTGCAATCACCCGCTCACCCTTGGTCATAATCGCGTTGTAATTGCGCTTCAGCGGCGCATTGATATTATAGACACCATGAAAGGTTGTGATGAAGTGACAACCCGTTTTTTTAGCCGCGATACGAGCACTCCAGGCAGGAGCACGTGAGCGGGCGTGCACAATATCTACCTTCTGCTCACGGATGATCTTGGCCAGACGGTTGGCATTCTCCAGAATTATCCACGGATTCTTGCTTTTCATCGTCGGCAGCCGAAGATGCTCACCCCCTGCATAAGAGAGATCACTCTCCAGATAACCGCCCGCAGACGCCACGAGTGCACGGTGGCCCGCCTGATGCAGTGCCGCAGTAATTTCTACCGTTCCGCGCTCTACGCCGCCAGTGCGTAATTCGGGGAGCACCTGAAGCACGGTCAGGGGTTTGCTGTGCATTGCTTCACTCATGCCTGAGTGATAGGACAGAATTACATACTCCCTCAACGATTTCCTGCATGTGGAGCCTTCATGAGCGACGGATTACTTTACCATGTTACTTCCACGGGCGATCGGCTGGCCTATCACCTGACGCCCGGTGCCACTCCAGCGGTGATGTTCTGCGGCGGCTTCCGCTCGGACATGACCGGTAGCAAGGCCACCACACTTGAATCCTATTGCCGGGGGCGCGGACAGGCCTTCCTGCGCTTTGATTATCACGCGCACGGACAGTCCCCCGGGGATTTTCTGGAAGGCAGCATCGGCCGCTGGACCGAAAATGCGCTGTCCCTGCTCGATACGCTGACGGAAGGCCCGATGGTGATGGTGGGCTCCAGCATGGGCGGCTGGATTGCGCTGAATCTTGCGCTGCGCCGCCCCGAGCGTGTGGCTGGCCTGATCGGCATTGCCGCGGCGCCGGATTTCACCGAACGGCTGATGTGGGCCAGCATGAGCCCGGTAGAGCAATCCACCCTGCTGAAACAAGGCATCGTAGATATCCCCTCACAGTATGGCGAGCCATACCCCATCACCCGCCTGTTGATTGAAGAGGGCCGCCAGCATCTGCTCTTGGATAAGCCCATCCCGCTTCAATGCCCGGTGCGACTACTGCAGGGTATGCAAGACCCCGACGTGCCCTGGAGCTATGCGTTTGACCTCGCCGAGGCGCTGGAGAGCACCGATGTACAAACGCTATTGATCAAAATAGGCGATCACCGCCTCTCTGCCCCGGAAGACCTGCATGTGCTTACTTTCACGCTGGAAAAACTGTTGGATCAGGTGGCGTGATCATGATTGTTTGTTATTTCTGAAACACCAAAAATCACACATTTCCCCATTGCATCCTGCCCGCTCAGGGGCTAAGGACAATCACGAAATTCCCTAATTTTTGGACCTCCCCATGAAACCCACGCAAAAACCGCAGAATCCTTGTTTTTCTTCCGGCCCGTGCGCCAAGCGTCCCGGCTGGAGCTTTGACGCCATCAAAGATGCCCTGATTGGCCGTTCCCACCGTTCTGGTCCCGGCAAGAAGCGCCTGGCGGAAGTCATTGAACTGAGCAAGCAGATTCTTGGTATCCCGGCGGATTACCGCCTCGGCATCGTCCCCGCTTCCGACACCGGTGCGTACGAGATGGCGATGTGGACCATGATGGGCGCCCGCGGCGTTGATATGCTGGCATGGGAAAGCTTCGGCGAAGGCTGGGTAACCGATGCGAAAAAGCAGCTGAAGCTGAGTGACCTGCGTGTGTTTAACGCGGCATACGGCGAACTGCCTGATCTCGCGCAGGTGGATTGGTCGCGCGATGTCGGCTTCACCTGGAACGGCACCACCTCCGGCGTGCGCGTGCCGAACGCGGACTGGATTGCCGATGATCGCGAAGGCCTTGCCATTTGTGATGCCACCTCCGCGGTGTTCGCCATGGACGTGCCGTTTGAGAAGCTCGATGTGGTGACCTGGTCCTGGCAGAAGGTGCTCGGCGGGGAAGCCGCGCACGGCATGCTGGCGCTCAGCCCCCGCGCGGTGGCCCGCCTGGAGTCCTACACCCCGAACTGGCCCTTGCCTAAGCTGTTCCGCATGACCAAAGGCGGTAAGCTTATCGAGGGCATCTTCCAGGGCGAAACCATCAACACCCCCTCCATGATTGCCGTTGAAGATGCGGTGGACGGCCTGAAATGGGCACAGTCCATTGGCGGCCTGCCGAAACTCATCGAGCGCTCAGAACGCAACCTGGCGGCGGTGAAGGCGTGGGTGGAGCAAACGCCGTGGGTGGATTTCCTTGCCACGGACCCGGCCATCCGCTCCTGCACCTCGATTTGCCTGAAGATCAGCGATCCCTGGTTCAACAGCCTCTCCGCCGAGGAGCAGGCCGCCAAAGCCAAAGACATGACCAAGCTGCTGGAAAAAGAAGGCGTGGCCTTTGATATCGGCGCGTATCGCGATGCTCCCGTGGGCCTCCGTCTGTGGGGCGGCGCGACGGTGGAAACCAGTGATCTGCAAGCGCTCTTCCCCTGGCTCGACTGGGCCTTTGGTGAGATCAAGCAGCAGAAAGCGGCCGCTTAACTAACTGACGTCATGCCTGCGCGAGCGGGAATGACATTGCAACTAACCACAAGATTCCCTCAGGCGCGGGAATGACAAAATATAAGACGGGAGAACCAAATGCCCAAAGTGCTCATTAGCGACAAACTCAGCCCTCAGGCGATTGATATTTTCAAGCAGGGCGGCGTCGAAGTGGATGTAAAAACCGGACTCGCCCCAGACGAACTGATCAAGATCATCGGTGAGTATGACGGCCTGGCTATCCGCTCCGCCACCAAAGTCACGCCGCAGATTCTGGAAGCCGCGAAGAACCTGAAAGTGATTGGCCGTGCCGGGATCGGGGTTGATAACGTCGATGTGCCTGCCGCCACCGCCCGTGGCGTCGTCGTGATGAACACGCCGTTCGGAAACTCCATCACCACCGCTGAGCACACCATCTCGCTGATGATGGCACTGGCCCGCCAGATTCCGCAAGCCAATGCCTCCACCCACGCCAGCAAGTGGGAAAAGAACAAATTCATGGGCGTGGAACTGTACGGCAAAACGCTTGGCATGATCGGCTGCGGCAATATCGGCTCCATCGTCGCGGACCGCGCGCAAGGCCTGAAGATGAAAGTCATCGTGTCCGATCCATTCCTCTCTGCAGAGCGTGCTAAAGACCTCAACGTCGAAAAAGTGGAGCTGGACGAGCTGCTGAAGCGCGCTGATTTCATCACGCTGCACACACCGCTGAATGATTCCACCCGCAACATCCTGAACAAAGAGCGTCTGGCCCAGTGCAAAAAAGGCGTGCGCATTGTCAACTGCGCCCGCGGCGGCCTGATTGACGAAGCAGCGCTGAAAGACGCCATCGAATCCGGCCATGTCGCCGGTGCAGCACTTGATGTGTTTGAGAAAGAACCGGCAGAAAACAACGTACTGTTTGGGCTGGAAAATGTTGTCTGCACGCCGCATCTCGGCGCCTCCACCACGGAAGCACAGGAAAACGTAGCCGTACAGGTAGCTGAACAAATGGCCGATTTTCTGGTCAGCGGCGCGGTAACCAACGCCATCAACATGCCTTCCGTCTCCGCCGAAGATGCTAAGAAACTGAAGCCATACCTCGAGCTGGCCGATAAACTCGGCAGTTTCGCAGGTCAGCTCACCGAAACCGGCATCAAATCCGTGGTGATTGAGTATGAAGGCCGCGTCGGCACCCTCAACACCAAGCCGCTTACCGCGGTGGCGCTGCAAGGCCTGCTGAAGCCGTTGATCAGCAGCGTCAATATGGTGAACGCCCCGGTTATCGCCCGCGAGCGCGGCATCGAGGTCAGCGAAACCAAGCGTGACGGCGCTACCAGCAACTACCAGAGCCTGATGCGCGTGATCGTCACCACCGACAAGCGCACGCGCACCATTGCTGGCACCGTGTTCGCAGGTCGTCCGCGTATCGTCGATCTGCACGGTGTGAAGCTGGAGGCCTCGCTCGGCCCGATCATGCTCTATGTCCATAACGAGGACAAACCGGGGCTAGTCGGTGGCGTGGGGAGCCTGCTTGGCGAGCATAAAATCAACATTGCCAACTTCCAGCTCGGCCGCAATGACGAGCATAACGACGCCGTGGCGTTGATTGAGGTCGATCAGGAAGTGGATGCCGCGCTGCTGGAAAAAGTGTCCAAGCTGCCCAACGTCAAACAGGCGAAAATACTTCGCTTCTAGAATATTACGGCAACACATAACAAGGGCGGCTTTGGCCGCCCTTTTTTGTATCCGACAGAAACCTCACCGTATGGTAGAATATGACCACGGCAAGGCTCGTACGTATTCCACCAAGCGATTCAGTGCTACGTATGGTAGTTTTTCCCAAAGACAAATAGCAGACGTTGCGTGGAGGAAATTACATTTGAAGTAGATCGTTCAGGATGCCGGGTAGCAGGGATGGCAAATCATCCGCGATCATCCCAACGCTACTGCGCTGTCCCGCTTCGCCATGCATACTGACACCTGCACAGGCGGCTTCAAATGCAGGCATACCTTGCGCACAAAGGCTGCCAATAATTCCCGCAAGAACATCTCCACTCCCGGCCGTAGCCAGAACTGGAGTTCCATTATTGTTGATTGCAACACGCCCATCAGGAGCGGCAATGACGGTATCAAAACCCTTATAGACAACAACACAGCGCGACATTCGTGCCGCTTCTCGGGCCACTTGCCATTTGGGTTGGCTCAGATCGAGGGGTGTTTTCGCAAAAAGGCGCTGTAACTCTCCGGCGTGCGGCGTCAGGATCACCTCCCCGCGGACCTCTGAAAATAATGCCTGTGGATCATCGGCAAAAGCAGTCAGCGCATCAGCATCTAATACCGTAGGTTTCGCGGTGGCCAATGCCATGGCAACGCGGGAGCGTGTATTTTCTTGCACACCCAATCCGGGGCCAAGCAGTAGCGCAGTCTGTTTGGTTTCTTCGAATAAATCCTGTAAGGCACCGGAATCAGAGATCACGCGTGTCATAACCGCCATCAGTGTTGAGGCATACAGGGGGAGTGTCTGACTGGAGCAGGCCACAGTTACGGCCCCTGCCCCGGCACGAAGCGCTGCCGTCGCGGCCAAGCGACTTGCTCCGGTCATGCTCTCTGCTCCGCCAAGTACCACGAGTGCGCCACGACTGTATTTATGATCTGTAACGGCGGGCCATCGCATGGAAGAAAACCAGTTTTCCACGCGATTTTCTTGTAAGCCCAGTGGCTCAGCAACCGCGTTCACATACGGCATAATTCCAATATCTACGCTGGCCACGAATCCCGCCAGCCCTGCCCCAGGTAAAAGCAAATGGCCGGGCTTTTTTGCGCCGAAGGTAATGGTTGCCGCCGCATTGGGTAATACATTACTGAAGCGGCCACTATCCGCATTTACACCGCTCAGAATATCAACAGCCACCACACGGGCGCGCGCGGCCGCCAGCCGTTGCATGGTGTCTGCGGCTTCCCCATCAAGAGGACGGTTGAGTCCTGTGCCAAAAAGGGCATCGATGTAAACCGTATCGCTGTCAATCACCAATTCGCTGAGTGGTATGGTAAGACCATTCCAATTTTCATACGCACGACGTGCATTGCCTGTGAGCTGTTCAGGAGGCACAAGCGTCCCGACTTGTACTTCCCAGCCCGCCTGACGAAGAAAACTCGCCGCGACATAACCATCGCCGCCATTGTTTCCTGGGCCACACATCACGCACACAGGGCTAATTTCGAACAAACGCAAGACTGATTCCGCAACTGCCTCGCCCGCTTGTTGCATCATTTCCCACGCACTGATTCCATCCGCGATGGCCTGTGACTCTGCACCACGCATGGCTTCGGCAGTGAGCAGTGCCGTCGTCTTTGATTCGGTAAGCATTGCATCCCCTTCTGGCGAACAGTATGACTATGGATATTGCATTTAGCACAGCTTAATTGACCATGCCATTTCTCCTGCCGCTTCTATTTGTCTTTGCTCTTTTTTCTTTTGAAAGCCATGCATCCTATGAAACAGAGGCACTGAAATACATTGAGCGAGGTCAATGGGAGCGTCTAGAGCAAGTACTACCACGGCTTACCAACTCCGTTATCCGCACGGTCGCTCAATGGTATCACCTCACCCACAATGGACAGGTTGCCAGTTTTTCTGAATATCAGGCGTTTATAGAACGTCATCCCGATTGGCCGCAGCAAGATAAGCTGCTGATGCGCGCTGAGCTGGCATTGATATCTAATGGAGCTCCCGTATCTGCGGCGCGTGAATGGCTAAGCCGCCACGCACCACGAACGGCGCGAGGAAAGTTTTTTCTTGAGGAGCATCGCACCCAAGGCAAGCCCTCCGCTGCCGCCATACGCGACGTGTGGGTTCAGGGAGATTTCAGCGATATTGATGAAAAGCGTTTTTTGGTGAACTACCGAGCCACACTGAGCATAGCTGATCATATCGCCCGAACGGATCGTTTGCTTTGGGAAGGCAAGATTTCTGCCGCGTCTCGTATGTTATTGCGCGTCCCCCGCGAAGAACAAACGATGTTTGAAGCACGCATTGCGCTGATGAAGCGTAAAGGAAATTTTGATGCACTTCTTGCGCGCGTGCCCGTACGTTTAAAGAATGCTCCTGGATTACTCTTTGAACGTATCCGCTTCCGCTTCGATAAGGAAATGTTTGACGGGATGACGGAGCTTCTGCAGCTTGCGCCCAAGCAACTTCCTTATCCTTCGAAATGGTGGCCTTATCAGCGCTACGCTATTCGAGAAGCCATGGATGCAGGAAATTATAAACTGGCGCATCGCTTAGCCTCAGCGCATGGCCAGAAAGATAAAATTGAGCTCTCGGAAGCACTGTGGATCAAGGCGTGGCTGGAGGTAACTTTTCTGCGTCAGCCCAAACCAGCACTCATTGATTTTACTCGCATGTATGACGTGGTGGAATTTCCCGTCAGCAAATCCCGTGCGGCGTACTGGGTGGGACGTGCAGCACGGGCCGCGGGGGATGCGAAAAAGGCTCGGGAATGGTTTCAGCGTGCAGCCCAACATCCCACAACATTCTATGGCCAGATTGCTTTTGAAGAAATGTATGGCGATCAGCCGTTAGTGCTTCCTAAGCCATCCGCCACAGTAACTGAGCAAGAGTGGCAAAAATTACTCGCATCCAGTCATCTTGCTAATGCGGTGATTCAGCTCAACCGCTTGGGGCATGATCAGTTGTCACTGCCTTTTTTAACCCACCTGGCGCAGTCCTCTAAATCAGCAAAAATGGCCGCCTTTGCTGCGCATACCGGATGGAAAACAGGTCGCGCTGATCTGGCCGTGCGCGCCGCAAAAGAGGCGCTGAACAAGGGGTATTACCTGCCAGATTATTTATTTCCGATTGATATGACGCCTCCTTCTCTGGCAATTGAGCCAGCCTTGGCGTATGCCATCGCACGTCAGGAAAGTATGTTTTACCCCAAGGCGCGTAGCTCCGCGGATGCGCGGGGAATGATGCAAGTTCTACCATCCACGGGGCGTTTAGTTGCCGCTAAGCAAAAGCTGCGTTTTACACCTGAGCGTTTGTATGAGCAGGACTTTAACTTCGCGATTGGAAGTTATTATCTTCGTTCCCTGCTGGATAAATTTGGTGGGACTAAAATTTATGCCATTGCCGGCTACAATGCGGGCCCTGGACGCCCCTTGAAATGGAAGCTGCGATACGGTGCATTAAGCGCAAATATTGAGCGCAATATTGACTGGATAGAACGTATTCCATTTTCAGAAACACGCAATTATGTGCAACGCGTGTTGGAGAATTATCAGGTTTACCGGGTGATGCTTGATCCGGGCAGGCCAAACATCACTGCCAAGGCCTCGCTAAAGCCGTAGTCGCTATTCACAAATCGCCATTTCTCCGCCGCAAAATCCAAAACCTTTTGGGGCAACATAGCTTTCGTCATTATCTTCAAAATGATCGTAGCTACTCCAGTTATGCTGGCTTTTAGGAGTTTCTTTTGCACACGCTACCACCATCACCGAAAGCAGCGGCAATACAAGTAAAGACTGATGCAAACAAACGAATCTAGGCATCCACATCATCCAAAACAACAACCCACAATGTACGCAAAGGTTGCAACGCACAATAGAGCATGGCAACTTTGCTAGTGCAAAGAAAAAAATAACTTTTAGGGTGCCTTTTTGCCATGCGTAAGTTGTGTTACTTCTCGATAGCATTGTTGTTTTTGTGTGCACTGGCCACCCCCACTGAAGCATATCGTGTTACAACTTCTATTCGCCCGCTTTATGGCATTGCCGCGGCCGTTGCGGGCGATGATGCAGAGGTTTCCCTGATACTCGATGCGCCCGTTTCAGCACATGATGCGACCACCAAGCCTTCGCACATTACCCGCATCCAGCAATCTGACCTGATTCTGATGATTGACCGTGACTTTGAGCGGTTTTTGGATCGTCCATTACGTCGTTATGCCGGACGTCGACCGGTGATTGAAGCAGCAAAGATTCCTGGTGTGGAAGTGTTGAATCGGCAAATTCTCGATCTGAACCCCACCTATGACTGGCGAAAACCGGTAAAAACTGCGGATCAGGTATTATCCGATGGTCTGCGTAAGGACTACCATTTATGGCTAGAGCCAAATAATGTGCTGATCATAGCGCGGCAAGTGCATGCCCAGCTGGTCAAGGCACTTCCTGAAAAGAAAGCACGGCTAGATCAGAATCTTGCGATTTTTGAAGCAAAGGTACGTGTTGCAACAGAGCAAACGAAGGCAGCCTTGCAGCCTTATCAAGAGGGTGGGTTTGTCACGTCGCATGATGGATATCAATATTTCACCCGTGCTTTTGTAGTGCGGCAATTAGGCAGCATTGGTGAAGAAACAACACAACTTTCAGATCCCGAACATCGGAAAAATATTCTTAGGATTCTTGGATTAGATAACGCAAAATGCATAATCAAGGACAGTGAATCACGTAGCCGAGAACCGCAGAAAATAGCAAAAAAAACGAAGAAACCACTTTTTGAGGCAGACCCTATGGGACAAAAATTGCCCTTAGGGCCGGATCTTTATCCGCAGATCATTCAACAAATGGGGCAGATTTTTGTCGATTGCTTGGGCAGTGGACAACCGTTAAAACAATGAAAAATAACGTCTGAGCGTTTGCATGTTTCGATACGCGGATATTTCGTCCATAAATCCTTCTACCCCTGATTTTGTAAGACGCAAACGTCACGGCAGTGTTTTGTATGCCTTTCTTTTTTATTTGTCGCTGCTGATCATTTTGCTCGGCTATGGTTTTTATCAGAATTACCACAGCAAAGATGTCATTTTAATTATCCTGATTACCGTTGGTATCAGCATTCTCATTCTGCATGCGCTTTATACCATTCAGAAAAGTCTCGACATGATTATGGCGGTGGAATTCCAGAACGCACTTTTCACCTCTGCGCTCAACATACGTATGGATTTTACCATTATCATGCAGCGCAATGGCAGCATTGTTTATGTGGATCGCGGTTTTCGCGATATGTTTCCTCAGGTTAGGGCCATTGATGACAGGGTATTAGATTATCTCGTTACTAATTTGCGCCTGGATGAGCGATCGAAAGAAAAATTTTTCATGGCATTGCGCAACTATGACTACGAACAACTCGTAGCAGAAATCTTCCGAGCCGATGGCCAGTTTGATCGCTACATGCTCTATCTTAGTCCAATTCCGCGACCGCAAGGGTATTTTATGATTCAGGCTAGGCGCTATGTTGATAGTCGCAATGCCATCGATGTAAATGTTGAGCCGATACCACAGATTATTCCCAATATGCACCACACATATTCTCTGCTTGATGCTCTGCCAGATCCTGCATACTTGCTGTCTGAATCGGGAGCACTTAAAACATGCAATCAGCTTTTTGTTGAGATGCTTGGTTTCCCCACACGAAAAGCATTATTGGAGAGTATTCGTGATTTGGGGACAATAATAAGGCAGTCTGGTCTTCTTATTAGGTCCAATGCCCCTATTCCTTTTCAGGGGAATGCGGAAATCAGTTCACAAAGCGGCGACGTCTTTTCGGTTTACCTTCAACAGAATATCATTCGTGAGAGTGGCCGCGTAATGGGTGCGCTGGGAATCATTAGTAAGACCTCGTAAACCCATAAAAAATAGAATGAGTTTAATGTTCTGGCGCAAAAAGAAATCGCATGATGCTGTGATCGATACCAACACCCGTTTGGATGAGTTTATCGATACCTCACCCATTGCTATTGCGCGTTTGAATTCCCGTGGCGTCATCATTGAGGGCAATCGTTCGTTTCGTGAATTAATGCGCAATAGCCTGAGCGATGATCACAAGATCAGCTTGGCAGAGCTGGTTCGTGAAACCGACTCGCGTCATAAAGTGAAGGGGCTTTTGCAGAGAACTTTAGCCGGGTATGTATCCAATGATCCACTGCCACTCGAATTGACGTTACCCGATGGCGTGAGCATTACCGTAGCGATGTTTTTAAGCCTTCTGCCGGATGCGGCGGCTGGTGAGCCTTCCATGATTGCTCACCTGATTGACACCACAGAACAGAAAAATCTTGAGCTTCGATTTGCGCATTCTCAAAAAATGCAGGCCGTGGGGCAACTGGCCGGTGGCGTGGCACATGACTTTAATAACCTGCTAACCGCAATGATTGGGTTTTGCGACCTTCTACTTATGCGTCATCCGGCGGGCGATCCCTCTTTTGCAGATATCATGCAAATCAAGCAAAATGCCAACCGCGCAGCTAATCTTGTGCGTCAGCTTTTAGCATTCTCACGTCGGCAGACGTTGCAGCCCAAACCGCTGGATCTTACCGAGCTTTTGGCGGAGCTCTCTAACCTGATTCGCCGCTTGATTGGCGAAAACATTGAACTCAAGATGATTCACGGTCGAGAAATCTGGACCATCAAGGCGGATCAAGGTCAGCTCGAACAGGTCATCATTAACCTCGCGGTCAATGCGCGTGATGCTATGCGTCAAGGCGGTGCCCTGACCATTCGCTCAAGTAATGTGCAGATTCTGGGCGCGTACTCGTTGGATCCTGAGATGATTCCTCCCGCTCAGGAAGATACCATTGAGCCAGGTGAATATGTACAGGTGGATATCATCGATCGCGGCCACGGTATTCCGCGAGAGCTCATGGAAAAAATCTTTGAGCCTTTCTTCTCTACAAAAGAAGTCGGGCACGGCACGGGCCTCGGGCTTTCAACGGTATATGGAATCATCAAGCAGACGGGCGGCTATATCTATGTAAAGTCGCGCGAGGGTGAAGGCACCACTTTCTCACTCTTTTTCCCACGCATGTCCGCGCAGGAGCTGGCTGCAAAGGTACAGGAAGAAAGCGAAGAGCGTGCTGCGCCCTCCGATCTCACCGGCGTAGCAACCATCATGCTTGTGGAAGATGAAACTCCTGTGAGAACCTTTGCAGCGCGTGCCTTGCGGAATAAAGGCTATGAGATACTGGAAGCCGATTGCGGAGAAAACGCACTGGAAGTGTTTGCACAAGCAACCAGTGATATTGAAGTAATCATTACCGACGTGGTGATGCCGGGCATGAATGGCCCGACGATGATCGAGACGCTTTATCAAACATACCCGGAAAAAATGAAAAACATTAAAGTGGTGTTTATTTCCGGCTACGCGGAAGATGCGTTCATCGACAGCTATGGGAGCGCACGGGAATTTAACTTCCTACCCAAGCCTTTTACACTCAAGCAGCTTGCCTCTAAGGTTAAAGAAATCACACAGGCCTAAGGGTGTAAACGCCTATAGGAAACTGTCCTAATCTGCTTGTTTTCTGAGGGTTGGAGACGTATATCTGAATTCACTAACTTATAATGTGGATTTAAAGTTTATGGATAAGCAGAAAGCGCTCGATACGGCTCTCAGTCAGACTGAAAAGACGTTTGGCAAGGGATCCATCATGAAGCTGGGGCAAAAAGACGCTCTGCAGGTTGATGTGATTTCCACTGGCTCATTAGGGCTGGATATCGCGCTGGGTGTGGGAGGCGTACCCAAAGGACGTGTGATTGAGATTTATGGACCGGAGAGCTCTGGTAAAACCACCCTGACCCTGCAAATCACGGCGGAGTGCCAGAAGAAGGGCGGCACCTGCGCTTTTATTGATGCCGAGCATGCTCTTGATCCAGTATATGCCCGTAAATTGGGGGTCAACATTGAGGACTTGCTCATTTCTCAGCCTGATACGGGCGAGCAGGCGCTGGAAATCGCTGATACTCTCGTACGCTCCGGCGCGGTAGATCTCGTGGTGGTAGATTCCGTTGCTGCATTGGTGCCACGTGAAGAACTCGAGGGAGAGATGGGAGATGCGCATATGGGACTGCAAGCCCGATTGATGTCTCAGGCGCTGCGGAAACTGACAGCCTCTATTTCCCGTACCAATTGCACGGTGATTTTCATCAACCAGATTCGTCAGAAAATAGGGGTGATGTTTGGCAATCCGGAGACCACAACAGGTGGAAATGCACTGAAGTTTTACGCCTCTGTGCGCATGGATATCCGCCGTATTGGTTCGATCAAAGACAAAGAAGAAGTGGTTGGAAATCAGACGCGCGTTAAAGTCGTGAAGAACAAGGTGGCTCCTCCTTTCCGCGTGGTGGATTTTGATATCATGTATGGCGAAGGCATCTCCAAAATGGGCGAGCTGATCGATCTTGGTGTAAAGGCCGGTATCATTGAAAAATCTGGCGCGTGGTTCTCATACAAAGACACGCGGATTGGTCAGGGCAAGGAGAATACCCGTACGTTCCTCAAGGAACATCCAGAGATGGCCGATGAAATTGAGGCAGCCATTCGTGCCCAGTCAGGCCAAGTGGGAGAAGCATTGCAAGGGGCACCTGTCTCTGAAGACATGGAAGAATTGGCCTGACTTATCTTGCTTAACAAGGAGGGGGCAGTGGTGACACGCCCCCTCTTTTTGTTCGTTGCCTCATGCCTCTGAATCCTTTATCTCTTCCTTCATGATTTCCACGAATGATGCTCGCCAGGAATTTCTGCGTTTTTTTGAAGGGCGTGACCACAAGGTCTTGCCTTCTTCTGCGTTGATTCCGCATAACGACCCTACGCTCATGTTTGCCAACGCAGGCATGAATCAATTCAAGAATATTTTTACGGGGGTGGAGCGTGCCCCCACCCCACCACGCGCAACAACCTCCCAGAAAGTTGTGCGGGCGGGCGGAAAGCATAATGATCTGGATAATGTAGGCTATACTGCTCGGCATCACACTTTTTTTGAGATGCTCGGCAATTTTTCCTTTGGCGACTATTTCAAAGAAGGCGCCATACTCAACGCGTGGGAGCTGCTCACCCGCGTTTATGGAATTCCTCAGGAAAAGCTCTCATTTACGGTGTATCACACGGATGATGAAGCCTTCGATTTGTGGAAAAAAATTACAGGCTGCGATGATTCTCGCATTTTGCGTATACCCACTAAGGATAATTTCTGGGCAATGGGTGATACGGGGCCATGCGGACCATGTTCTGAGATTTTTTATGATCACGGTGAGCATGCGGCGGAAGGTAGCTGGTCACTCAATCCCGATGGATCCGATCGTTTTGGCGATCGTTTCATCGAGATCTGGAACCTCGTCTTTATGCAATATGAGCAGGTGGATGCGGAAACGCGTATTGACCTGCCCAAGCCTTCGATTGATACCGGCATGGGCTTAGAGCGCCTGACTGCGGTTTTGCAAGGCGTCCATGATAATTATGACATCGATTTATTTAAAGCGCTTATTCGCGCTTCCGAGCAGCTGACCGGAACACCAGCGAAGGGTAAGCATCTTCCATCGCATAAAGTGATCGCCGATCATTTGCGCTCCAGCTGTTTTTTAATTGCAGATGGAGTGTTGCCTTCGAATGAAGGGCGCGGATACGTGCTGCGTCGCATCATGCGTCGTGCCATGCGACATATTCACCTGCTAGGTGCACGCCAACCGTTGATGTACCAGCTGGTCCCTGCCCTTATGGGAGAGATGGGCAGTGCATTTGCGGAGCTTGGTCGTGCCCAGGCCTTAATCTCGGAGACGCTGCGACAGGAAGAAGAGCGCTTCCGAGACATGCTCGACCGCGGTCTAAAATTGTTGGATGAAGAGCGTGCTAAACTTTCTACTGGCGCGGCGCTTTCCGGGGATGTGGCGTTTAAACTCTATGACACCTACGGATTTCCGTTGGATCTCACGCAGGATATTTTGCGTGGCGATGGAATGACAGTGGATCTATCTGGCTTTCAAGCGGCCATGGATGAACAGCGAGCGCGCGCGCGTGCAGCTTGGAAGGGTTCCGGAGAGAAGGCCACGTCTGAACTTTGGTACGCGTTACGCGAACGTATCCCGGCGACTGAGTTTCTTGGCTACCTCTCTGATACGGCCAGCGCTCAGGTCATGGCGCTGGTGAAGGATGGTGCGGAAGTTACCGAAGCTAAGGCCGGAGAAAAAGTATCCGTGATCGTTAATCAGACGCCGTTTTATGGAGAGTCTGGTGGTCAAGTGGGCGATACGGGAACCATATTCCTCCATCGTCAGTTAGTGGCGCAGGTGGAGGACACATCTAAGCCTCTGCCTGATTTATTTGTGCATCATGCTGTGTTGCGGGCCCCCCTCAAGGTTGGGGATATGGTGGAGTTAGCCATTGATCATCAGCGGCGCACGCAGATTCGCGCCAATCACTCTGCAACACACTTGCTGCATGCAGCCCTGCGTAAGCATCTGGGCGCGCATGTGACACAAAAAGGCTCGCTTGTCGCAGCGGAGCGCCTGCGCTTTGACTTCAGCCATCCAAAGGCGCTCACGCCGGAAGAGCATCAGCTGATCGAGGACGAGGTAAACCGGTTCGTTTGGCAAAATCGTGATGTTGGTGTGGCCGTGATGCGCCCGGAAGACGCGATAGCCGCCGGGGCCATGGCCCTCTTTGGCGAAAAATATGGCGATGAAGTACGCGTGCTTAGCATGGGCATCGAATCCGAAGGTGGTCATTACTCGGTGGAGCTGTGCGGCGGCACGCATG
>DBAU01000043.1:0-495 GCA_002291845.1 Alphaproteobacteria bacterium UBA1002 | reverse complement strand
AGCTGTGCGGCGGCACGCATGTTGAGCGTACAGGCGATATTGGCCTGTTTAAGATTATTAGTGAAGCTGCGATTGCCGCGGGTGTACGTCGCATTGAGGCTGTCACACGTGACGGAGCGTACCGTTATTTGAATGAGCAGGAATCTCAGGTGCGCGCCCTGGCCGATTTACTGAAGGTCGCGCCGGCAGATCTGGCAATGCGCGTCGATGCGTTGCAGTCCGATCGCCGTCGCCTGGAGAAAGAACTGGCGGAAGCAAAGAAAAAATTAGCGCTGGGCAGTGGCTCTGGCGCTGAGGTGAAACCAGAAACGATTGGTGACGTCCTTTTCATTGGTAAGCATTATGATGAGCTCGCTCCTAAGGAGCTTCGCGGGATTGCTGAAAGCTTCCTCAAGCCGCTGACTCAGGGTGTGGTTGTGATTTCCTCGGCATTTGAGGGAAAGGGCTCCCTTGTGGTTGCTGTTAGCAAAGAGCTTTCTGCACGAATAAATGCCG
>DBAU01000026.1 GCA_002291845.1 Alphaproteobacteria bacterium UBA1002 | reverse complement strand
TAAAAGCTTCTCCCACGCAACGACATAATACCAGTCAGCGGCATACTCTTCTTCGTTGGGTCGAAGCGGAACCGTTGTAAGGGGCTGGCAGGTTTCAGGGCTTAAGCCAGGCACCTCACTTTGTTGCTCGTGTATCATATTAGAGTAGCGAGCATTTTGCTGGAGAATATACTGGTTTGTGCAGTTATCCATCTCGAGGCGCTGCCATTCGGGATTGCGTGCGTCCCGACCAGCGCTCATCGATTCCACCATGCGTTTGCAGGTGGTGGTACGATCATCTCCCTGCGTCGGCTGGTTCAGGCGAGAATTATATCTGAAAAGATTGTACGTGCCGCGATATAGTGGCCCAATATACGGACTGTCTGGCCCGGCCTGATTTCTGATTTCAAGCAGCTTATCCTCCGGCGCGTCCATTTCAGGGCTGCTCGGATTTTGCATGCTAATGTAATACCATTCACTGAGCTTAAGCGGTGAGATAAGCGGTGTGGATTTATGTGGGATGGGACGATTGGCTTGCGAGCCGTAGACGTCATTCGTGCCCTGTAAATCATCATCACGATAGCGGCGATCTTCTTCTCTGAAGCCTCCGCTGTAAAGGAATCTTCTACTTTGTCGAACGTTGCTGTCAAATAGTGATGCGCGGGGATCCATCCTTCCATCCAATACTCCGCTACCAACTCCGCCAATGCCTGGAATATTTGCATTAAATGAACCGTCATCAAACGCGCCGCCGGGACCTGAAGTCCCGTAAGCTGGCCGCTGGCTTCCCGTTGGCGTAGTATCAACACCGCCGCCACCGCCGCCATCTCCATCCTGCGCTGCAAGAGGAAGGGGGTGCATGAACGCTGCAACAAGCAGGAGGCAATGGAGAATCCCTCTGAAAGGAAGTCGAATTTGCATAGCCTTCGATATCAACTTAAGATAACGTTCACGAAAATGTAACATTCAAACATGTCAGTTTTATTACAATACGGCCAATATTTTAAAATTTTAAGCATTTGCCAAGTTATTTCTTGGAAGTCGGCCGTATAGGTGGCTCTTTTATGAATACATTACAGCAGGAAAGTGAAGAAACCGTTGAGGAGGATACCGCTTTTTTTGAAGAGGCCCGCCGTTGGTACTCCACCGTTTACCTGTCTGTTATCTCTGAACGCTACTTCTTCATCATTTTAACCAGCATTTCCATATTGACGGGACTTGTCGCGCTAACGGCCATTATTCGGCTGATGCCGATTACCCCCCGCGTGCCTTTTTTGTATCTGGCGGATAATGCGTATGAAGAACGTGCCGTTATCAAACCTATCAAAAGTTATCACACGCAAGACATAAATGATGCGCTACGGCGCTTTTTCCTCATTGAGTATGTGCAGCAACGCGAGGGATATAGCAGTACGAGCGTTAGTTCACGGCTCAATTTTGTGCGCGCTCACAGTAGCAAAGAAGCTTTTTTAAGCTATGTATCCTTTGTAGATGTTCGTAACCCCAATAGTCCGCTACAACAATACGGGATCCAGTACGTGCGTGATGTCGATGCTGAAGAGTCTTCACTGATCGTGGTGCCTGAGGAAGGTAAGCCAAATTATTACCGTGCTAGTGTAAAATTTTCAGCCTCTCTTGTGGGGTCACAAGCATCCCGTACCACATTTCAACGTGCGGATATTAAGTTTTTCTATAAAGATTTGATTGTCGCGCAAACAGACGATATTGATTCAGAAATATCGTCTCAGGTCACGCCTATGCGTTTTCTGGTCACAGAGTACAACAAGGCTAATATTCTTACACAATGATGGATAATGGCAGCCCTATGATGCGTTTGTTGGTTTTGTTTGTGATTGCGTACATGTGCTTGCCGGTTTCCATCGCCTCCGCGTTACAGGAGCCACGCCCTCTAGCAACGGATCGCCGAATTCAAACGGTGCGCTACAGCCAGAATGAGGTGTATCGCTTTATTGGCCATTACGGGTACCAAGCTATCATTGAATTTGCCCCGGATGAAGAAATCAGCACGGTATCGCTGGGTGACTCGATTGCTTGGCAGGTCAATCCGGTTGGCCCACGCTTATTCCTGAAGCCCGTCGAACAAGACGCGCTTACCAACATGTCCGTCATTACTAATAAACGGACCTATCATTTTGAGCTACACGCCGAAGAGACAGAGAACATTGGCAGTAGTGATATGATTTTTGTACTGCGCTTTGTTTATCCTGATGATTATGCGGGTGAATATTCAAATTATGTTTCTGAAGATCCGACGCCAGACTTAAGTGATCCGGAGGTTCTTAAAACGCTTAACTTCCGCTATTCCATGGTAGGCAACGATATTGCTGCGCCGATTCGTATTTTTGATGATGGTGAATTTACCTATATGGAATTTAAAGACATCAATGCGGATGTTCCCGCGGTATTCTGGGTAGATTCGGCTGGTGAAGAAAACCTTGTGAATTTCAGGAAGAATGGCAATTACATCGTCATTGAGCGCGTTACCTCCGTGTTTACGCTGCGTCATGGTTCGGATGTGATGTGCGTCTTTAATGAGGCAAAGCCTTTACCGCCTCGCGTCATGCCGGTAGATGACGATCCCTGGTGGGATATTTTTTAAGGGTCTTTATTTGTAGTCAACGCGCAAAAAGCAAAGTCCATGCGCCGGTGCAGTTGGACCTGCTGCTGACCGCTGCCGTGCGGCTAGCGCCTCCGCAACACGTATCGGTTTCCATTTGCCGCGCCCTACTTCAACCAATGTGCCTGTCATAATACGCACTTGATGATGTAGAAATGAACGCGCATGAGTACGCAGTATGACACGCTCCCCTTCACGGGAAATAGAAAGATCTTCAAGGGTTTTAAGGGGTGATTTAGATTGGCAATCCGAATCACGAAAACTACTGAAATCATGATGGCCGATCAAAAAACGCGCCGCTTCCTGCATGGCATCAATATCGAGTAAAACCGGCAGATGCCAGCTTTGTCTAGCATCCAATACAGAGCGCGCCCGTCGATTAATAATGACATATTCATAATACCGTCGGCATGCGCCAAAACGCGCATGGAACTCATCAGAGACCGCTTCAACCGATACGACAATGAGTGGATGGTCGATCAGGTGAAAATTGATGGCTTGCTGAACGGTGAAAGCATCATGCGCCTTCTCCAGATCGATATGTGCGACTTGTCCTCGTGCATGCACCCCTGCATCTGTGCGGCCTGCGCAGTAAGCGGTAACCTGCTCCCCACAAAAATGGGTCACCGCCTCTTCAAGTAGTCCTTGTACGGAAACAAGGCCTTCCTGGCGTTGCCATCCGGCAAGTCCCGTTCCGTCATACTCAAGAGTGAGTTTATAGCGTGGCATATCAGCCAAGTGCAGTGTGTGCGGGAATGGGGGCCCCACGTAATGCATCTGCCGTGGGTAATATCGCTTTGTTAGGACGCTGGACACTCAGCAAGCGAACGCTTCCTTCACCACAGGCAACGGTAAGTTGATCGTCAAGGGTCGTCCCTGCAATACCGCTCGCCTCACAGCATTCAGCCCGCAATGCTTTCCAGCGTTCTCCCCCCACCATGAAGGTGGCGCCGGGAAAAGGATTCATGCCGTGAATGTGATGCAGTACGTCATGGCAAGAACGTGACCAATCGATGGGCGCTTCTTCCTTACGGATTTTATGTGCATAGGTGACGCCTTCCTGTGCTTGTTGTTGAGGACATGCCGTCCCCGTCGAGACTTGTTCAAGCACCTGCAATAGCAACGGAACAGATTCACGTGCTGCACGATCATGCCATTCTCCGGCCGTAATGTCTGGCGGCAGGCTTATCTGCTGGCGTAGCAGGACATCTCCTGTATCGAGGCCTTCATCCATTTGCATAATGCATAGCGCTGTTTCGCGGTCTCCGGCGAGAATCGTGCGCTGAAGAGGGGCTGCGCCCCGCCAGCGCGGCAGATCCGACGGATGTAAGTTAAAACAACCATAGCGACTTGCCTGCAAGATAGGCGGTGGCAGAAGCAACCCGTAAGCCGCCACCACAACGGCGTCCGCGTGATACGCGCGAAAGCGTTCCTGCTCTTCTTCAGATTTTAGAGAAACAGGGGTATGTACGGGGAGGCCATATTGCTCAGCAAGCTGCTGGATCGGTGAGGGGGTTAACTTCTGGCCGCGCCCGGCCGGGCGAGGAGGCTGTGAGTAGACGGCCAACACCTGATGTTCAGAAGAAAGTAACCCCTTCAACGCAGGGACAGCAAACGCTGGCGTACCCATGAATATAAGGCGCATACTATCCCAGATCCACGGGGTATTCAGGAAGTTCCTGCATCTTTCGCGCTTTTTGTACTTTTCGCAGGATCACATCGCGTTTCACCCGGGATAGATGGTCAACAAAAACAACGCCATTCATATGATCGATCTCATGTTGAATGCAGGTTGCCAGTAAGCCGTCTGCTTCAATGACCTGTTGTTGGCCATGTTCATCAAGGTAGCGTACGCGAATGGCTTCAGGGCGCTCCACCTCCGAATACTGACCAGGGAAAGAAAGGCAGCCTTCATTATAAAGATTCAGCTCTTCCGTTTCGCCGATGATTTCTGGATTAATCATTTTAATGGGATGGCGTGTCCCTTCTTCCTCGCGTTGCTCCACATCCACCACAATGATGCGCTTGAGCACGCCCACCTGTACCGCGGATAGCCCGATGCCTTTGGCAGCATACATAGTATCCAGCATGTCATCCATTAAACGGTGAATTTCAGGAGTGATCTCCATGACAGGCTGAGAGGGAGTTTTCAGCCTAGGATCAGGTGCAATAACAATAGGTAATACAGTCATAGTTTGAAATATAGTCGCAAAAATTTCTCTTGTCATGCCGTAGCATGCTAAAAAGCCTTAGGCGCGATGGATGGCATCGCGGAGTCGTGCAAGGGACTCTTCCCGTCCAATCAGTTCCATGACTTCAAACATACTGGGCGAGGCAGTCGTCCCTGTTATGGCTGCGCGGATGGGATTCATTAGCCCACCAAGCTTCACCCCTGCACCCGTAGCAATGCCTTGTGCAGCCTCGAGCAAATGGTCATGATCCCAGTTTTCTAGTGCATCGAGCGCCACGACGGCTTGAGACAATAAAGCCCGAGCTGGTTCGTTAAGTAGTGCAACGGCTTTTTCATTGAGTGGCACAGGCCGCGGTGAGAAATAAAAGAGCGCGTTTTCGGCAAGTTCAACCAGTGTGTTTGCCCGAGGTTTAAGCCCGGTCATGGCACGCGTAAACAATGCTTGCTCATCGTTGGCTACGCTACGCCCAAGCGCTGTTTCTAAAAAGGGTAAAGCAAGTGCGGCGAGAGATTCATCATTGCGCTCACGCATGTAATGTCCGTTGAGATGATTCAACTTTGCCATATCAAAACGTGACGGTGCGCGTCCAACAGCGGGCAGATCAAACCATTCAATCGCCTGACTGACTGGAATTATTTCTTCATCTCCGTGTGACCATCCCAGCCGAAGCAGATAGTTACACATAGCTTCAGGGAGGTAGCCCATCTCTCGGTAAGCCTCGACACCCAATGCACCGTGACGCTTTGAGAGCTTTGCCCCATCTGTGCCATGAATCAGAGGAATATGAGCAAACTCGGGAACTTTCCATCCCATCGCGCGATAAATCAGTGTCTGGCGAAAAGCATTGGTTAGGTGGTCGTCACCACGAATAATATGCGTAACACCCATATCATAATCATCCACCACCACGGCTAACATGTAGGTAGGGGTGCCATCAGAGCGTAGAAGCACCATGTCATCCAGCTCAGCGCAAGCAACACGGACCTCGCCCTGCACCTGATCAGCAATGACGATTTCCCCATCACGTGCTGCTTTAAGCCTAATCACATAGGGCGCACCAGCAGGAGCGTCGGAAGCAGGACGGTCTCTCCAGCGTCCATCATATCGGAAAGGCTTGCCCTGAGCGGTGGCTTGAGCTCGTAAAGCATCCAGTTCTTCCTGCGTGGCGTAGCAGCGATACGCATGCCCCGCTGAAAGAA
The DNA here is from genome assembly GCA_002291845.1 of Alphaproteobacteria bacterium UBA1002. GTDB lineage: Bacteria > Pseudomonadota > Alphaproteobacteria > Rickettsiales > UBA998 > UBA998. Next base: position 5,154 of record DBAU01000026.1, on the reverse strand, counting down.
GCTGCTCGGCCACCTCCCTATGGCGTGCTGAACGTGAGAACTGCATCACTGGTTCACCGTCCCACTGCAAGCCAAGCCATCGCAAACCATCAAAAATAGCGTTTATCGCGGCATCCGTCGAGCGCGCGCGGTCCGTATCTTCAACCCGTAAAAAGAACGTCCCGCCGTGATGTTTTGCGTAAAGCCAGTTGAATAAGGCGGTTCGCGCGCCGCCAATATGCAAAAAGCCGGTCGGAGAGGGGGCGAAGCGGGTGATAACTGACATTGGATCTGCGGTATGTTAAGGAAATCCCATGCGTTATAAGGTACCATCATAAAAATGCAACCCTCAGCCCAAGCCGCCGCAAATCCCCTGCAGCGCTGGGTGCAGTGGCTGCCGCTCTGGCTAGGTGTCGGAGTTTCATGCTTTTTTTTGCTGCCTTACCATCCGTCTCATACCGTATCATTGGTGTTGTTGCCCGCTCTTGGATTGAATTGGCATTTTCGCCACCACAAGTATCTCTTTGTAGTATCATTGGCTTTAAGCGTCGTTGCGTTGGGCTATTCGGCAGGTATATGGCAAACAAAGCGCGCCGAGGCGCCGGTGCTTTCCGCTCCATTGGGGATTCGTGATGTCAGCGGACGCATCCGTGAAATTGCGTTTGATGGAGCACAACAGCGCCTTACGTTAGATCAGCTTATCATTGATGGTCTGGCACCAGAGCGCACTCCCGAGCGCATTCGTATCTCCGCAACACTGAATGGGCAGTCTTTTGCTGTTGGCCAATGGGTAGAAATGCGCGCCAATCTCTCGCCACCAGCGCGGCCTGTAATTCCTGGAGGTTTTGATTTTGGTCGCTATTTCTATTTCCGAGGCATCGGCGGTATAGGCTACGCCATACCTCCTGTGTTACCTATGGCAACGCAAAAAAATGCGGTGGCGTCCTCCACACCATGGAATGATTGGATGGCAGAGCACCGACTTTATTTGAAGCAATACTTTATGCGTCGTCTGCCTGCGCCGGCCAATGCATTGGCCGTGGCATATGTGACGGGCGATCAGTCCTCTATCACGGATGAAATTCAACAGAATATGCGTGTTGCAGGGCTTTCGCACATCCTTGCTATCTCCGGGATGCACATGACGCTGGTGTGCGGTCTGCTTTACTATCTCATACGTTTGGTGCTGGTCGCGGCCCCTCTTTCAATGCGCATCGATATTCGCAAGCCTGCTGCATTAATCGCGCTGCTGAGTGGTATATTTTATTTATGGCTTGCTGATTTTCCGATATCCGCGGTACGCGCTTACGTAATGATAGCGCTGGTATTTACCGCGATTCTTTTGGGGCGAGAGACGGACGCATTGCGCTCGTTAGTCCTGGCGGCAACCCTGATACTGCTGGTGCAACCCTCGAGTTTGCTAGAGCCTGGTTTTCAACTCTCTTTTGCCGCAGTATTGGCATTGATTCTTTATTATCGATGGTGGTCGCGTCGTCACGATCGCGAGTATTGGGAATATGTTCGTTGGCCCCGTCGCATCGCTGATTATCTGTTCGGTATCGCGATGACATCATTGGTAGCTGGAGTCGCCACTGCACCCTTGGCGGCCTATCATTTTCATCAGTTTTCAAGCTACGGCTTACTGGCAAACTTGGCGGCAATACCGCTTGTCACGTTCTGGGTAACACCTGCACTTATGCTCGCTTTATTGCTGTCGCCTTTTCAACTAGACCCTATCTTTTTGGAGGCTGTGGGTGAGGGATTTAACCTGATGGTGCACATTGCAGATCTGGTTGCTGCCTGGCCAGGGGCATTGCTTCATCTTGCGCCCATTAGCAGCGCGGCAACCTTCGTTATGATTTTCGGCGGCCTTATCTTGCTGTACCCGAAACGGATCTGGCGACTGACTGGAGGAGGCGTGATCGTTGGGGCATTGCTTTCATCAGTGTGGTATCAGACTCCTGATTTACTTATTTCCGGCGATGCACGTGCGATCGCGTGGAACACTTCAGAAGGCTGGCGTTTGCTAAGAGGAACGGCACGCAGTTTTTCAGTGCGGGAATGGCAGCTCGCGTTGGATACTCAGATGCTTCCTCATGCATCGCCGCCATGCGATCTTTCTGGATGCCTGATACGTGGGAAAAAAAGTGTGATCGCTCTTCCTCGCTATCCACGCGCATGGGCTGAGGATTGTATACTGGCTGATGTCGTTATCAGTGATGTTAAACTGCCAGCGAATTGTCGGGCAAAAAAAATAGACTCTGCGGCCCTCTCAAAAAATGGCACTCACGCGCTTTGGTTTACGGAAGAGGGGCTTCACATTGAGAACGGATGTCAGGGGGCCATTAAACGCCCATGGAATCGCTGCAGGGCTAACTAGTCGGCCTGAGAGATCGAAAAGCCTTTTTCTTCGAGCGTTGCGAGCAAACCATCATTGCCAAGTAAGTGCAGCGCGCCTACGGCAATAAATGTGCGCCCCTTATTCAGATGTGGAATCATGCGTACGACCATTTTACGATTCCGCTCTGTGATCAAAAAATGTTTCATCTTTTCTGCAAACACGGGATTTTCAAACGCAGCAAAGGACGTTTCGCCAATCTCATAGATTGTTAGCAAGTCTTTTGCGCCATACGCTTCGAAGAGTTCCCGATTAATCTGGCGGATTTCATCCATCCGGTCGATTGCGTCAACCATCATCAAGCGCTGTTCTTCCGCCGATAATGTACGAAAGAAACTAAATTGTTCTGCCGCGGTTTCCAGGCCTGCGACTGCGATATGCTGCTGCTGGGCAAGGGTTTGCATTCGCGCATCCAGTACAATGCCATCTCCCGTTTGCGGCGGATACTGCAATAAAATTGCAGCTGCCCAAGGACGATAGCGATTAAAAAAAGCCGGAGGCATATCGGGTTGGAGACGCTGCATATGTGTGAGCGCCTGTTCATACAGTTCCAGACCAATTGCATGCGATAAGCCGTCGCGCTGTTGTGTTGGATAGAGCATGTAGCGCACGACTTCCTGCTGAAGTTCGTTGGATTGCACCAATTCGAAGAGTGCAATGCGTGAACTTTGCAAAGCATCAACGGCCTTAGCATTGTTTTTTAGTAGGTCAGGCTGATCAGTATGAATTGTGCCAAATAGATAACTGGGCTCTACGCCACATTTTTCCAGTTTGAACAACAGCCCCGGTTGCAAGCGCTCGGCGATGGGGACATAGGCGTTTTCATCGCGGCAAAGCTCTTCTTGTGTGTAGGCTGATGCAGAGCCCCCTACACACGCGCAGCAAATAAAAAATAAGCACCAAAAACGTATCATAGAGGGGTTTTAGGATGAAGAATGGGATCATCCCTTCGTAACGTCGTGTAGGTAGCGGAGAGAAATTCTCTGCGGTAGAGCACCCAAATCACAATGGTTGTGGTTAATAAGAAGGCAACGGGGTGAATAAACCAACTGAAAATGGCAAAGCCATAATAGTATGCACGAAGCCCAAGGTTAAAATGCCGCGCAGCAGAGGTCATCATTTCCGCCCCACGCTGTGCATAGTGTTCGTGTTGCTCAATATGCTCATGCGTTCCCGGTGCTGCGCCTACATAAATGGTGATGTAGTTAAACTGACGCAGGGACCAAGTGTATTTAAAAAACGCGTGCACAAACACTATGATGAGCAAGCTGACTTTTAGCTCCCACGTGAAGGGTGAGGGTGGCATAGCATAGGGTATTTCACGAATGACAGCCTGTGCCTGCTGGCTATATCCCATCAAGCCAATGGCACCGATGACCAAAAAAATACTCGTGCTTCCAAAAAAAGAAATACTGCGAATCATGTTGCCCACTCCGGTCATATCCGGAATTCGGCTCTCGCGTTTAAGCATTTGCCGCATCCATTGCACTCGGTACTGATGCATGATGGTAAGCAGGTTGTCGCTGCTATTGTTCACATGGATGCGATGGCTAATTTCGCTATATGCCAACCACGCAAGGCAGAACCAACTGAACGCAAGAATATCAAGAATGTGAACATTCACACCTTGGGGCAGGGAGATATAATAATCAGGCGTCAGCACGTAAGAGCATCCGTGTGGCATGTTCAACATCGGCCTGCCGCATCAGCGACTCGCCTATGAGAAAACAATGTACGCCTGCCTGGCGGATTCGGGCAATATCTTTATCGGTGTGTATCCCACTCTCACAAATCACCAAACGATCCGATGGAATCATGGGTGAAAGACGCTCTGTGGTTGCTAAGTCAACATCGAGCGTCCTCAAACTACGATTATTAATACCAATGAGTGGAGACGTGAGATGCGTTAGCGCCAGCTCAACTTCTGCTTCATCATGTGTTTCAATAAGGACATTCATTCCAAGCCCTAGTGATGTTTGCTCTATCTCCTGTGCCTGCTCGCGACTAAGCGCTGCCATAATCAGTAAGATACAATCTGCACCGAGGGCGCGGCTTTCTAACACCTGCCATGGATCAATGATAAAATCTTTGCGAATCATTGGTAGGTTAATCGATGTACGTGCAGCAACAAAATCGGCATCTTCACCCTGAAAATAAGGCGTATCGGTTAGAACAGACACGCACGTTGCTCCAGCGCGTTCATATAATTTTGCAAGGTTTGCGGCATCAAAATCCTCACGAATGACACCTTTACTTGGTGAGGCTTTTTTAACTTCCGCGATCAGGCCGATTTTCCCAGCGGCCACGCGTGCACGTAAAGTGGACAGAAAGCCACGAGGCATGGGTTGTGCTTCTGCAGCCGCTTGCAATTCAGAAAGGCTCACGGCCGCTTTACGCGCCGCAACATGCGCTGCTTTGCGTTGACATATTTCCTTTAGTACATCAGCCATGTCGGGTCAGCTCCACTAGCCGTGCAAGAAGATGTTGGGCATGGCCTGAATCGAGCGCTTGCATCGCCATTGCGATGCCAGAAGGTATATCATTCGTAGCATCGGCAACGCAGAGTGCTGCTGCACTGTTTAACAATACCATGTCCCGATAAGGTCCTTTTTTCCCACTGAGAAGCATCTGCAATGCTTTTGCGTTATACTCTGGATCCTGACCTGCAATATCGCGTTTTTCAATACGCTCAAAGCCCAGGGCTTCTGGGTCAATTGTAAAGCGATGAATGACGCCGTTTTCAAGGGATACCACCTGCGTCGTGGTGCATAAGGTAA
>DBAU01000071.1 GCA_002291845.1 Alphaproteobacteria bacterium UBA1002 | reverse complement strand
AATGGTGCATCGCGCATCACAAGGAAAACTTCACCTACACACATTTTGAGGAAATCTGCGAGATCATGCGCGCCTATGACGTCAGCTTCTCGCTGGGTGACGGGCTGCGCCCCGGCTCCATCGCGGACGCCAACGACGCCGCGCAGTTCGCCGAGCTGAAAACCCTCGGCGAGCTGACGAAAGTCGCCTGGAAACATGACTGCCAGGTGATGATCGAAGGCCCCGGCCACGTGCCGATGCACCTCATCAAAGAGAACATGGAAAAGCAGCTGGAGGCCTGCGCCGAAGCGCCGTTCTACACGCTAGGCCCGCTCACCACGGACATTGCGCCGGGCTATGACCACATCACCAGCGCCATCGGCGCGGCGATGATCGGCTGGTTCGGCACGGCGATGCTGTGCTACGTGACGCCCAAAGAGCATCTGGGTCTTCCCAACCGCGACGACGTGAAGGATGGGGTGATTGCCTACAAAATCGCCGCCCATGCCGCCGACCTCGCCAAGGGCCACCCGTCCGCGCAATTGCGGGATAACGCGCTGTCGCGTGCGCGTTTCGAGTTCCGCTGGGAGGATCAGTTCAACCTCTCCCTCGACCCCGACACGGCGCGCGAATATCACGACGAGACGCTGCCCGCCGACGGCGCGAAAGTGGCGCATTTCTGCTCCATGTGCGGCCCCAAATTCTGCTCCATGAAGATCACCCAGGATGTTCGCGACTTCGCCCAAACCGACTTCGGCCAGCAGGTCATGGCCGACGCCAAAGCGATGGCCGAAGCGGAAGAGGGAATGGCAGAAATGTCGAAGAAATACGACGAGATGGGACGGCAGCTGTACCGGAAGGTGGGATAGGGGATGGAAAATGAAACACCCTCTTTGGAGAATATTTGGTTGGAATTAGAGAGGGGAGGTCGTTGTATTCAAAGAATGGAGAAGGCAAATAACTTTCTTGAATATGAAGATGCTTGGATTGATTTTTTATTTGTCATTAAGCGCATTCAAGACAAGTTAAATGGCCTAAAGTCACATGATACTGATAATAAGTTAAAGACAAGCTTAGGCAACTATGAGAAAGCCAGAAAAAACGATAAGTGGCTTAACTACATTACTCACGCACGAAATGCACAAGGTCATTCAATTCAGCTTATCGTTGAGCACCAGCCGGGCAGCTTGGTAATCATGGCTGGACCAGACGGTTCAAGCTACATTCAGTCAATAGGTATTCAAGGTGAAAAAATAATAACTAAATATGACGGCTCTATTCCTCATATTTTAGTTCAGCCTCATAGGCTATTGCTACTTCCTGTCATTGACAGGGGTATAACGTATCATCCGCCATTTAGAGATTGTTTTGTTGAGACTGGTAAAAAGCTTCACGAGCATTGCATTGATACACTAGAGCTTTATTCAAAAATAACAGCTGAGATAGCAGCAAATTTTTTTTCAGTTGGCGCAGTGGTCGTGATTTTTGAAGTTCCTGACTGGCCTATGTCACAAAAAACAGCTCTGGGTGACGTTTGTCTTAGAGAAGTGAAAGTATCCTTCTTTGCTCTTGAAGACGAAAGTATTGAAGTCGGCTTTTCAAAGAACAATGCTGCATTTCAAAGCTTCAATTTAGGCCCGATGTTAGAAATTAGGGAAGAAAGAAGATTCAAAGTGGCGGTCACATGGGAAAAAGAAACCATTAAAATTGCAGCGTTTGGAAGAATTATCTTTTCTTCTAATAAGTAATTTCTCTCTACCCCTAAATAGGTTCTGAATGCTAATTATTATTAGGCTTATGAGTAGGCATTTATCATAATACAAAGCTATCATTCTAACCTGAGAGAAAAAAACTAAGTCAAGTTCTTGTCATTCCTGCGAAGGCGGGAATCCAGAGGTGAGGGACGCATGAGATTCCCGATTACGAGGGAATGGCGTTGGCGGGGGCAAGGAGAAACCCCACACCCCAGCTTGAAACGCTCTGTCGGCGTTGCAGCCTTGGAAAAGGAGAGGGAGTTTACCCTAAACGCAGGCATAGCACTCATCTACAAGAAGAGATAAGAAAGAAGCTCATCATGCATTAAGAGGTGAGGCATGACGGCGGACGCGAGGAGGAAAGAACGCTTCTTCTCCTCCTCCGGAGGAGAGGGGGAAGGAGGCTCCTCGCATGGATGATGTGCGGGCGTGGCAACAACGGCTACGCGATGATTTTGGGCTGACGGCCGTCCTGGCAGCGGAGCTGGAGTGGTATGCCTGGCCGCATACGGAGATGGCACCGCGTACGGGAGCGGTGGCATTAGAGAGTATAGAAGAGGCGGTGAGGAACGTCGCGCCACTCTCACTAGAAACGGTGGAAGCAGAGCGCGGGCCGTGCCAGTGGGAGCTGTCGTTGCGTCCAACGGAGGATGCGGTGCAGCTCGCCGCGGATCTTACTCAACTGCGGATGGATCTAGCCAAGGTACTGCTCGCGCAGGGCATACAAACCAGCTTTGCGGCCAAACCGTTTGCCGATCAGTACGGCAGCGCGCTTCATGTGCATCTGCATTTGGCGGATGCGGCGGGCGTGAATGTATTTTCCAAGCAGGGCGACGCGCTCAGCGACCCACTGGCTCATGCGCTGGCGGGGCTATTGGCCAAGGTGGAAGCGCATCTGCCCATATTTGCGCCCTACCCGGATTCCTGGGCGCGGTTTGTGCCGGGCTGGCATGCGCCGGTCAATGCCAGCTGGGGTGGCAATAACCGTACCGTCGCGCTGCGCCTGCCCGACGGCACAGGCGCGCTAAACGGGGCACAGGCGCTGGCCCGGCAGGCGGTTCCGACGCCGCTGCGCCGCATCGAGCACCGCATCAGCGGCGCCGATGCCGATCCGGCCGCGGTGCTTGTCGCGATTCTGGAGGGCGTGCATCACGGGCTGATGCATCGCCTGTTGCCTCCGTCTGCCATCCATGGCGATGCGGCGCATCCGCAATATGCGCTGCGCCGTTTTCTTTGTGCATCAAACGTTTCGTAAGCCCTAGCGCAGCCGTCGTTCCCGGCGGACGGACGCTTTAAGCTTCCCGGCGTAGGTAACTTCCAGCACGTCATCCATGGCCACCAGCGATTTCAGGGTATCTACTGTGATCTGGCCGGAATTTATAAGATACTCGTTTTCGTTGTGCGGTCGATACGGTGGAGCCCCAAGCATTTTTTCAAACTGCTGACGGGATTGCGCGCCAATGGTTGGAGTCACACGAATCGCCAAGGGTAGACTCACCGGACCACCGATGGCCAGGCATTGCTGCATATCGCGCGCTGCGCGTTCTAAAGGGATGCGAATTTTTTCCTGTCCCGGAAAAACGGTAGCGGAAGCGTTGGTATCCGGCATGGCCGCGCGGATGCAGGGATTAGGCCACCTGCGTTTGTAGCCACTCAACGAGTTGCGATTTCGGCATGGAGCCAACCTTAGTGGCCACCGGCTGGCCGCCTTTAAACAGGATCATGGTTGGGATGCCACGCACACCATAGCGAGTGGGTGCTTCGGGATTCTCGTCGATGTTGACTTTAGCAATGGTCACTTTTTCGCCCATTTCTTCCGACACTTGGTCGAGAATCGGTGCCAGCTGACGGCAGGGGCCGCACCATTCTGCCCAGAAGTCGACCAGCACCGGTCCCTCGGCCTTCAAAACGGCGGACTCGAATTCCTTATCGGTAACATGCTTGGTCATGGTGGTGCTCCCCAAAAAATACGTGATGCCACCTAGATAGCGACGGGCTGCTGTGGCGTCAAGGTATGCGATACAGGCAAGAGTAGGGGGATCGCGGTGTAAATCAAAGCACAATCTATCGTGTGCTTTGGATAAATGCGCTGTAACAACTGTCGATAAGCTTCCATTTGACGCCGATAAATTTCTGGAATCCTGTATTTGTTATCAGGGCCAAATTGGGGAAGTTCTCCGGTTTTGAAATCAATGACCAGTACCCGCTCCGGCATCACCAGCAAACGGTCAATCTGACCACTCAGCGCCAGAGAGCCCTCCTCTCCAAGAATGGCTTCCGCATGTTCTATGAGGCCGCTGACTGACACTTCCGACAACGCCTCGGGGCTGAAAATAGGTGCATATACTGGATCGCTCATTAACAATAGCAGGCTGTTTAGCATTCCCTCGCGCTTCTCAACGGATAAACGGAAACGATATCGCTCCAGATATTCCGACGCGATCCGCGCCCGTTGTGATGGACTGATCACGCTCAGTATGTGTAACAGACGGTGCATGACGATGCCGCACTCTGCCGCCGACATCCCTTGCGAATCCTGAGCTGGCTCAGCCCCGCGGGTGGGTGAAAAGGCACTTCCATATTCCTCCATCAATCGGGAGGGGTTAAGCAACCGCTGTCTGGGTGGCTCAGGTATTGGCTCCTCAAAGCAGTAGGCGGGTAGTGCTGGAACACTGGAGACACTCGGCAGGGGAGGCTCGGCCACTAAGGCCGTAGCGGATGGTTTGCTCTCGCCACGCGTATAAACCAGCAAGGGTTCTGCTTCTGGTTGAGTTGTGAGCAACTGAACACCTTCCATTGCTTCCATCGCTTTTTTGATGGCATCATACCAGCTAAGGGACGTACTTCGCTTGCTGGCGAGGCCACAAACATAAAGCTCATCGCGTGCCCGGGTCATCGCAACATAGAGTAGACGGAAATATTCCTCTTCATCAGCGCTTGCTTTTTGTTGACGCATTAAGGAGACGAGGTCCGAATCATTTATCTTTGAAGCGGGCAGTTGCAGCAGCACTTCTTCCTCTTGGCTCCCCACTGGGTGAAGAATAAATGTGATCTCCTTATTCTGCGAGGAGCGATGGGTTTCTGGTAGAAAAACAATAGGCGCTTCGAGTCCTTTTGCGCCATGCACTGTCATGATACGGACTTCGTTCGCATTCAGCTCTGTATCCCGCTTAATATCGGAGCTATCAAGGGTTAGCCAATGCAGAAAACCCTGCAGGCTTGGAGGGTGAGACGTTTCATACGTCCGCGCTTGCTCAAGAAAGACTTCCAGTATCTCTTGGACGCCTTTACCCATACGGGCAACAAAACGCTTCATGGCGTCGCGAGCGTAAAGAAGCTCCGTGTAGAAAGCATAGGGGCTTGCACATCCTTGGTACTGAAAGACACGCTGCAAACTACCAAGCTCATCGCGGGCACTCAGTAACATAAGGTCCTTGCCGCAATAGCCCATCAGCCGCTCCCATAAAGGCTCTGCATCTCGTCCATAACAAATGCTAAACAGCGCGTCTTCCGAGATTCCGTAAAGCGGAGATTTGAGAACGCAGGCTAAAGATAAATCATCGTAGGGAAGCAATAGCACATGCCCTAATGCGATGAGGTCACGAACCGCTAAAGCCTTGTTGAGTTGCATGCGATCAAGCCCCGCGACAGGCACGCCCGCCTGTCGCAGCGCATTGGTGATCGCAATAGCCAAATCAGCACGACGCCGCACCAGAATGAGTATGTCACCTGGTCTTACAGGCATGCCGGTTGCCTCCAGGCAGCGCCCTTCATCAAGCCATTGGCGAATCGTTTTGGCTATCTGCTGCGCCAGCCGATGGGTAGCAGTTGTATGCATCTCTGAGCGGTCTGGCAGTGGCCAAACTTCCTTATCCTCTTTCTCATCCCCACGAGTCAAAGGCCATAATTCCACGCGTCCCAGCTCTGCTTTACGGTAAGCATAATGGCGAATATGTTCTTGGTCACTTATGGCCCTCAGCCTTACCTCAGGCAGAGCAAATGTCGCATCCACAACATCCAGTACCGCTTGTACGGAGCGGAAAGAGACGTCCATTGTTACCTCACGCCAAAGATGGCGGGAATGCTCTGCCTGTTGACCCAGATGCAGTCGCATATGGTGGAAATCCTCCGGTTCGGCACCCTGAAAGCGATAAATTGACTGCTTGCCATCGCCGACAACAAATAATGTACGCTCAACGTCTCGTGCGCCCAGCCCCGCATAAAACTCCTCCACCAGCCGCTGGGTAATGGCCCACTGCTCAGCCGAGGTATCCTGAGCTTCATCAATAAGCAAATGATCGATGCCGCCATCCAGTTTGTAGAGCACCCAGTCAAGACTGCCTTGCCCACCGTCACAAAGTAACTGGCGAGTATGAAGAATTAGGTCATCATAATCCAGCAGGCCGCGGAGTCGTTTGCTGTGCTCATAATACGAAAATAAAGCGGCAGCGAGCGTGAGGACATGCGCGCTACCATGGGCATTATCACGTTGACGCAACGTGTGGAGGTAGTGTTGACAACGACGTGCTTCTTTCTGCCAGATCTCATCGAATAAAGGATCTTTTTTCAGTACCGCTGACGTAGGAAGCCTTTTGCGGACATCTCCTTCGCTCAGGAAAGCAGAAAGATAGTCCTTCAGCTGGCCCCAGTCCGTCATATCGCTGTGAACAAAAGCGCGCATGTTTGAAGCGCATAATCCATCGAGTTTCTTGCCGTCCTGCAGCGCCTCCAATAGACGCCGGACATCACGTTTTTCATCTACACTGTATGTGAAGCTGGCCAGACGATATTCAACCTCTGTCGCGTGTGGGGATACGTTCAGTGCTTTGTAAAGACGCTCATGGGCACTGCAAAGCCCTCCCGGCTGGGCAAGAATACGAACAAACGTACGCCGCTGCTGAATAACCGCACGTAGAAGTTCTGTGAATCCCGCTTCATGATGCTCTGCGACCAGATAATGCAGCGCTTCTGTGAGGCGCGTGGTGTCAATATCAGCGTTCTCAACACCAGCGAGTAGGTGCAGGCGGGCTTCATCCAGCATTTCACTCGCCGTGCGATCATCCAGAACTTGAAAATTGGGTGGCACGTTTGCTTCCAGCGGAAAACGGGCCAGAACTGACTGACAGAACCCATGTATAGTTTTAATGCGCAATCCTGGGCTGTCTTCCAATGCCTCTGTGAACAAACGTCGGGCGCTTTGCAGCATGCGTGTGGTAGGGGAATGTCCCGTGAGTGCACCCAGCTCCTCTGCCAGAGTTGTTTCATCCATCACGGCCCAACGACTCAGGCGGCTGAAAATGCGTGACTCCATCTCAGCCGCGGCTGCGTTGGTATATGTGATGCACACAATCCGCGAGGGCGAGGTTTCCGTAAGCAATAGACGCAACACGCGATCCGTCAAAACCTTGGTTTTGCCGGAGCCTGCCGATGCGGCTACCCAGACCGATGCGGCAGGATCTGATGCATCACGCTGAATTAACGAGGGATCGCGTAACGTAGTTACCATCGAATCACAAAATCACACCCGCAACAGTTTTCCCATAGAAAAGCGAGAGCACACAGCACTTAATGATGTGCCATCATGTGAGTACCCGCTTCTTGGTCGCTGAGTAAGGGGTAGGTGCGGCTATGAAAAAGCTGATAGTGCCACCATTCATTGCGGTAAAAGTCAAAACCTGCCGAGGTCATGATACCAAGCAGTAGCAGGCGATTCTTTTTTGCTTCCGCAGAAACTCCTGTCGCGCCGTGATGAGAAAGAGGCGTGAATGCATCAAAGGCGGTGCCCATGGGAAGTTCACTGCCATACCGATCAATCAGCGTCAGGTCCACGGCCACCCCGCGGGAATGGGGTGAGCCACGCTCAGGATTCGCCAGAAAGTCTGGATCTGGCGTATGGTTCCATAAGGCCCACTGTGCTTCCGTGGGGCGGTACGCATCAAAAATCTTCAATCGTAAATCCAACTCTGCCGCATACTGGATGGCTTTAGCCAGTGCATCAGCCGCATCGGGGTGAAGATAGCAGGCGGGGCGGCTGTATACCGGCGCGTCAGTAAAATTATCTGCCGTGGCATAGGCAATATGGATATCTACGTCAAACGCCGGGGGCTTGATTTCCACTAAAGGCACGATGGGTTTCATCTCAGGAAGGCTCATGCGGCCCTCTCATGGGAACCAAATAATGTCTCTCGAATCAGGCGTTCCGCATTCTGAGCTATCTCTTTCCTACCCACGCCATCCCCTAGCGTTTGTGGAGGATGAAAGATTACACGCACGCGCAGGTCATGATGACTAAATGCACGCCACAGATGACTCAGGAGATCACTATCACCATACCACGCCACCTCTGGCCAGCTGTTGTCGTCTAGAGGGCGACCTTCGAGTGACTCATAGCGCAGCGTGACGGGCTGAACCGGGAGAGGGGATGCACCATCCCACGCTTCGGCAAGGGCAAAAAGTGAGGAGCGGAAAGGCTTCATGCTGCGGCCATCGTTAGTGGTCGCTTCAGGAAATAAACAAATGCGCTTTCCAGCGCGTAATTGGGCAAGCAACGTCTCTGTTACCTCCCGCGTACGGCCGGGTGAGCGATCCACATACACCGCGCCAAAGGCCGTGGTGATGCCGCCGATAATTGGCCAGGAGGCAATCTCCCGCTTGGGGGTGAAGCTGACCTCAGCAATGGATTGAAAAATCAGAATATCCATATAGCTGCAGTGGTTGCTGACCACAAGCGCCGGGCCGGGCACCATTTCTCCTTCCACCGCTAATTTTACCCCAAGCAGACGGAGGCCGGTTTGGCACAGCAGGCGCTTTGCGTGCGCCCGTGGAGTACTGGGTAGGATAGGCAACACCACGCGAGCCAGCAGCATCACGATGGCCGCAAGTAGCGAAATCAGGCTTGATTCAAAGGCGCGCATTAGCCGATAGGGCCTGCTTCACGTGGCGCAAACTTAGCCACGTAATTGTCACCGATCTTATCTGTTTTCACCACAATACAGACGTCGGTGGTATTGTAATCATAGTCCAGTACCGCGCCATCACCAATCATTCCGCCAAGACGGAGATATCCTTTCAGCAACGGTGGTAAGCTATGAAAACCTGTTTTTACCGAAACCTCTTCGCGCGGCAGTAAATCCATGCCCACGTAAATGGATTCCAGTGCGCGGGGGCACAAATCTGCAGTCGCGCGGTGGTAATGATGCAGGTAAGAAAGTCCAAGGCGATGCATCTCTACATTGGCACTGGGAAAACTGGCGCAGCCAAACATGAGATCCACTTTGTGATAATTCACATACGCCCCGATGCCACGCCACAGTAACTGCATGACCGGGCGAATGCGGAAATCCCGGTGCACGCACGATCGGCCAAGCTCCATCAAGTGACCGCCATTGGCCTTCAGCGGTGCAATATCATATTCGCCTTCGGTGTAAAACCGCCCAACTTTTTCTGCACGACTGGAGAGGAGCAAGCGGTAAGTGCCAACGATCTGAGCTTCTTGCCCCTCAGGCTGGTGAATCACCAGAAGATGGTCGCAAACGGGATCAAACTGATCAAAATCGCGGGATAAGGCCTTCATTTCAGGGGTAGCTTTAGCGCCGATTTCATTGCAGAAAATCTCATAGCGCAGATGTTGCGCGGTTTCGATTTCCTTCGCAGTTTCCGCGAGACGTACGGAGAGGGGGCCTTGCGTAATCACCTCAAAGGGTGTCTTCTCCAGGGTAAAATTTTGCAGCATACTGGCAGAAACTTAGGTGGATGGTCGGGGTGTGGCAAGCAATTGCGTCATACAATCGGCTTCAGGCTTTCTTTTTCTCTAAGGGTAGGCCGTAGAGTTCCAGCCGATGATCCACCAGCTTGTAGCCCAGCTGCTCAGCTACAATCTCCTGAAGCTTCTCTATTTCTTTGTTGGTGAACTCAATCACGCGACCGGACCTTAAATCAATCAGGTGATCGTGATGCTCTTCGCCAGCTTCTTCATAGCGCGCGCGTCCGTCTCCGAAATCGTGGCGCTCGATGATACCGGATTCCTCAAGCAGGCGGACCGTACGATAGACCGTAGCAATGCTGATGCGGCTATCCAGCGCATTTGCACGTTGGTAAAGCAATTCAACATCGGGATGATCGGCCGATTCGGAGAGAACCCGGGCGATAATACGCCGCTGCTCCGTCATTTTAAGGCCGCGTTCCTGGCACTTACGTTCGAGGGACGATGGCATGTACACACCTTGAAACCACTGATTTACGGCACTATGGCATGGCTCGTGTATGCTCGCAATGGCTAAAATCGACCTTAACTTGCATTAAAATAAGCGCATGAAAATTATAAGAATATGTGCATTTCAAAGAATTTATTTGCTAAAATAGTGTTAATACTCTATGTATCCGCCACATAATTGCTTACATTCAACTGCAATTACTGTTAAAATTAGAAAATAAAGAACAAGAGGCAAGTAATGAGCCAGAAAGATAAAGATTCAATCAACGTGCGCATTTCCGCCACTGCGGAGATTGTGTCATCCTACCTCCTAAACCACAAAGCGGATATGGATGCGCTTGAAGTCATCATTGAGCGTGTTTATGGCAAGCTGAAATCCTTGGATGTGTTTGCGGATGAATCTGTTTCGGGTACTTCGCAGGCAGCGGCGGTCGATATCGCAGCCTCCGTAACGCCTGATTATATCGTGTGCCTTGAAGATGGCAAAAAGCTGAAAATGCTTAAGCGTTATCTGAAGACAAATTATAATATGACTCCGGAAGAGTACCGCAAGCGCTGGAATCTTCCCGTCAGCTATCCCATGGTTGCCCCAAACTATGCGAAAAAGCGTAGCAAACTCGCCAAGGAGATTGGCCTGGGAAAGAAGGGAACGGCCGCCCGAAGCGCGGCCCCGGCCGAAGCAAAGGCTGAAGTTCGTCAGCCGCGTACGTTGGCCAAGCCGAAGGGTGAGCTTCCCAAAGGAAAGGGCAAGCTGCGCATTGTGAAGACGACCGACGTCATGAAAGCCCGCGTTTAAGCCTTGCTGTTTGAAGAAAAGCAAAAAAGCCCGGTCTCACTGGCCGGGCTTTTTTTATGCGATAAATGCACTACGCCGCGTCAAAGCGGATGTCGAGGCCGATATCCACCTGTGGCGCGGAATGGGTGAGACGGCCAACCGAGATCGCGTCTACACCGGTTTCGGCAATAGATCGTACCCTCTCCAGCGTGGCGTTGCCCGAGGCTTCAAAGCGCACCCGGCCATGGCCCAGCGCTACCGCTTCGCGCAGTTGCTCCAGGCTCATATTGTCGAGCAAGATCATATCCGCACCGGCGGCGATGGCTTCTTTGACCTGCTCCAGCGTATCGCATTCCACCTCGATCATCGTCAGTGCTGGCGCTCCGGCGCGGGCGCGGGCCACGGCCAGCGTGATGCCACCGCTGAGCGCGATATGATTATCCTTGATGAGAATGCCGTCATCCAGGCGCAGGCGGTGGTTGTGGCCGCCGCCCATCCGCACGGCGTATTTATCGAGCATCCGCCAGCCTGGGAGCGTTTTACGCGTATCTAGAATGCGTGTACTTGTGCCCTCAACGGCTTTCACATAGGCAGCCGTTAGTGTCGCAACCCCGCACATGCGGCCAAGGAAATTGAGCGCGGTGCGCTCCGCCAGAAGGATAGAGCGTGCATTGCCGGAGACTTCCAGCAGCGACGCCCCAGCATCCACAGCATAACCATCAGTGACTAGAAGCTGCGCCTGTAAAGAGGGGTCCACCCGCTCAAACACCCGCGCCGCCAGCCCGATACCCGCGGCCACCAGCGGTTCCCGCGCCACCATTTCCAGCCGTGCCTGCTGATCCGGCGGGACGGTCAAGTCAGAGGTAAGGTCGCCATGGCCGATATCTTCCGCCAGCGCAACGTCAATCAGGCCGGCAAAATCGCTTTCCTGTAGAGGCATGATGCTAGTAATCTCCTAATGAACGGCTTATATCGGTGACGGTTACCCGGCATCCTTATCGCACATCGCCCATGTCCGTCAAAGCCTACGATCTGATCTACCACACGCACGACGTGCTCATCGTGGGCGCGGGCGGTTCTGGACTGCGTGCCGCCATTGCGGCAGCGGAGAAGGGGGTATCGGTGGCGGTCTTGTCGAAAGTGCCGCCGACCCGTTCGCATACGGTGGCGGCGCAAGGGGGCATCAATGCGGCGCTTGGCAACGTGACGCCGGATGACTGGCGCTGGCATATGTATGATACCGTGCGCGGCTCCGACTGGCTGGGCGATCAGGACGCGATTGCCTTTATGTGCCGGGAAGCGCCCACTGCGGTGCTGGAGCTCGAGAAAATGGGCGTGCCCTTCAGTAAGGGCGAGCACGGGCAGATTTACCAGCGCCCGTATGGAGGCATGTCCACCCATTTCGGCAAGGGCGATATGGCCTTTCGCGCCTGTGCCGCCGCCGACCGTACCGGCGATGCGATGATGCAGGGCCTGTATGGCTATGTGCGGCGCTATCCGGTGGATTTCTTCATTGAGTTTGTAGCGCTTGATTTGCTGATGACGCCTGACGGAGAATGCCGGGGTGTGCTGGCGTGGGAGCTGGCAACCGGGCAGCTGCACGTCTTTTTAGCGCATCACACGATTCTGGCCACTGGCGGCTATGGGCAGGTGTATGCCTCCACTACCGCTTCTTCCACCTGCACCGGCGATGGCGGCGGCATGGCGGTGCGTGCCGGTGTACCGCTGAAGGATATGGAGTATGTGCAGTTTCACCCGACCGGGCTGGCCGGGGTGGGGATTCTGATCAGCGAGGCGGCACGGGCGGAGGGCGGTGTGCTGCGTAACCGCGATGGCGAACGTTTCATGGAGCGTTACGCGCCGAAATACCTGGACCTCGCCTCGCGTGATGTGGTGACCCGTGCCATCGTGAAGGAGATCGCCGAGGGCCGGGGCTGTGGCCCCCGGGGGGATTATATCCATCTCGATCTGACGGCCATTCCGCCAGAGTATTTTCCCACCCGCCTGCCGGGGACGCGCAGCCTGTCTCGGCAATTCGCAGGGGTGGATGTCACCAAAGCGCCCGTGCCGATTTATCCCACCGTGCATTATACAATGGGCGGTATCCCGGCGAATCTCGATTGTGAGGTGGTGGACGGTGAAGGCCGTGCACTCGGCGGGCTCTATGCCATTGGCGAGGCTGCGTGCAATTCCGTGCATGGCGCAAACCGGCTGGGCTGTAATTCCTTGCTTGATCTGGTGGTATTCGGCAAGCATGCCGGGGAACAGGCGGCGCGGCGCCGTAATAGGGCTCCACTGGCATCGTCGGATGTGCCCGTCGCCAGCTTAGCGCGAGCGCTGGCCCATTTTGACCGCTTGCGCCACGGCACCGGCGCATTGACTCCACAGGCATGGCGTCAGCAGGTGCAGCAGACCATGCAAACCCACGCTGGCATCCTGCGCGATGGCGATACGCTGGCGGCGGGCTTGCAGGCTTTGACCGCGTTGGCGCGTGCGGCAGAGGGCCAGCTGGCGATTAGCGAGAGAAGCCTCATCTGGAATAATGATCTGGTAGCGGCAGTGGAGACACATAACCTGCAATGCCAGGCGCTCGCGACGGTAGCGGCAGCGCAGTATCGCACGGAGAGCCGAGGCGCGCATTACCGCACTGATTACCCTGAGCGTGACGATGCGCGCTGGCTGATTCACTCGCTGGCGCAGGTAGATCCGCAGACGGCCGATGTCACGATGGGGCAGGCGGCGGTCCGGCTTGATCCGGTGATCGAGGAAGCCCCACCCATTCTGCCCGAGGCGCGGGCGTACTAAAAAAACAACGCCTTAGGGTTTGGCAGGCGGCGGTGCTTCCACTAGCTCAGCGAGCATGGCAAAGAAAAACTCCACCCGGTCGTCCACGCGCGGCGGGATCGGTTGCCAGATCCGCAGCGGGACAGAAGGGAACGTGAAACGCGCTGTGCGTGTGGTGCCGGTGCGTGTGGCGGTTAAATCCAGCGTAGAGGGTAGACGATAGGCGAGCTGATGCGGGACATCTTGCGGCCATGTCGCAGGGGGCGGGGCGGCACGTGGCGTCAGTGCCGCCAGTGGCCCGGAGGCGGGTGCCTCCGCTGCCTGCGCGCGTGGGGTGCGGAGCCAGACATCCACCATGGGGCTAACGGAGAAACGGTAATCCTCCTGGGTGCGCTTCATCGCCTGTGCCGTGAAGGAGGGCGGAAATGCCAGTTGCCATTGTTCACCAGTGTCGCCTTCCGGCTCTAAACGGAGCCAGGGTGCTTCAATGCGGTGGGCGAAGGGAGCGGGCAGGGTCAGAGCGGCCTGATGCAATACAATCTGCGGCGCGCCGAAGAAGTGGGTGGCTTCCAGCCGGTCGTAGCTAAGGCGTAGCCGGCTTTGCGATTGAGTAAAATATTGGTTTAGGTAATCCACTGCGTGCGCCACGCGGGCTTTTTCTGTTTCGGCTTGTTGCCACCACCACACCGACCATCCGCTCAGCGGCAGAAGCAGTGCAGTGAGCAGAAGCAGCAGGCGCATCATGCCTGAAGGCTTTGCGGGGAGAGCGAGCCAACGGCGCTGGAGGGGATGTGGCGCGACATCTCCAGCATACGCTCCAGCGGTAGGCGGGCGCGGGCAATCAGCTCGGCTGGCAAGGTGATTTCCGGGCTGCGCGTCGCCATGCACTGATAGATTTTCTCCATCGTGTTGAGCTTCATGTACGGACAGTTATTGCAGTTGGCGCAGCCTGCCCCAAGGCCCGGAACGGGGTGGAAAAGGCTGCCAGGGGAGCGCTGCTTCATCTGGTGAAAAATACCCGGCTCGGTGAGCACAATGAATTCCTCACCGGGATGCGCCTGCGCGAAGGAAATCAGCGATGAGGTGGAGCCAACGTGATGGGCGTAGGACAACAGCGTTTCCGGGCATTCCGGATGAGCGATAATGTGGGCGCCCGGATGGCGCTCGCGCAGTTTGACCAGCGCTTCTTCAGAGAAGCGCTCATGCACCATGCAGGCGCCATTCCAGAGCAGCATTTCCCGGCCTGTTTTCTTGGAAAGATAGGCGCCGAGGTGGCGGTCCGGTGCGAAGATGATTTTCTGCTCTTCGGGAATCTGGCGGATGATCGCCTCCGCATTGGTGGAGGTCACGATAATATCCGAAAGCGCTTTCACTTCCGCAGAGCAATTGATGTATGTCAGGGCGATGTGGTCTGGATGGGCGTCGCGGAAGGCCTTGAACTGAGCGGGGGGGCAGGAGTCCTCCAGCGAGCATCCCGCAGCGAGGTCAGGCAGCAGCACTTGCCGTTCGGGCGAGAGAATTTTGGCGCCTTCCGCCATGAATTTTACGCCGCAGAAAACAATCACATCTGCATCCGTGGCGGCGGCTTTGCGTGCCAGATCCAGCGAGTCGCCCACAAAGTCGGCAATGTCCTGAATCGCGTCATCCTGGTAGTAATGGGCAAGAATCACCGCGTTCATCTCGCGGCGCAGGCGATGAATTTCATCCTCCAGCGCCATACCGTGCGGGGCGGGAGGAAAGGGTGAGGCGGTGGTGCGCTGCACACCGGGTGAGGGCAACGGGGTGGAATCCATTAACAAAGCGGCAATGTGTTAATTTTTAGATTCAGTAATAGGTAACGTGCAGTAGTATAGTTGATTAATCCGTTAATTGCATACCCAAATAAAGCCTGCCATCGCAAATTGCAAGGGCGGGCACAAAAAAAGCGGCCGTCGCCGCATCGGCCGTATGGTGTTGCGTTTAATCGCTAGGCGCGGGAAGGGGGAAGGGCTGGAACATGCCCAGACACAGCCACAACCTCTGACGCCAGAATCACCTTGCCATCGGCCAGATGATCGTAAGCAATACGAACATGCTGAGCATCGGCATGCGCGGCGGCGCTGACGAACATAATGGCGCTGACGCTGGTGAACAGAAGGGGATGTGTCATGGGCACGCTACCAACAGGATGATGACAAAAAAAAGCGTATCGAAAAATTCCTAATGAAGTATTAACGCCCCTTCCTCGTCCTTCATCTTTTTTTCCTCAGGCCACGCACTGTGGCATGTGAGCATTCAAAGTTTATGATTAATATAGAAAAAGAGAAAAAGGGGGATGTGCATTCCTGCCACGCCAAATGCTGGGTACTGCCCCTTGGGAGGGCAGTGGTTTGATCCGCTCCGGCTGCCTAATGCGCGGCGAACGCCAGAACCTGAGGCTCTGACACTTCAGCGATCTGTAGCTGCGTGTGGCGGGTGTGGATAAATCCTGCCGCAAACGAAACCAGTGCCACGGACAGAATCAGCATACGTACCATAACATTCCCCTCGCTACGGTAACTTGGGCCGCGCGGACGCAACGGCCTTACTATCAGTATGCGCGTAAATGATTAGTGATCCGTAAACAATGCGGGGAATCCGATGGAGCGGGTGAAGGGAATCGAACCCTCGTCGTAAGCTTGGGAAGCTTCTGCTCTACCATTGAGCTACACCCGCGTTCCCTAGGGAATCTGTAGGGTGTGTTAGCAGGAGGGCTACGCAGGTTCAACCGGCATTTTCAACACCAGATCAGCTTACTGGGCATATTGGCGCAAAAGATCCATCACAGGCTCTGCCGCTTGCTGCATGTACCACAGCGCTTCATTCGCAATGAAAGATAGCTGCATAGATAATGGCATGCCCTGCACCATAGGGAGGTTGGCCAGTCCAATAATGATGAACGCCGTGATAAAGGTCCATAAGCCAAAATTTTTCATGCACTGCTCCTCCCGCTATTAGGATTATACCTACAGCTAACGCTTTATAACAGATGGAATTTAGTCCAGAACCGATGGTCCGGGGCGAAACTCCCCTACCGTGGCTCTGGTGCGGATGGAGGAAGTGCTCGTTCAATCGCACGTTTGACCCGCGGGGCCTCCGGCTCGGTGGAGGAAGCGAACCAATCCACTAGATTTCCGTTGGCGTCGATCAGGTACTTATGGAAGTTCCATCGTGGTAATGCTTTTATACCAAGCGTTTCCGCTGCATAGCGATAGAAAGGATGGGCTTGTTCACCTTTCACCACGGTCTTTCCTGCCACGGGGAAGCCCAATCCGTAGACATTCGTGCAGAATTGGCGAATCTCCTCGTTCGTACCCGGTTCCTGTTCCCCAAAATCATTAGAGGGAACAGCCAGGACAACCAGCCCTCGGGTTTTGTAGGTTTCCCATAATGCTTGCAGCCCTTTGTACTGCTCCGTAAATCCACACTCCGATGCCGTGTTTACGATCAGTACTGCGCGGCCTTTAAATCCGGAAAGTGCGATCGGTTTGCCATCCACCCCTTCAAAGGTAAAATCAAGGGCTGAGCTGGGTTGATCGGCTGATGGTTGTGCTGCCGTCGGTTTTACATTGGATGACGCTTGGACCCAGCCGGGTAAGGCGCAAACGCTAAGCAGGCTAAGCAGAAGAAACTTTTTCATAAGTACTCCATAAAGGGATGATAATTTCTGTCGGTGGCTTATGCAGAATCCAGTTGTTCAAAAAACCGTGCGGTATCGCGCTGTCGCGCTTGACGCTGCCCTTCCGGCTGAGCGGAAAGATTACGATACGCAATGGCAAGCCGTGGATTGCTGCGCAGTCGCGTTTCATGACGCTCAAGGAAATCCCAGTAAAGGTAATTAAATGGGCAGGCGTTCGGCCCTTCTTTCTTGGTGACGTCATAGCGGCAGTCATTGCAGAAATCTGACATGCGGTGGATGTAGGCCCCGCTGGCGGCATAGGGCTTGGTGCCTACGATGCCGCCGTCGGCAAACTGGCTCATGCCAAGCGTATTGGGCGCTTCCACCCACTCAAACGCATCGGCATAGACCGCGAGGTACCACTCGTGCACCTCTTTCGGATCTGCGCCAATAAGCAGCGCAAATAGCCCGGTAACCATGAGGCGCTGGATATGGTGCGAGTAGGCATAATCGCGGGTCATGGTGATGGCTTCACGCAGGCAGCGCATGTCAGTCTCGCCGCTCCAGTAAAAGGCAGGCAGTGACCGGGTGGCCTCGAGTGCGTTCTTTTCCACATAGCCCGGCATATGCAGCCAGTAGATGCCGCGAATGAACTCGCGCCAGCCGAGAATCTGCCGGATGAAGCCTTCCACTGCATTGAGCGGAGCCAGCCCGGCGCGGTAGGCTTCCTCAGCGGCGGCGCAGATCTCCTGTGGTGTCAGCAGGCCGATGTTCAGTGCCGGGGATAGCCGCGAGTGATAGAGATACGGCTCGCCCGCGCGCATGGCATCCTGATAATCGCCGAACTGCGGCAGCAGATAGTGAATGAAATGCTTTAGCGCCTGTTGTGCATCCTCGCGCGTGACAGGGTAATCAAACGGCTCGGCCCGTCCGAAATGATGGCCAAAACGGGCTTTCACCAGCGCGATGACCTCACGGGTGATGGCATCCGGCGTGAAGGCTTTGTGCGGGGGAAGGGGAGCGTTTCGTGCCAGCGGCTTGCGGTTGTCGTGATCGTAATTCCACTTGCCGCCCTCCGGTTTGCTGCCTTGCATCAGGATGCCGGTCTGCTGGCGCAGGCGACGGTAGAACATCTCCATCACCAACGAACGCTTGCCATTGGCCCAGGCGGCGAACTCGGCATGGCTGCAAAAAAAGCGGGCGTCATGGCGAATTTCCACCGGTACGCCAAGTGCGTGCTGCCATTGCTTCTGCATCTCAAGCACGCGCCATTCGCTGGCTTCCGTGGTAATCACCGCGGCGGGGGGCTGTTCGGCCATCAGCCCGCGCAAGGTGTCGGTGAAGCTCCCCCGGCTGCGTGGGTCATCCATGCTTATATAGGTTACCTCGAACCCCTCGCTGCGCAACTCCTGCGCAAAGTGGCGCATGGCGGAGAGGATGAGGATAATCTTCTGCGGATGGTGCGGCACGTAGGAAGCTTCGTCCGTCACCTCCATCATCACGATGCGGTCACGGGCGGGGTCGGCATGTTCCAGCGCACTTACCCCGCGTGAGAGCTGATCGCCGAGGATAACCCTCCATGTCGCCGGGGCTGCGGGTGCCATGCCATCACTTTCTTCTGACTATTTCAGCCATATAAGCGAAAAAAAACCGCCGGCAAGCCATCGGCGGTTTTTTTATGCGCGGGGGTATACGTACGACTGTACTTGGCGTGATCGCCGTTTTTCAGAAACGTATTTTCACGGAAAGAAGAGAAATGGCATGGTTGGTATTAACAGATAAAACCGGCGACACGTTGTAATTCTTCCAATTCCTGCGCGCGGGATTTGAAGTTGCGCTTGTGTTCACACGCGCTCCGCCATGCTTTCAGCACAAGAGGCTTTGCATCTCCAAAGACTTCAACGCTCATCCCTTCGCGCTCCTTTACAGGCAGGATTTTGCCAATCTCCTCTTCATGGCACTGATACGCAGTGGCTTTATTGGCAGATAGCTCCTCAACTTTTTTCACCAGCTTTTCGGTAAGCTTCTCAGCAGCTATTTGAACGTCATGTGGTGAATTGGCAGTTGCCGTTTCCACATAATGGCGAACCATTTGAAAATCGGGAATGGTGTAATCCAGTAGGTGGATAGCGATGGCTTCCGCTGCGGGGATGGGGCGATGGCTAGTCATAAAAAAAGCTCCGTTGATTAACGGATATTAATCTTTAAGCATGACATTTTTATGACGTCCTAGCGAAGCGTCGCGCCTTTGCGGCCCGCCGCTTGCACGATCGCATCCGATACCCGCGTGAGGTCTGCCTCGGTCAGGGTACGGTCATCCGCCTGAAGGGAAACGGAAATCGCCATGGATTTCTTGCCCTCTGGCACGCCCTTGCCCTGATAGACATCAAACAGCGCGATGTCGCGCACCAGCTGGCGATCCGCGCCGCTGACGGCTTTCAGCAGCTCAGCGGCGGGCAGCTCGGCATCCACCACGAACGCGAAATCCCGGCGCGAGCGCTGGTATTCGGAGAGTTTCAACGCCTGTCGCTCTTTCTTCTTGCGGGCCGGGATGTTGGCGAGCAGCGCTTCAAATGCAAACAGCTCCGGCTCGATGTCCCAGGCGCGGTTAATGCGCGGATGCAGCGCGCCGAACCAGCCAAGCACCTGCTTCGGGCCAAGGCGCAGGCAGCCGGACTTCCCGGGGTGGTAATACGCGGGCAGGCCGTCAGTCGCCAACTGCACGTTGCGTGTATCGACACCCATCGACTCCAGCACGGCCATCAGGTCAGCTTTCACATCGAACACGTCGGTAGAGCGTCCTGTACGACTCCAGTCTTTGTCTGCGGTGGCTCCCAGCCTCAGACCAGCGGCCTGCATCGGCTGATCTTCCGGCGCAAGGCCATGGAACACGACGCCGACTTCCCCCAACGCCAGATGCTCTTGGGCGCGGCCAAGGTTGCGCTTGGCGGCTTCCATCAATCCTGGCAGCAGAGAGGGGCGCATGGTGTCCTCCTCAGCACTGATCGGGTTGAGGATGGTGACGCGTTGGGCCTCATCTACTTGGCGGAATTGCTCAGCCTGCATCGGTGTCACGAAAGCAAAGTGGTGGCATTCGCGCAGACCCCGCGCGGCCATAAGGCGGCGCACATCTTGCCACGCATGGAAATGCTCACCGCCTTCTGCGGTGGCGGCGGGGAGCGCCGTTTCCGGCAAATGATCGTAGCCGTAGATGCGCAGCACCTCTTCCACCAGATCTGCGGTCATGGTGAGGTCGGGACGCCAGGACGGCGGCGTGACGGTCCATTGATGGACGCGCGTTTTCTCGATGCGGCAGCCGAGCGTGGAGAGAATCCGCTCGCATTCCGCCACCGGTACGTCGAGTCCGCCGAGTTTTAAAACGTCGGTGGTTTCAAAGGTGATGGGTTGATTCAGCGCCGGCGGCTCCCCGGCGATGACCCGTGCGCTGGGCGTGCCGCCGCAGAGATCCACGATCATGCGCGTGGCCAGCTCGGCGGCGGGAAGCAGAAATTGCGGATCAACCGTGCGCTCGAAGCGGTAGCGTGCATCGGAATCAACCTGTAAGGCGCGCCCGCTGCGGGCGATGGCGTCCGGCTCAAACCAGGCGCATTCCAGAAACACGTTCGTCGTTGCCTCGGTGCAGCCGGACGGCGTGCCACCAACAACGCCGCCCAGACCGAGTACGCCAGAATCATCAGCAATCACGCAGAGGCCTTCGGGCAGGGTGTAGGATTTGTCGTTGAGAGCCTCCAGCGTTTCCCCCGCCACGGACGCGCGGGCGCGGATGTCGCCCTTCAGCGTATCGGCGTCAAAGACGTGCAGAGGACGGCCATACGCGATGGTGAAATAATTGGTGATATCCACCAGCGCCGAGATGGGGCGCAGGCCGACGGATTTCAGGCGTTGTTGAAGCCACTCGGGCGAGGGGCCGTTTTTCACTCCGGCGATCAGGCGGCCGACGAACATTGGGCAGTCCGGGGTTTCCAGACGAATGCCACGTCCGGCATCCATAAGCCCTCCGCTGCTAGCGGGGGAGGGTTGGGTGGGGGTGCCTTTACCCATACTGGTGGGGGTGCCTTTCTCATCGGCCAGCGCAAGCTGAGCGTGCGTACCACCCCCCTCTAAATCTCCCTCCGCATGCAGGGGGAGACTTCTCAAGGTGCCGATCCCAGCCGCGGCCAGGTCCCGCGCGACCCCATAAACACCGAGGCAGTCGCCGCGGTTGGGGGTGATGGCGATCTCAAACAGCACATCGTTTAGCCCCAGCACCTCAACGATGGACTGGCCAACCGGTGCGCTGACGGGCAGTTCCATGATACCCGCATGGTCCTCTCCCAGATTCAGCTCACGCGCCGAGCACAGCATGCCATTGCTTTCGACGCCGCGAATCTTGGATTTTTTGATCTCAAAGCCGCCATTGGGGATGATCGCGCCGATATCGGCCAGCGCCACCTTGATGCCCGCGCGGGCGTTCGGCGCACCGCAGACGATCTGGCGGGTGTCGCTATGCGTTTTTACCTGACAGATTTTCAGCTTGTCCGCATCCGGATGCTTTTCCGCGCTCAGGATTTCCGCCACGGTGAAGGCAGCCAACTCCGCGCCGCGATCTTCCACGGCTTCCACCTCCAGCCCGATGGCCGTCAGCGTGCGAGAGATATGCTCCACCGAGGCGTCAGTGTGCAGAAATTCTTTCAGCCAGGAGAGGGTAAATTTCATGCGCGGCCTCCCTTCAGCGGGCTGAATCCATAATAATCGAGCCAGCGGACGTCGGATTCGAAGAAAGTACGCAGGTCAGGAATGTTGTATTTCAGCATGGCCAACCGCTCGACGCCCATGCCGAACGCGAAGCCCTGCCACTCGGCGGGATCCAGCCCACAGTTGCGCAGCACATTGGGGTGCACCATGCCGCAGCCCATGATTTCCAGCCAGTCCTTGCCCTGTCCGACCTTCAGCGAATCGCGCGAGCGCTCGCAGCCGATATCAACCTCGGCAGAAGGCTCGGTGAAGGGGAAGAAGCTGGGGC
>DBAU01000102.1 GCA_002291845.1 Alphaproteobacteria bacterium UBA1002 | reverse complement strand
GAGGAGGCTGTGTGGGGCCCGGGCCGCGCAGAAAGTGTGGATACTAAAGTGGTGGCCAGCCGAGATGCACCGTTCAGCCCCGAAGGCGGGATGAAACTCCTTCAGGGGAATCTTGGCCGTGCAGTGATTAAAGTATCTGCTGTAAAGAAAGAACATTGGGTTGTAGAGGCGCCTGCGCGGGTCTTCACCTCGCAGGAAGCCATGCAGAAAGCCTTTAATGCCGGTGAGCTGCATCAGGACATGATCGCGGTGGTGATGTATCAGGGGCCGGCCTCTAACGGGATGCCAGAATTGCATAAACTCACCCCGCCACTTGGGGTGTTACAGAATCTTGGCTACAAGGTGGCACTGGTCACCGATGGCCGCATGTCAGGGGCGTCCGGAAAAGTTCCCGCGGCGATTCATGTGTCGCCTGAATGCAAAAAGGGCGGCCCACTTGCCAAAGTGCGCGATGGAGACATCATCCGGCTGGATGCGGAACGCGGAACGCTTGAAGCCCTCGTGGATGCCACGGAATGGGCGGCGCGTGGGCCGCTTGAGGTGGATTTAAGCGCGAATGACTTTGGAACAGGGCGTGAACTTTACCAAAACGCACGGACCGTGGTGACATCGGCCGAGGAAGGAGCGTCCTTCATTGTTTCTTGATACGACAACACACGGGATTATGAACACGAAAAATCAAATGGGCGTATATACCCTGCCTGCCGACAGGATCACCGCGTCCCGGCAATACTCAGGAGTCATATAGTGGTTATGGCTTCTCTTGCTCTTGTGGCCGATATCGGTGGCACCAACTCTCGCCTGGCACTTATTGCTCCAGGCTCGCATGAGCTGGTGGAGCCTCGCAAATATGCAAACCGCGATTTTGCTTCCCTAGCGGATGTCTTAGCGCATTATATCCATGAAACCGATACCACCCCTCACCACGCCTGTATTGCTGTGGCAGGGCCGGTGACCGGAGATGTGGTACGCCTGACCAACGTCGACTGGCAATTCTCGCGGCAGGAAATGCGCCGGCAATTTCATCTCTCCCGACTGCACATCACCAATGACTTCACCGCGCTGGCCATGGCAGTGCCTCACATCCCGCAGGATCGTATCATTCATGTTGGCGGCGGGGAGCCCGTAGCCCGGCAGCCGATCGCCGTACTGGGGCCCGGCACCGGACTTGGCGTATCTGGCCTCATCTGGTCTGGGCAACACTGGGTCCCATTACAGGGGGAAGGCGGGAACGTGTCCTTCGCCCCGGGAAACGCAAAGGAGCTAGAACTCTTGCGTTACGCGCAACGACATCTGGACTATGTCCGTGCAGAAAATTTTATCAGCGGTTCGGGTCTGGGTTTTCTTCACAACGCGCTTGCCGAGGTGGAGGGCCGCCAGCAGGACGCGCTCCCCAATGAGGAAATCAGCCGCCGTGGCGTTACTGGTGAATGCCTGCAATGCATCGAAACTCTCAATGTCTTCTGTGGTATGCTCGGTAGCTTTGCGGGTGATCAGGCCCTAATGCTAGGGGCACGCGGAGGGGTTTATATTGGTGGCGGTATTGTACCGATTCTGGGAGATTTCTTCTTCCGTAGCCCTTTCCGCAGCCGGTTTGAAGCCAAAGGACGGTTTACAGAGTATGTGCGGCCCATTCCCACCTATGTTATGCTATCATTTACCGAGATGGCGCTGATTGGCGCTGCCGCCTTATTAAACAGCCTTGAGGAGCCTTCCCATGTCGCTTGAAGCCATTTTACGTACCAATCGGGTGGTGCCGGTTGTTGTGCTACCAAGTGTGGAGAAAGCCGTGCCACTGGCGCGCGCGCTGATCAAAGGCGGTGTACAAACTATGGAAATAACCCTGCGAACCACCGCAGGTTTGGCGGCAATTGAGGCGGTTGCCAAAGAGGTTCCAGAAATCACCGTAGGGGCCGGCACGGTCACAACTCCGCAGCAATATGCATCTGCGGTAAGTGCCGGTGCAAAATTCATTGTAAGCCCGGGCCTCACCCCTGCACTGGCAGAGGCTGCACGGGCGCATTCCGTCGCTTTTCTGCCGGGTGTGATTACCCCTTCCGAAGTGATTATGGCGATGCAGGAGGGGTTTAACCTACTCAAGTTCTTCCCTGCCTCCCTGTTTGGTGGGCACGGTGTTTTGAAACAATATGCTTCGGTGTTTCCGCAGGTGAAGTTCTGCCCCACCGGTGGGATCGATCAGCAAAATGCCAGCGCGTATCTGGCACTTCCGAATGTGGTAGCGGTAGGCGGCTCATGGCTGACCCCAAAAGATGCCATTGAAGATGAGGACTGGAAACAAATCCGTACCATCGCCCAAAACAGTCTTGGTAGCATTCTTACCCCCATTGCCTGGGGATAAAGGCAAGCCTCATAGCCAGCCATTGCGTTTAAACAACTTATACGGCCCGTAAGCCGAAAGCAGCATCATCACGATTGCCATGGGATAGCCGTAAGGCCAGCCCAGCTCGGGCATGTGTTGGAAGTTCATACCATAAATGCTGGCAATCAGCGTGGGGGGAAGAAACACTACCGCTACAACGGAAAAGATTTTAATAGTGGCGTTCTGATCCATCGAAATAAAACCAAGCGTGGCTTCGAGCAGAAAATTGATATTGCCAGCCACAAAGGCAGCGTAGTCATTGATACCAACCACATCTTTCAGCTGAGTGCGCACTTTTCCTGTCATCTCCCGACTCTCTGGGGGCGCATTTTCAAGCTGCTGCTGATAGAATGTCAGCATACGCTGAATACTCACCAGGCTATCACGCGCCTTAAAGGTAAGATCCCCTTGTTGACCAATCTGACGCAGGACTTCCTGATAGGGAGGCTTACGCTTTGGCGTAGTGGGCGCACGGAAAATTTCATGCGACAGCGCATCCACCTTCCGATTGACCGTCTCCAGAATATCCGCCAGCCGGTCAATAACGGCATCCATCAACGAAAGATACAGGATATCACTGCGCAAAGGCTGAGGGGGTTGGCGCTGCAAACGACGCTGAAAATTCTCAAACGGCGCCGGCTCGGAATAGCGTACTGTGACTAACGTGGGCCCGGCATGCAGAAAGCTGATAGAGTAATTCTCTGGCTCCTGCGTATGGGCACGCGCCACCAGCACCGCCGTCATGTAATAGATTCCGTCTGCTTCGTATAAGCGGCTGGAAGGCTCGATCTCCTCCATCTCATCCCGCGTCGGCACATTCATGCCAAGCAAGGCCTCTACCTGTGCTTCTTCCTCTTTGGTTGGATGCAGTAAATCCACCCACAAAATATCCTCACGGGCAGGAACTTCATTCACCGGACAATAGTCCAACCGCTCGAGTGCTGCGCCACGACGCAAAAAAATAAAAATCATAATAGACCCCGCTGCGTAGTAAACGCAAAAGCCGCGCGGGATGTCAACGCATCTGCGCCGTAGGGGCGACGGACTGCGAAGGCTCCGCGATCCGTGGGTCAGAAACGACCGTTCCCGGAGCCGCGCTTTCTGCCGGAGATGGCGTGGCCTTCACTCCAAACAAACGACTCACTGTCTGATTTGCTGGAGTGAATATGTAGTTATTGGTCCAACGATCCCAGGAGCGGACCGTTTCAGGAAACTGGGTGCGCAGCCCCAGCACGGCCCCAAGCGTAATTCCTGCGCCGGCAATCTTACCAATCGCAAATTGGCCAACCCCATGATTATGGCCAGCATGACTGCGATCATATTTTTGTACCAGATAATTAATCGGCACGGAGGTCAGCGTCCATACCGCTGCTTGCGCCAGATGATCTACTTCATGTTGGTAAATTTCATTGGCGTGCTTGCGATATTCGTCAGAATCTTTGGCCACCCCATGCTGACGCGCCCATTTTTCGGTGGAGCGCTCAGCGCCGCGGCGAAAGAACGGCCCTGCGAGTGGCTCCAACAGACCATTAATGCGATGCATCAGCCCGGGCGTAAAATATTGCAGCCCCACCGTGATGGGCACCGCCCCCAGATCACCAATCACCTCCCCTTTAAACCAGTGCTTTAGCTCTGCCTTATACTGCGGCCAGAACTTCTGCGTGGGATCATAATGCGCATCGCCACAACCAATCACATCCGCAGCTTTGCCAAGAACCTTTTTGGTAAACCGCGTCACCGGGCCGGTCCCCGCCATCAGGGCCGCACCAGCAGCCAGTGGCACTTGCATGGAGTCGGTCGCAAAACAAACCAGCGTATGATTGATGGTGTACGACCAGTCTTCGCCTTTCTGCTCCGCCGTTTTCGTGCGCTCACGCTCCAGCGGCGTCAACGGCTTGGAAGTCGCCGGTGACAGCACAGCAGAAGCATCAGAAACGGAGGATGAGACGTTCATGTAATCAGAAAGTGGTTAGCTTTACTCCCGTAAAGGAAGGGGACAGAAAATGCAAATGAGAATTATTCTTGTTTGCACTCTCTTCTTAATATATCAGTTAATGAGAAAAGAAGTTTGAAGTTTACGTGACATTATGAAACCCGAAGGCCCCATTGTTTACCTGGGTGGACAACCGTTAGTTTACCGTCCGCTCGGCGCTGAAAAGCGTACCGCACTACGCTTAGAGATGCTCCATCTTGCGGGGGAAGCGGGCGTACGGGATAAAGCACAGTGGGACCAATTCGTTCGCCATTATGATGCGTTAGCCCATGGGATGATGCGAGCGATTGATCCGCAGGCAACCAATCCCGTCACCGCGGCATTGACCGCGGCCGTCACGAGCGCAGCCCCTGCCCTACAGGGGGGAGCTCTGGCCACCATTCAAAGTATTTTGCTGAATCGGCGCGATGACCTTCTAAGCAGCCGTGCGCTTTTGGCAGATGCCTCTTTTACGGATGGTCTGTATGCAGAATATGCCGCACTGCGTATGCCCATCTCGGGTGCGCTCGGCCCCCTGCCCGCGACCAAGCAGCAAGAGCTGATGGAAACCATGCTGCAGCCGCGTAATGGACGCCTGGAGCCTGCGGCGCATATTCACGCGACGGCATATGGCCATGCCGTAGCACACGATGCCTTGGCCAAAGCATTTTCACCAAGCGGTCCGGTCGGGCATCTTCTAAAGACAACACTGGCATCCCAAGCGCAGGGTGTCCCGGAGTCCCTCACACAGCATTTTGCCACCCGCTGGCTGACGATTCGCCATACGCGTGCCCGTCAGGTTGCAGAAGCCTATGCCCATGATAGCCCGCTGGTGCAAAGCGCCATACAACTCAGCGAAGAAAATCGGATGCAGCAAGCACAGGCCATGCCAGCCCTTGGCCCCGTGGCGGCACTTACCGCACCTACCGAACAGCCGCGCACGGTCATCCAAACCGTGCTTGGCAGCCTTCAGGGCTTGCTCCAACCATTGCTTAACATGGGAAGAAGCAGCCCTTCGTGAAGGCTTTACGCTGCTGCGTGGTTGTCAGGCGTACGGGATGGACAATGGCCCGCCTCTCGGTATCTTTACGCCCGGCATGATTTAAAGTAAGCCTTCCTGATTATTCGTAACAGGGCAACAGCAATGGCAGTATATTTTACGGTGTTTCTCACCATTCTCATCGCAGAACTGGGCGACAAAACCCAAATCGCCGTCATGTCGTATGGCCTAGATAAGAAAGTAAGTAACTGGGGCGTTTTCCTGGCATCCTCCTGCGCGCTCACTGTCTCGAGCGGCATTGCCGTGTTGGCGGCGAGTATGGCAGAGCGTTACTTGACGCAGATTCCACTGAAGCTGGTCTCCGGGAGCCTGTTTCTGGTGCTGGGTAGCTGGACCCTGTTTGATTACTTCACCAACAAATCAAGTTAGCCGCGCCTATTCCTCTTCCGAGCGCGGGTAGCCCCACTTTTCCAGCAGGCGTTCCTGCTTGATGTTCATGTTACGCACAGTGAGTACCAAGGTGATGATGATGTTGCGCATCAGCTGATCCATACCCTCAAGCTTTTTTTCAAATGTTGCGCCAGAAAACTTATACACCCATGTATCTTCAACAGCGGTGATGGTGGCCGCGCGGGGTCGGCGATCAATAATTGCAAGCTCACCAAAAATATCTCCCTCCTCAAGTTCTGCCAACGTCATCTGCTGCGACCCAACGACGCGGCTTACCTTCACGCGGCCACTACAGATGTAATAGACGCCGTCAGCCTGGTCTCCCTCGCGAAAGATCACATCGCCCTTTTTGTAATTTGCATTTGGCATGATTTCCATGGCAGGCTCCAAAAGATAGCTTTTTAACTATTATAAACATTTTATTAATTATTACCCCGTATAACCAAGGGACGAGGAACATCTTTCCCCGGGGAGAGATATTGTTTCTTGTAACCGATGATAACGTGGAAGTGCAGGAAGTGTCCATGGTGAACCGTATTTTTAACTGCAGCGTGCTAGCTTTCGCACTTTTGATGACGATGCCATCGCTGCAAGCGCATGCCAATCAGGGTGTGGCGGTGCGTTCGGAAGTGCAGGATGATTTCCAGAAGGCCTTCTGGGCCATGCTGGCGGATCCTTCCAATACAGAAAAAACCATTCGCTATGCTGAACTGGCAGTAAAGATCGGCGACTATGAGGCGGCCATTCCTCCGCTGGAGCGGCTTTTGATGCTCAATCCGAAACTCCCCAAGGTGCGCCTGGAGATTGGCGTGCTTTACTATTTGCTCAATTCACGGGAAGTCGCTCGCGGCTACTTGAATGATGTCAAGAACGATCCCCACGCGGCGCCTGAGCTGGTCAAGCGCGCCGAAGATTATCTCGCTCGTCTGTAACCCAGTCGCGCCAAGGAAAGGACACAAACTATGAAAACGTCCAACAGCTTCCTCTACGGTATGCTCATGACCTCCCTGCTCTGCTCGCCTGCGCTGGCGGCCGAAAAAGTAGGCATTGTCGGCGCAGCCGGGGCTACCCTCACCATTCTTGGAGAGGATAAGCAGCCACGTGTTGCCAAAACCGGGGATGATGTGTTCCTTGGCGATGTGCTACAGACGGATGGCAGCGGCAAAGCGCAGGTGGTGTTCCTTGATCGCTCCGCGATCACGCTGAAGCCGAATTCTAACCTTACGGTGGATAGCTTCGTCTATGATCCCTCCACCGAGAGCGGCAAGCTTGCGCTGAAAAGCGCCAAGGGCGCCTTCCGCTTTATCGGCGGCGCATTGTCCAAGAAAAAGCCGGTGACCCTGACGACGCCGGTGGGCACCATCGGGATTCGCGGAGGGATCGCGGATACGACGATCGCTGCGAATGGCGAAACAGATTCGTTCTTCCTCTACGGGGAAGAAATGAGCATAACCAATGCCAACGGCCAGCAGGTTGTTACGCAACAGTACGGCACCGGCCTTGGTTTGGATAGCGCCAATGGACAGCCCCAATCGCTCCCCGCACAGCAAGTCGCCGCCCATCTGGATGGCTTCCGTCCGGCTCCGAGCGATGCCCCGTTGCCCGGCGCTCCGGACGCGGCAGAGGTCGAGCAACAGCTTGAGATCAATACCGAAGACAAAAATCCGCAAGAGGCCAATGCAGCCAACCGCAATGACGCGGGTTCGAATGAGAGCGCCAACAGCGACGATAGCAGCGAATCACAAACAGCCACGTCGTCGGAAGATTCCGGCACAGGGAACGACGGTGGCTCCACGCCAGATGGCAGCGGCTCCGCCAATGGCACTGGAAGAAGCGGCACTCCGGTTACCCCCGAAGGCGCTTCCGACAGAACTCAAATTGTTAATAACCTAACTAACAACACAAAAACCGAGTTAGCAGGCAAGAAAACTTTAAATGAAGAAAATAATGATTCTCAAAAAAATCCAGTAATTGACGGCAGAAATAACAAAATCGATGCCAATAATAACATTAACGCGCCAATAGATCGGAAGAG
>DBAU01000003.1 GCA_002291845.1 Alphaproteobacteria bacterium UBA1002 | reverse complement strand
TTAAAGAATCCCGGATTCAAGGTGGCCAGATTGTAGTTCTGCGCCGTTCCGGTCTCGATGGATTTAAAGGAAATACGGTAGTCCGTACCGGAGAGGCGCAGTAACGTCGCTTCTACGCCGCTTTGCTGTTTCACCGCATTGATTTTTGACACCATCGTGGTGATGGAATCGCCATTGGAAATATTCACCGGGGTGCTATTGGGTCCCACAAGCAATGTGCCAGCATTAAACGCACTGCCAACGGTGCCAATGTAGGCCGCATTGGGATCTGACACAATGAACGTGCCGGTCGTCTGGATATTACGCGAGGCCAGTTGATTAATCTGTAGGTCGAATTCGCCGACCGGGGCACCCGCTTCGGCGGTAACGTTCATGTATAAGCTGCCGGAAACACCGGCGTTGGTGGTTACGGTGCCCTGACGGAAGCTAAAAGCATTGCTGGAGGCATTACGAACGCCGGGAGGATTACGCAAAAAGTTTGAGGCATCTTTGAAGTCCTCAAGAATCTTTTTCAGCTCCCCCAGCGCCTCGGAACGCTTACCATTTGATTCAACGTTCTTCTCAAGAATCACTGCGGGCTGACGACGCGCTTCAGCAAGGCCCTTGACGAGGTTTTCGATATCCAGACCAGAGGCGCCGCCCGTGATAACGTTGCGCCCGCCACTCTGAAACAGATTGCCAAGTTGAATTTGCGTCACCATATTCCGTCTCCCGTTCGCCCTTAGGCGCTAAACGTTACCACGCTTGGATCAATACCCTGCATGGCAATGTGTTGCAGTATTTCAGGCTCAGGCACATACGTAACCGTACCATCACGCAGGTTGGTAAAACGTGTGATGTACTGGCCGCTCATGTCTTTGTAAATCGTAAAGCTGCGGTCGCTCACAACATAGCTGTTAGAGAAGGCTTTGCGAAGCGCGTCGCGCATGGCTTCCATCTTCTTTTGGTCGACCATTTTGATGTCAATGCTTTCTACCGCGGGAATTTGTACCGGCGCTTGCTCAACATCGGACTTGCGGATGGGGGCCGCTTCCGGGCGGGCAACATTGTTTGCTCCGCTGAAATTCTGGTTCATCGTGTTATTTAAAGGTCCAATATCCATGATACTCTCCTTTGCATTTTGGGCCAGGTCATCCGGGGGCGGGCGAGCCGCCCCCGGGCATCCTTAGGCTAATTACCCGATCAGTTTGAGCAGGTTCTGCGGCAGCAGGTTGGCCTGAGCCAATACTGCGATCCCCGCCTGCATCTTGACCTGAGCTTGGCTGAACGCCGTCGATTCCGCCGCAATGTCGGTATCGAGGAGTACGCCGCGCGCAGCATCCTGGTTCTGAATCGAGCTTTCCACGTTCGCTGCAGCGAAGTCGAAGCGGGACTGGAGCGCACCCACCTCAGCACGAGCCGAAGTGACGCGATCAATCGCCGCATCGAGAGCATCCGAAGCAAGCGCTGCATTGGCTGCCGTCAATACATTGAGCGACTGACCATCGAAAAGGATTTCGGTGGACACGTTGCTAATGCTGACAGCCAGCGTATCAGTGGTGGTAGAGCCGACTTGGAAGTTCAGCGCTGCAGAGCCATTGCCGACACCGAAGGCTGTTTGCAGGGCAGATTCAAAGGCCGCTGCTTTGGCTTCCGTATCAAACTGAATGGCAGTTGCGCCAGTGCGGAACTCGAGGAAACGCTCGGAGTCCTGCGTACTGGTGAGGTAGAACACCGCATTGGCACCCAAACGAGAGCCGATGTTGGCGTTGGTGCGATAGGTTTCACCATTGATGGTGAACTCGATAGCACCATTCTCATTGCTACCCTGCGGAGCCGTGACGCGGATCCGGTCGATCTTGACGTCACTGAAATCGGAGAGTTGCAGGCTGGCAGAGGTTCCAATCAGTGAGCCGGTAACGACGCCGTTCGTGATGATCGGGGCGTTGCCTGCATAGCTGGAGA
This sequence comes from Alphaproteobacteria bacterium UBA1002, assembly GCA_002291845.1. Taxonomy (GTDB): domain Bacteria; phylum Pseudomonadota; class Alphaproteobacteria; order Rickettsiales; family UBA998; genus UBA998. The sequence continues at coordinate 41,040 of DBAU01000003.1, read as the reverse complement.
TGGAACGGTTCTGCGAGAAGGTCATGCTCTGGAACGCAGAGTTGATGCGTTGTGCGAACACGTTGGCAGCATCTTGCGAAGCGACCGTTTGACCTTGGTTGGCTGCCAGTTCGATGTCGAAATAGCCACCACCGTCCTGAGAAATCATACGGACCGTGGTATTCGCCGCCGGAGTGGTGTCAGCGATGAGAGCCGAGTAGGTGTTGCTACCTACGCGAACGCTCAGCGTCAGACTGTCATTGGTGCTAGCATACGAAGCCGTGAAGCCTGAAATCTTGCCAATGAAGTCCTTGTTGGTGACGCCGCTGGTATTGATACCGCCCGTGGAAGAGCCGTTATCAAGGTTACCGGCGTTAGCAATACCACCGAACACCGTCGCACCCGTTGGGGTGTTGGCGGCGCCGAGGAACTGGACGCGCATGAAGTTGGTCGTACCGACAAAGTTGTTGACCTGACCGACATCCCCGACGTCACGACGCTGGATGATGACGTTCAAACCTTCACGACGCGCTTCGATCTGCTGGAACTCGTAGGTAGTCGAACCAAATCCGGTGTAGGAGTTGATACGAGATACGAGGTTATCCAGCGTCTCTTCAAGCGAGGAGCCGATCTGCACTTCCGTGTCAGTCCGCGGAGTAGTGTTGACGAAACCAAACTTGACGGTGTCGTTGGCGCCGCCGGTGTTGGCGTAACCTGTGAGCACCTCGATGACTTTCGTCGTGCCGCCGAAGTTGGCAGCCGTCAGAAGGTCTGCGTCAGCAATATCCGGGAAGGAAATCGTGACAGATGCGCGGGTCTGGTTCTGGCCCGTCAGGATGCTGTTCCCGATGAGACCGCTACCATTCACGCGACCAGCACCAAGGCCGGTATTAGTACCACCCTGAAGCGCTGTGATCGTCTGCACGTCTTCCGCCACGTTCGCCGCACCGGTCAGACCACCGTTGTTGAACGCCGTGAAAGCCGCGTTGTTGATGTTAAGTGCCGGGGCGTTGTTACCGGTTTCGTCGCCGGTTACTGCCGGGTTGTAGTTGCGCTCGAAGATCAGGCTGTAGTTGCCCGAGTAGCCACTGACACGCGCCGAGACACCATGCGTCGCGGTGTTGGCGTTGATCGCAGCTACGATCTCGTTGAGCGTATCGGTTGCACCCGCCGCCACAGCAACTGTCACGTGGTTAGCCGTGACCAAGTTACCTTCAAACGCGATGTTACCGTTTTTGAACAGACCTGCTGTGGTACCTGCCGCCGTCACTGCCGAGGTATCCAGATCCGCCACTGCAATACCGGAGATCACCGCAGTGACACGGTTGTAGTGCTGACCTGTGATGCTGGCGATACGACGAGTGGTTGCCGTTGCCGGATCCAAACGCAGTGCTGTGCTGGTAGCCAGGCTGGTGTCGACCGTGTAGGTCTCACCAATCGAGCCTGCCGCGCGGGAGGTGATTACCAGTGAGGTCCCCTGACGGGCATACGATGCACGTTGCAGCAGTTCACGCTCCACGGCGGTGAAGCCGGTGGTGGCAGTGGACACACCGGAATTCAGCACGGTGACAAGGTTGTCGAGCGTGGTTTCGATGTCTGCACCGATCAGTACGTCACCGGTACCGGCAACGTTGGAGAAGGTGACATCCACCCCATTCAGACGCAGGGTAGCGGTTGCACCCGTACCGATGTTCTGTTGGAAAGTGATGGACATCGTAGCTTTGTCACCGATGGAGACAACATCCGACACGTCGGTCGTCTCAGACAGCGAACCATTCAACAGTTCGACACCGTTGAAGTTGGTTTGGCCGACGAGGCGGTCGATTTCCTGGCTCAGGTTCTGGAATTCCTGGTTCAGGAAGCCGCGCTCGGAATCCGTCAGTGAGCCAGAGCCAGCCTGTACGGCGATGGCTTTCTGACGCTGCAGAATATCCGTAATCTGCGACAGAGCACCATCCGCCACCTGCAGAAGGCTTGCGCCCTGAGAGGTGTTGATGAGCGCCATGCGCAGAGTGGTGACGTTTGTACGCAGCGGGGTACCAGCGGACATGGCGGCGACGTCGTCTTTCGCCTGTACGATCCGGTTACCACTGGAAAGGCGGGAGATGGCAGACGATGCCATATTCGACGCCTTGCCAATATTGGACTGCGCGTAATACGCACCAATGTTGGTGTTAATAGAATTGAGGGACATGATGTTCTCCTACTTGGATGGTTAGAGTGTGAGCTACATGCTCGTTACATGGCACTTACAGTACCACATTTCCAATTATCAACCACAACCGTTAAGATTGCGTTAATAATTGAAGGCCATTGAAAAATAACAAGCTTTTCAGAGTGCTCTTCTTCAATGTGCCCTTCCTTTATACGGCATCTTTTCCACGTTTGTCATGACGTCAATTTGCCACACCCAACGTCAAAAAAGAGGCCGATAGAGGAATACTTTGACCCGTGTCGCCAACCAGGGCGCGCAACCGGGATTCACGAACCCATCCTGTCTCTTCACAGATGCGTAAGCACAGGGTGGGATCGGCAAGGTGATCCAGAAAACGAGAGAGGCTCTGCACAATGCGTACAATCATCTCCGCAGACAGGGATGCATCATGCGTGAAATATGCGCACATCAGAGCCAGACGGGTGATGGCAAAGCGGACGCCCAGCAGTACCGCGCGTTGGGAGAGGGACGCACCAAAACCCGCAAAAGGAAACAGCATCATGGTCAGTTGTGTTTGTACCCAGCGGCGTAGAATGGGCGCATAAGTTGGCGCGCCATTCATTGACCAGAGCTGCTCAATCATCATCCAGCGAGTCGTGCTGTCATCTTCCAGCACAATCGCTGCGGCCTCCGGCTGATATGATACATGGAGGGCATCGGCGATGGTCTGAAGGGTTTCCATCAGGCGGGGACGCGCGGTCGGCTTTGCAGCCCCAAGCAAGCCATACATCATGTGCAGCAGATTAAACGGATCGGCGGCCTGTGATTCTGGTGTTGGCAAGCGTCCCGGCGCCATACGAAGGTAAAAGGCTATGGCGTCCGGCCAGCTCGCCAGCGGCTGGCGCTCCAGCGAAGCGGCGACTGAAACAAAGCAAGCGATCAGCTGCTCAGGTGATAACTCGGCATTACCAGCAAAATCCACGCACGTGGTATGAATTTTCCACGCCTGTTCACTGCTCAGCCCCTCCGGCAGGTAGTCCTTGAGTGAATAGGGCAGGCGATCGGTTTTAGAGGCCTGCCAGCTGACGGTCGGTTCACTGAACAAGGCAAGCCGGGTGACTTCCGGGCAGGAAAGTGATGCTGTCATACTGGCATGGTTTCCCAGCTGCCGTGAGATGCGCGGATAAAAATGGCAGGCATCACCTAGAAAACTTGTGCCATAATCACGGTGAACCCCGCAAAGTCCTCCCTCAAAACGCACGCAATAATCGGTTTGCGGATCACGCCTCATGATGAATTCGGATTCCCCGGTATCCACGGCTTCAAGCAATTCCGGGGCATCTTTGGCGTATTTATCACGCGTGGCGACATCCACTTGCATGCCCCACCCTTTGCAACACGTATCTTCGCAGCGCTCTGCCAGACACTGGAAGGGCGCTAGAAAGTTTGTGATGTCGAGTGGTTGATTCATGCGCCGCCTTTCTGCAGAACGACCACATAGCCCTCAATCGGCTGTCGCATTTCGCTACGCAGGGCCGTCACCTTCAGTGCACGCACCGCAAGCCCGCAACGGGCGGCCAATGTTTCGATGTAACGGCGAGAATGCGCAAAGCGGCCAGAATGGCGCACGGTGAAATCCTGGCCAGATGCCTCTTCTGATTCCACAGAGAGCGCAAAATAGCCTCCAGCAGCAAGGCAACGCGAGGCCTCGGCAAAGACATGCTCCAGATTACCGATATAGACCAGCACGTCCACCGCCGTAATTAATTCTCTGAATCCAGCCGGCTGACTGGCCATAAAAGCGACAATATCCGCGGCCTCCAAATGGCTGTAGAGTCCGCGCGCCTGCGCCTTTGTAAGCATGTTTGTGGAAAGGTCCACGCCCACCCGTTCACGCGTGAAAGATTCCATCGCCACGGCACCCAAGCCCGTACCGCAGCCCAGATCGAGCAAGCTGAGAGTTTCGCTCTGGCGCCCATCAGCGAGTAGAATCTGCTTCAATATTTCAGCAAGTATTTCTGGCGTGCGATAGTCTAATTTTTGTTGCAAGGTGGTGTCGAAACTATCCGCGAATTGATCGAAAAGCTCCCGTACATAATCGGCATCGGCGCTGTCTGGCGTTTTACCGTCGAGGATGGCTTTGAAATGCTTCAAAGAGGGCTCATCAGGGCGATACTCAAGAGCTTTATCGATGTAGCTACGCGCTTCTTCCGCGCGTCCAAGTCCCATCAGCAAACCCGGCATGGAGCAATAGGCGTTTTGGTCATCGGGGAAGTTTTCAATCAATGCTTTCAGTACATTCACAGCTAATTCAGGCTGCCCGTTTGCCTGAACGGCCTTAAATAAAAGTTTCCAGCTTTCATGATGCCCGCGTTGAAGCTCCACTGCGCGGGTCGCTGAGTCCGCTGCCTGCTGTATGTTGCCCAATGCCAGTGATGACAGGGCCAACACATAGGCCGCGTGATGAAGTGACGGGTTGAGCGAGAGCGCTTTTTGTGCGTCTTCGGCTGCTTTGTGCCACTGTTCTTTTTGCATGTAGGAAGATGCACGGTGCATGTACGCCATGGCATAGTCAGGTGCGAGCTCAATCAGCGCATTGAAGTGCTGGAGTGCAGCATCGGCATTCAATCGCGACTGTTCCATGATGCCCAGCTGCTCAATGGCTTGTGGCTGCAATCCCATCTTGCGTGCTTTATTGAGATAATCTTCCGCAAAATCATACTGCTTCATTTTGATGTATGTTGCGCCGAGCAAAAGCATGGCAAGTGACATTTTGGGATCGAGGGAGAGCGCTTTTTTAAAATCTTCCTCAGCCCCTTCCAGCTGATCTTTCAGGAAGCGCCCGTTGCCGCGAAAATAAAAGAAGCTGGCTTCCGGCGCGGGTGCATACGCAATGGCTTTGTCAATAAACTCAAGTGACTTTTCTGTGTTGCCGGTCTTGCTGAATAATTTACTCATCAAAAATAACCCGCGATGGTAGCGCGGATTCACATTGAGCATTGCCTGACAAACATTGGCGGCTTCCTTCAACATATTCTGCGCAAGCAACTGCTCCGCTTTCAGGTAATCTGGTTCCAGCGGATCATTGGCAGATAGGTGGGGAAGGGCAGAAGAATTCATGAAAATAGCCTATCTGATGTGAAGGTTTTTACAGCCGATCGCTCAGCTCACCACTGATGAAATGCTGAATGGAATATTTGCTATTACCGAACACAAATTGTGTGGCCTTACCCAGCTGCGCATGAATGAGAATCGGTGCGCGAACATTGACGGATAGCCGTACATAATTTTCATAACGATGAACGGAGACCACCAGCAACGTCCGAAGATACTCTGAAGAAATATCGAGTTCCTGCATGGCCGCTTCGAGATCTGCCATATCAATCAGCGTCCGGAGTTGAGCCGGCTCAAGCGGCAGCACGATGAAAGAGGTCTGCTCTTCTTCAATGGACTGTAACAGCCGGAATTTAGAAAACTTGGGTAGCGGAAAATCTAACACGCAATAGCGCGAAAGGTTTGGAAAGCCGAGCAATCCTCGCGACAAGGTCAGCGTGTCATGCAGGGAAAGGGTGACTTCCCCGAAACGTGTCTGAATCGTGCGGCCCTCTGACATAACGTCAGAATCCATTGTGGAGGAGGCCAGCAGGCCGGACGTATCATTACTCATGGTCATCTGAAGCTCAGGCATTCTTCCTCTCCCTTAGTGTTATCCTACCCGTGAATTCATCACAAGTTTATGTTTGTCTATCGTAGGAAATCTGTCAGACGCAGACGCGTTACGGTTGCAAAGGCCTGAAAGCTGGCATTCAGTACGGCCTGATCCAGCGCGATCTGCGTTGACGCTTCCACAATGTCTGTATTGGCAATGTCTTCGGTTACCCCTTTGAGATAAAGAAAGGTCGAATTGTGCCGCTCATTGATGTCCCTGAGATCAACAATCTGGGCGTCAAGCCGCGTTTGCAGAGCGATGACCTCCTCTTTACCCTGTTGTAGCAGATCCATGGCATCGGCAAGAATCCTATCATCATCGGCCGTATCGCCTTCCAGCGCTTGCGAGATCGCACTGAAAATTTTCTGGAACGCTGGATCATCGGCGCGCACACTTAATTCTGTCTCAAAATTATCCTGGGGCCGGATGATGATGTTTTCCTCTGAGCCCTGATAATAGGCGGTGTCAGGTACTCCCGGATCATAGGCTTCTGGAATGGCGGGCTCGGTAATCACCGGCGGCACATCAGTGCGCGTCCCTCCAAACAGGAAGCGCCCGCTAAAGTTGGTGTTCAGTTCTTTTGCTAGCGCCACTCGCATGCTGCGTATCTGCTCTTGGAAAGCAATGTTGTCTGCGTTTGCCGGGTTTCGCCGGAGGGTGAGATAGTTCTCAATGTCATCAATGATATTGATGCTGGAAGCTACCGCATTACGCGTGGTCTGGACGCGGCTGATGGATTCTTCGTTGGCGTTGATATAGGCTTTTGATTTACGCATCGTGGCTTCAAGCCCAACAAACTGCTCCACCTGCCCGTTGAGGCCGCTGAAATCGCGTGCTTTGATGCCGCTGGAAATCTGCCCTTGTACATCCACAATCCGTGCCTGCACGCTGTTAAAATCGGAAAGACTCCGTTGGTGTACGGCATAGGTGCTAATGCGGGTGATGGTTGGCATAATGGTCTCCTTTTAATCCATCGGCGCTACGTGATTACTGTCCAATTCCCAGCAAGACCTGAAACAATTCATCGGTGACGGTTACGATCCGTGCCGAAGCCGTGTAGGCGTGCTGATATAAAATGGTGTTGGCCAGTTCTTCATCAATATTGACCCCTTTCATGGCGTCCAGACGTTCCTGAAAGCCTTCAAACAAGATACGGGTATCATCAAAATCGGCTTCAGCCTGCACTGCGTTTGCTGCAAGGAAGCCGAGTATTTCCCCGGTGTAGCCTGCAAGCGTCTGGCTTACGTCGGCGATGCCTCCCGCCGCATCAAATGACAAGCGATTCAGCCCGACCTTGGAAAGTGACTGGATAATAGTATTATCCGCAATATTGCGTTCATAGGTGTAGAGTGGCAAGGCATCGGGGGCGCTGGATTGACGTGTGCGCACCAGTGAGCCGAGCGAAATCAGGTTTGCGTTATCGACAATCCGATCTTCCACTTTCAGGTTAATGGCACTGCCGCGCTTGGTGTCGCCCGTGGCTGTTGGAGCATTACTTTCGAAGAAGTTATTCAGTTCAAAGAAATGTGAGAAACCACGATTGGTCCCCGCCGCGGTAGGGGTGGTGGACGTGATACCAAGTTGACGGCTGTTCATTTCATCGATGCTGATGGTGTGATCAGGATCAAATGTTTCGAGCTTCAAGAAGCCCGGTTGATCCACATACACGCCGTTATTCTTGGCAAGCTCAACCCCATTTTCATCAACCAGCTTGGCAATCAATGAGGGTTGCGAAGTACTTCCCACAACACGCTGCCCTGCGCCGGTGACGGCCACATTGTTAAACCGATCGTTCAGCATGTTCGTGCTGTTATTGAAGACGCGGAATGTGATGGTGGAGCGTGGAATCTGTGCGGCGGCGATGGTGCCATCATAGACACCGACATCCACCTCAATATCGTAGTAGCCTGATGCCGTATTCGCGCTGAAATCCACCGTGACCGTACCCTGATCACGCACGCGACGCTTCTCGCCGGCGGCAATTTCGTCCCATTTGGGGATGGCCGTGACGCCGGGTGTGACCGCCGCAAATGTACCGCCCGTGGCTGCCACACCGGCGACGCGGATTTCAAAATAGCCTGCGGTGGCGTTAATGACTTCAAAATAGCCCGTCATCAGCGCTTGCGGAATGCCGTCTACAGGGCCGCCGGGGTCAGAGAGAAACACCTTATCGCCCGTCGATAGGCCATGGCCGGCCGCGTTTACACGCACAATGTCACTGTTGAATGTTGTGGTGTATTCTGTGCCCAGATCCAGACTAATTTGCGGGCGCGTGCTTCCCACCACGTTGGTGATATTGGTGGCGGTATCATCAAGCACGCGTATCCCGGTGACAAAGAACTCCGACGATGTGGCGGAGATGTTATCCAGATCAAAATCGAATGTGAGACGCGGAGGGATATCCGGCAAGGTGTTGGTATTTGAAACCAGCTGTATGTTGTTGAGATTACCCAGCTTGGCTTTCACTGGAGGCGGGAAGAAATGATTATTGATTTCATCCACGATGGTCTGCATCGTTGGTTGTCCATTACCAAAGCCGCTGTTGAGCTTTGTCAGATCCATGGTGAGTGGGCGAATGCCTGTATAGGCCTCATCGCCATACGGAGATAAAACCGGACGCCCCTGACCGTCCAGCACGGCAATTCGTACCGAGCCGGACCAGTCACTACGATCGCTGGCAAGCACGCTGCGTGTGCCACTTAATTCCGAGGTGCCGGGGAAACTGGAGCCGTCATTATGCAGCGCATTGAAGGTATCGCGCATCATGGCGGCCAGATTGTCCAGCTGCTCAATAATATCTGGCATGATTTTATCACGCAGCTGCTTGAGGCCAAGGAACTGGCCATCATTAAGCACAGTAGTCACGCTACCAGAGCGACCGCCACTAATGAGCGTCGTTCTATCCCGACTGAAGGAACCATCCTCATTAACGCGCACCACTTCAAGCGGTGAAAGACTTACATCATCAATAAAGTCATTCGTGCCGCGGGCCTGGCGATAGGTCAGTTGGTAGAGGTTATCATCTACCAGACCAATGCCGTTGGCCGTGTAGACATGCACAGCGCCATTTTCCTGCACATAGGTCGAGATATCCATGTAATTTGCTACGATGGCCAGTGACAGGTCCAGCTGATCCATGAGTCCAGCGGTGGAGTTTCCTAGCGCATTGGCATTGCTGATGGCCACGTTCAGAGAATCAATTTTTTGCAGTTCGAGATTTACTGTGCGCACGCCTTCTTTCAAATCAAGGTCGGCTTGCAGACGAAGATCATGTAGTCCAGCTGCCAGAGAAGAAATCTCCCGTGCCAATACGATACCCGAATCCACCGCCGCTTCGCGGAAAGAGACACGTTCTGGAGTCTCTGCTAAAGCCTGCAGCGTATCAAAAAAATTACCCAGATATTCATCCAGTGTGTTGTTGCCACCGGGCTCCCCGAGTAGGACCTGCAAACGATCATGATAGGTTTTAATTGTTTCCGTTCGCCCAACTGAAGAGCCTTGAACCGTCAGGGAGCGCTGCAGATACTTATCCACATTCCTCATGATGTCGTCGATGCGAACACCGACGCCCACGCCATTGATGTACTGCGCGGATTGCTGAATGATCTGTCGGGAATAGCCTTCCGTATTCGCATTTGCGATGTTCTGTGACGTCACAGACAGGGCCTTCTGATTCACATTCAGACCCGTAAGCGCGTTATTCAGTGCCAGCGAAAGGCTCATGGCAAACTATCCTTTTTCTAGATGCGCTTATCCAGTGTAACCGACAGAGAATCTGCACTGTGGCCGCTCATGCCGTGCTTGTCGTAAAGTGCTTGCGAATGGGATCCACTCACCGCATCGGCAATGGCTTCCACCACTTTGCGATTCACTTCCTTGGCAACCAGTAAGCGGCGATAATTCTCGCGCATGATGCTTTCAAAAATCTCGATGATTTGTTCAAGACGCTCCCTCTCATCCATGCCGATGTCGTGTGTTTTATGTGGAAAGCGATCAAACAATTTCTTCTGCTTCTCAAGCGCTCCCAGCAATAAGAGCTTCTCGCGTTGTAATTCATTCAGTGTTGAGAGGCGCATCTCAGCAAGCAGATCGGCCTCTTCTGCCAGTACTTGGGCCAGTCGTGCGGTGAGAACAATAATATTCTCCACGTTTACCGAATCCGCGGTGGCCTGATGTGCATTAAGCACCGCTTGCGCGACATCCTCATCCTCCAGTGCGTCAAAGGCTTCGGAATCAAATCCTTCCTCCATGACGGGTAAATCATCGGCTTCCAGCGTGTGGATCTGCATGGTGTTACTCCCTGATTTCATTTTGAGCTAAGTATTGGCGAACCACATGATCAGCGATGCCAATCCCACCGGCGCGGGCGATCAGCTTGCCGTATTCATCCACCATCATCGAACGATAGATGTCTTCAGCCTCACCGCCTCCTGTTAAGGGGTCCGTTTCGATACCGGCAAACATGTGCGACATCATCTGCGAGAGGAAGGTCGCCTCAAAATCCTGCGCCGTTTCGCGCAGTTTTTGTGGATTGATAGTGGCAGGAAGTCCCTGCATTTGTTGCATCCGCTGGTTTAGCTGCAGGCGCTCTTTGAGGCCTTCGGCATCCGGACTGCGCAGGGGAGATGAAGGAATGCTCAGCGTGGCCATAAGGGTTACCTCGACTCAATATCAGCTTGCAGCGCGCCGGCGGCTTTGATGGTCTGCAAAATGGTGATCATGTCGCGCGGGCCAATGCCGAGCGAATTTAATCCATTCACCAGATCCTTCAGTGTTGCGCCATTTTCCAGCATTGCCAGTTTATTGCCTGAGCCTTCATCCACCGCGACATTAGTGCGTGGTACCACGACGGTCTGGGCGCCGCCCGGGGCAAACGGACCAGGTTGCGACACCTGAGGCTGTTCATCCACACGTACCACCAGGTTACCCTGAGCAACGGCTACCGTGGAGATGCGGACATTCTCTCCCATCACGATGGTGCCCGACGCTTCATCAATCACGATCCGCGCGGCCTGATCGGTCAGGACTTCCAGCTGCTCAATATCCGCAAGTAGCGTGCTTACATCCTGCTCATAGGAAGGTGGAACACGCAAATCCACTGTGCCGGGATCCGCAACGCGTGCAAACCCTGGACCGATGCGGGCATTGATCACGTTTGCCACATCCGTGGCGGTAGAAAAATCTGGGTTACGCAGCGCCAATTTCACGGTTTGCATATCGTTCATCGCAAAATCGATTTCGCGCTCGACAATCGCCCCGTTGGAGATAAACCCGCCGGTCGGCACCCCTTTAGTAATGGATGAACCGGACTGGCCCTGCGCCTGAAAACCATCAATCGCGATGGAACCTTGAGCCACCGCATACACTTCACCATCTGCGCCATAAAGTGGCGTTGCGAGCAAGGTTCCACCAAGCAGTGACCGGGCATCCCCCAGAGCGCTAACTTCTACGTCAATTTTTCCGCCAGTACGTGCAAAGCCATGCAGGTTTGCCGTGACCGTCACCGCCGCGACATTGCGGGTATTGAGGTTCTGGCCGCGGATATTGACGCCCTGCCGCTCCAAGAAGGCAATCAGGCTCTGCTGCGTGAAAGCATTATTTTGCAGGCGATCGCCCGTGCCATTCAGCCCTACCACCAGTCCATAGCCGAGCAAAATATTATCCCGAACACCCTCTACCGCAGCAATATCCTTAATGCGTGCCGTGGAGGCGTTGGCATCAGGTGCCGTGATCGTGAGCAACGCAAGACCCGCCAGAAGGTGAAAGAGTGCGGTAATCAAATAGCAGCGTGCCAGCACCACGTTGGGATCATAGCGTCCGCCCGGGCGCGTAGTGCGTGCGGGAAGTGCGACAATCGGCCGTGGGGCCGGAATACGCGCTTTCATTTCCTCCAAAATCGGTCTCATCTTTTTTTCCTTTGCTCATCTCGCCGAAAAAGCGTGTTGAGTGGCCGTGCATTTTTATATGCGAATTCCATGCCAGTTTAGGAAAAGTGACCATTCTCAAATGGCTGTTGTGCTGGCTGGGCCTTGTGTGCCGCCCGGATGGGGAAGAGGATGTGCCGATGGCTAATGCAGGGGGGGCAATTTTTTCCAAGCCACAGGCGAAAACCCAAAAACCTTTTGCGCGGGCACGGATTGCGCTACACTGTCTGCATAAATATTTTTTGCCCACCGCATGAAAATCACGCCTTTTTTTCCGGTCGCCCCTGGCGCCACCACCCAGCGCACGCGCCGCACCTCTTCTACGGGAGGAGCAAACTTTTCTGAGTTTCTTTCCGGCGCGGAGGACGCAACAGAGACGGGTGAGGCGCGCCCAGCGGCCCCTGTCTCATCCCTTGCGGGCATCCTTTCGGTGCAAGAAGTGTCTGACGAGGAAGTGAAACGTCAGAAAGCGTACAAGCAAGCGAGTCTGACGCTTGATACGCTGGAGGAATTGCGTAATGCGCTGCTGCTTGGTGGCGTGCCCATGCATGTGCTGACTCGCCTGAGCCAACGCATCGCCGAGCAGAAACTGGAAGTGAATGATCCACACCTGCTTGCGGTAATGAAAGATATTGAGCTGCGCGCAGCGGTGGAGCTGGCCAAGCTTGAGCGGATGGCAGGTAAATAAGTCTATGTAATTTATTGTGCGAGTGTGGGTTGGCACGGTAATTGCTTCATGAGTCGTGAACATTTTTTGCGACTCTGTCATGACCAATCTGTTGCTCGCACTTCTGACCCCAAACGTCTCTGCCGAGAAAGGCGAGAAGGCGAACGCCATGCTCGGCGGAAGTCCGTTTGAAGGGCTGGCAGAAATGCCCGTCTCCTTTAAAGAGGTGCTTGCATTATCAGAGACCTATGGACCTGCCGCAAAAAGTCTGGCGCAGATGAAGCAGGACCTCCAGGCGTTACAGGCCGATGCCAGAATTGAAGCGCATCTGAGATTTCTTGGCGAGCTATCAGACGGTGAAGGGCTGGATAATCCCTTCGCAGGATTAGCCGCCGTTCCGGGGATGATTCCGCAAGCAGCCCAAGCGACCTATCATTCCGTGGCTGGCGTTGTAGATGCGATCTCCGCAACGGCAGATGTACCGGCCACCTCCCTGCCGCTGCAGGCGATGCCGCTGGACGCGTACGCAAGCCCGGAAGATCTTGCCGCCCTGCCGGTTGGTGAAGCCCTTCCCGAGAGCACAGATGGGCTATTGTCCGATGCGCCGGATATGGGCGAAGCTTCGCTGGATCTTGCCACGACGGCTCCGGAAGGGGGCGCAGACGTGCCTCTGATGGACAATGATGCCGGTGGGCAGGATACGGGGACACGTCAAGGAGCTGGTACTGCATCTGCTGCGAACGCGGCCGCGTCGGATGATGATGTGCTTTCACTGGCTGCGACGCGTACAGCTGCCATGGCCCCTGCGCCTGCTGCTACGCTTACCACCACTTCTGCAGCTGATAGTGGCATGCTTGTCATGGCGCAGGCGATGGCAACGGAGGCTCCCGCAGAGTTCGCCCTTCCGCTGGGTGATCAGGCAGCTGTCCCCACAGCTGAAACGCGCGCAGCTCAGGGAGAGCGTGTGCTCTCGAATGCGTTTGGTCTTGAGGAAGTCGCCCCTGAGCCGCTGGCTCAACGGATGGCGCCTGCTGAAGAAACCCTTACGTCACAAAGTGATGCACGTGGGCCTGCGCGCGACATCACCACGCCGCCGGGTATTGAGCGTGCTGAGCCGCATCCGCGCGCGCTGGATCAGGATGCCCCGGGGATGGCTGTGGCCGCAGCCAATGGCCGTCCATTTGAGGCCGCGCTTGCTTCGACCTCCCAAGCGGTGCAGCTTCAGCTCTCAGTGCGTCCGCAGCAGCCACTGGGTGAGCAGCTGCGCGTTCATATCCGCTCATCCGTGGCGGAAGGCCATGACCAGATTCGCATTCACCTGAAGCCGGAATCGCTGGGCAGCATCGATATCTCCATCGCGCTGAGCCAGGATGGAAGCGCGCAGGTGCGCGTTGTGTCTGACAATCTCGAGACATTTGATCTGTTGCAACGTGATGCCCGTGGTCTAGAGCGTGCGCTTAATGAGGCGGGCATTAAGGCGGATGCTGGTTCGCTGCAGTTCCAGCTGCGCGATGGTGGGCAGGGGCAGCAAGCACAAAATCAATCGGCAGGTTCTGACGGTCGCGGCTATGGCCAGCGTGATGACGGGCAGGGACAGGGCAGAGGTACCCAGCGCGGGGACGCGCAGGATATCGTCGAGATGGAAGATAACGGTATGTACCGGCTGGTGGCAACCACCGGTCTCAACATTCGTGTGTAGCGTAAGGAAGGAAATTTTATGGTCACCGATGCAACCACAGCCAGCTTGTTGAATCAGGCCGCCGGCGTAAACAATGCCACGCCGAACCGTGCGCTTGACTCACTCAGCGCGGAAAAGAATCCGGCGAAATCAGAAACGGACCGTGCAAGAATTGCTGATGATTTCCAGCAGTTTCTGCTCTTGCTGACCACGCAGTTGGAAAATCAGGACCCCACAGAGCCACTGGACACCAATGAATTCACGGCGCAGCTTGTCCAGTTTGCAGGGGTTGAGCAGCAGCTTGCCACCAACTCCAATCTGGAAAAGATGATCAATCTGGCCCAGCAGTCTCGCATTGAATCCGGCGTGGCGTACATTGGTAAGGCGATTGATTCGGAAGGCAATGCCGGCTTCCTAGTCAATAACCGTGCGGCATTTGTTTATGAGTTGCCAAACACCGCGAAAGAAGTCCGCGTGAGCATTATGAATGAAAGCAACCAGGTTGTCTTCAGCGGTACCGGATCAACCATAAGGGGCAAGAATCTGGTGAGCTGGGATGGGGTTGGCAATATTGGCGCCGCTAACGGCAGGCAGTTGCCCAGTGGGCTTTATTACATTTCCGTGAGGGCCACTGGTCAGGATGGCAAGGAAATGACCGGCACCAAAACCTACACCACCGGACGCGTGACCGCGGCGAATTTCGACAAGGACGGTAACCTCAATCTTGAGGTTGGCACCCTATCCATTCCTGCCGATAAAGTTCTCGCAGTTCGCGAAATTCCCAACGGATAACAACAGAAATAAAGATCATTAGGAGGGTTTTACCATGTCACTCTACGGCGCACTCTTCACCGGGGTTTCCGGCCTGAACGCTCAAGGCCAGAAGATCGGTATCATTTCGGATAACATCGCCAACGTGAATACGGTTGGCTACAAAGAGGCGAGGGCATCCTTTGAGTCGCTCGTGGTGAACGCCGCCACCAGCAGCGCCTATTCGCCGGGCGGTGTTCGCAACAATACGGTGCAGAATATCTCCAAGCAGGGGATCATTTCTTCCACCTCTGCTCCCACGGATATTGCGCTCTCCGGCAACGGCTTTTTTGTGGTAAGCGCTCGTCCGGACGGCAGCGGTGAAACGCTCTATACCCGTGCAGGCTCCTTCCGTCAGGATCGTCTGGGTAACTTTGTCAATGCCAATGGTTTCTACCTCAAAGGCTGGCCGCTTGACCGCGAAGGCCGCCTGCCGGGTGAGCTGGGCAACATCAATACTATTTCCAGTGCCAACCTTGAGTCACTGGAAGTCGTCAACGTGGAGTCCGGTGCGGGTGTTGCGCTGGCAACCACACGCGTGGATCTTGGCATCAACCTGAATGCCGGTGAAGATATTTATCCCGGTCCGGAGGGTGTGGTCGACATGGATATCCTGTCGCCTAACAACTTCGGGATCTCGGCGGATACGATCATCGTGCCCGATGAAGGCTATGGCGGTCCATTTGTTCCGGGTGTCCCTAACTTTGGTTTGGCGACGGCTAACAATATCTCTCGCGGTGACCAGATGACCGTCACCACGGGTAGCGGCCTAACCTACAACTACACCTACGGTGGATTCTCGATGGGACGTCGCGTCGATGTCTCTACAAACACCAACATCGGGGATAACGCACAATATATCGGCCCGGCAGCGCTGGCAGCAGGTGTGATTGATACCAACGCAACAAGCACCAACGTCGATATTGATGTGGCAACGATTTTTGGTCTGCCACCCGCGACGGCAGTCTCCACGCTTGGCTTGACGGTGGGCAGCCAGATTCGCCTCTCCGGGGTCACCATCGCAGGCTCTTCCATTCCAAGTAGTCAACTCAACACCGTGGTTACGCTGACGGCGATCAACGTCCCGGCGGCGGGGCAGGTGCGCTTTGCCGTAGCGACACCAGAAGGTGCGGCTCCGCTGGCAAATGCTGCGGGTGGAACATTCCGCATTGGCGCCTTTGCGGGTAACATCTTCGATGCTTCCTCCGCGACGCAAGGTTTTCTGGCTTCCACAGGCTTGACGGGCTTCACCACTGCGGCGCGTAGCTTTACCGTGACCACACCGTCCACCGGTGCCCACACTTTCACCTACACCACCAGCTCCCCCAACGCGTCACTGGGACAGTTTAATAACCTGACCAACCTGGCCGACGCGATTAATCAGGCCAACGGCCTCACGGCCCGCGTGGTGAATGGGCGTTTGGTCGTGGGTGCCGAGGATGCCAATGAGTCGGTAACGTTTGCCAACGTCGATGACGTGGGGGCGGGTGCGCTGGGTGGTCTTGACTGGGTTGGTGAACTTGGTCTTGCCGATGTGGCTACCGGAACTCGCCGCTTTAACAGCATGAACAGCCTTGCTGCACTGGTGCAGGCAGATGCGGGCGTTTCGGCAACCGTGCTTAATCCATTGTCTGAATCAACGCTGGAGATTCGTGCCGATGATCCGCTGGATACCATCCGCTTCCAAGATTTTGCAGGTCCGGTGGTGAACTTCAGCACGAACCCCTTCACGGTGACGGCCATTGGTGCAGGCCTTGCCACGGTGACGGTGACGCTGGGGGCGGGGCATCCGTTCACGGCAGGTGAAAACCTCATTCTCAACGCAGCCGGTGCTGCTGCAATTGACGGGGTCACCGCCGCTGAATTGACTGGTACGTTCCGGGTACAGTCTGCCACGGCGACCACGGTAACCATTCAGGTGCCGACTGCCTCGGCTGGTCCAGCAACGTCTACTGCTGGCGGTGGTGCCGGGCCATTCACCTATCAGGAAACCAACGTGGGTAGCTTGCTCGCCGAGCTTGGTCTGGTTAATTCGCTGAACGGCGGGGCGTATACCCGCGGCGATACCGGGATTCTCGGGCCGGAATACGATGCCGGTGCCACCGTCGGGGCCAACATGGCATCCGGTGACATCGTTGCAGATTTCAGCCGTACCGCGCGGATCTATGATTCGCTGGGAACGGGCCATGATATCCGCTTCAGCTATCTGAAAACCGCTAACAATGAGTGGGCGCTGGAAATCCATGCCATCAACGACGGTGAAATCAACAGCTCGCTGGTGGATAACCAGATTGCGGTGGGAACCATTCAATTTAACGGGGATGGTACGCTGCGCAGTGTCTCCAGCTCGCTGACGCGTCCGGTCACGATTAACTGGACCAACGGCTCTGTGCCCAGCACCATTGAGTTCAACTTCGGCACCGCGGGTCAGCCAATAGGCACCACCGGCAACCTGCCGATTGGGGACACGGATGGTCTGAGCCAGTTTGACTCCAACTATAACGTCGCCTTCATTAACCAGAATGGGGCACCGGTTGGTGAGCTGGTCGCGGTGACGATTGATGCGGAAGGGTTTGTGATCGCCAGCTACTCGAATGGCGAAACGCAGAACCTCTACAAGCTTCCGATCGCTGACTTTAACAACCCTGATGGGTTGAACCCGAGAAGCGGTAACGTCTTTACCCAAACACGTGACTCCGGTGATGTGAACCTGCGCGAGGCGGGCACCAGCGGCACCGGGACCATCACCTCTTCGGCGCTGGAGCAATCCAACGTCGATCTGGCGGAGCAATTGACCGATATGATTGTCGCTCAGCGCGCCTATCAGGCGAATACGCGAGTGATCAGTACGTCGGACGAGCTGCTCGACCGGCTGACTCAGCTCTAAGGGTTTTAACAGTTGCATGGCCACGCGCGTGACAAGCGCGTGGCCGTTCTCCTCCTCCTCCCCTTGGGCCCGGTGGTTCCACCGGGCCACTTTTTTGCTATTACGGGCGTTGACTAGATATGGGTGTTTCTTTGTAAGGTGCTACTAAATGCAGCTTTTTGAGCTTGACAACACCCTGTGCATATTAATAGTAAGGTAAAATAAATTAATTTATTGGTTGATTTGTCCGGTTACTTGGATAGAACGTACACACTCACGCATCAGGGATTCCATCATGGCGAATAATCAGCGTCTGCTTAATAAGCTTAACCTAGCAGGTAAGGCCGGGTTTCCCGGAAAGTCCGATGCAGATACTGCTTCGGGTGACATGATGTCTGATCCCCGCTATCTACGTCAATCTTCCGCACTGATTAATGAAGCCCTGCAAAAAGGGTTTGATGTATTGCAGCTGGCCGATGGTGATATTGTGATGACCGGCGTTAAAACCGTCGTTTACCAATATAGCTGGGACGAAGAAAAAGGGAAGTTGACGCGCGCTAAAACGAAAAAATCTCGCAAGGCCAGCGCCGCACGCGTTGAACTGGACGACCTCGAGGAAGAGGAAGTTTAAGCCGCGATGTGAAGCGCTTCCACTTCCGTCGCGAGTCCTGTTTTATCATCAGTGCGAATGCGCAGTGCCCGTAAGGTGGCTGCGCCCTCCGCGGGAACCATTTTGCTGCGGCGCATTTTGCCCAGAAATTGCTGCATAGGGCCTTCGGGCGCAAAGCCAATAATGGCATTTTCATACACGCCGCACATCCCGGTATCCGTCTGGTAGGCCGTTCCTTTGGGGAGAATTTGTGCATCCGCTGTGGGCACATGCGTATGGCTACCCACCACCGCACTCACCCGCCCGTCCAGAAAATGCCCCATCGCCTGCTTCTCTGACGTCGCCTCCGCATGCATATCCACCAGGATTGCGCGTGCATGATGGCCGAGCCGAATACCCTCCAACGCCTGCTCTGCGGCAGTGAATGGACTATCGAGGTATTCGCGGTGAAAAACCTGTCCCAGTAAGTGCAGCACCGCGAGCGTGGCCCCGTTGGGCAGTGTGACGATGACAAAGCCGCTTCCCGGGGTACGCGGTGGAAAGTTATGGGGTCGTAACAGACGCTTTTCATGCGCAATATATCCGGGGATATCCTTTTGATCCCAGATGTGATCTCCCCCTGTAATGACATCCACGCCCGCCTGAAAAAAATCGTGACAGATGGCAGGGGTGATGCCAAAGCCGCCGGCGGCGTTATCTCCATTCACGACTACCGCATCCAGACCTAGTGACTGACGTAGTTTTGGAACCTGGCGCACAACCGCATCCCGCCCATCACGGCCAACGATATCACCCAAAAAAAGCAAATGCATGAAACGCCCTAATCAAGGAAGCGGTAGAGCCGCGCTTCCGTTACCACGTAGTCCAGTGTGGCATCGTGAGGCTCACTTGGCAAGCGGTCGGCTTTTTGAAATTCATATGCGTATCCGATGCGCCGTGCCCGCTCATATGCTTTGTCTGCGAGCAGTCGGTCATAATCCCCCCCGCCATACCCTAAACGGCGCCCCTCTTCATCAAAGGCCACCAATGGCAGAAGGAACATATCCGGCATGATTTCTGGCGCGGTCATCAGCGGTTCCTCGATACCGAGCCGGTTCTCGCGCAGCGGATCACCGGGATGCCATACCCGAAAGCGCAGCGTGCGTGATTCCTCCATGCAGGGCAGGGCGAGCGTCAGTCCACGATCAGCCAGCACCTGTAGCAAAGGCGTGGGATCGGCTTCACGCCGTATCGGGCGATAGCCGGCCACCACCCCTTTGAAGTGGAGTCCGTCCAGAGCATAATCCCGTTGTTGAAGCGCATGATGTTCACGCAAGGCTAACGATACCAGATCGCGTCGCGCAAGCATGCGTCGCCGCAGGGCGGCTTTATCTTGTGGAGCGTTACTCATGCGGCATGGGCAATGGCGTTGCGCTGCTCGCGGGCGAGTAAAGCACGCTTGTAAGGAAGTCCCCAGATGAAGCCACCGAGCGTCCCGTTACTGGCAATCACGCGGTGACAAGGAAGCAGTCGTGGCACCGGGTTCGCGCCGCAGGCACCAGCGACGGCTCGCACCGCATCAGGTCGACCTAGCTTTGCTGCCAGATCCCGGTAGCTGACCGTCGTGCCATAAGGAATGTCTGCCAACGCCTTCCACACACTTTGCTGGAACACCGTTCCGTGCAGCGCAAAAGACAGGGATTCGATCGCTGCGGGTCTGCCGTCGAGAATGTTTTGAATGGCCGGGAAACGTACCAAAAGCTCACCGGTGCAGGCGGTTGCATTCGGGCTTGCCTTAGAGGGATGCTTGACATGATGCACGTGCGTGAGGCCTGCATCATTCCAGAAGAAGCGTAAGGTGCCACCCTCTATGGGATCTGTTATGTCCTCCTGCCAGTGCGGCATGGCTTATGCCATCTCAAGGGCGTCTTCATCCTCTTCCACTTCTTCCTTGGGGAAGAACTGGATCACTTCTTTGACCAATGATTTGATCTCAATCGCGGCGGGGCTGGTGGGCTCTACCTCGGTGACGCCGCGCCCTTCCATGAGCGCCGCCGCATAGATCACGCGGTTCGCCAGACGGGTTTTGGTGAGTGCGCCGGTCAACTCTTTCTCAATCATTTCAACAATGCGCGACTTATTATTCACGCGATTGAGAATAATGCGTGCAGGAATGCCTTCAGATTTTGCCAGCTGCAAGGTGGCCTGCGTTGCCCACAGGTCGGTGGGGGAGGGCTGCACCGGAACCAGCAGCAGGTTGCCCTGACGGATCGCTGTGCGAGCTTCTGTTTCCACATGGGGCGGGCTATCAATGATGATAAAATCGCAGGTGCGCTTCATCCGTGATACTTCGCTGCCAACACGCCAGCCTGAGACGGACGCGAATTGCAGCCCTGTGTAATCTTCGCCGAAGCGCTCTTCACGGATGCGATGCCAGTGCGATAGGCTGCCTTGCGGATCGACATCGATCACGCCGACACGAAACCCACGCTGGCTCAGTGCGACGGCAAGATGCGCTGCAACGGTGGTTTTGCCCGCGCCACCTTTTTGCTGGGCGACGGTGATGACTCTTTGACCCATGACGACCCCTCCGGTATGTAAACGATACTTCTTGGAGTAATCCTACGACATATGGTTGTCAACCACGATACGAGTGCCACATGTTGAGAATTCGCACGGATGCGCCCGGCGCGTATGATGATGCGGCGCAGCAATTGCGTCGTGCCCGGCTCGTCGCGTTTCCCACCGAGACCGTTTATGGCCTGGGAGCGGATGCAGAGCATGATGATGCCGTGGCGCGCATTTTTGCAGTGAAAGGCCGGCCTGTTTTTAATCCGTTGATCGTGCATGTTCCAGATATCGCCACCGCGGAGCGTTATGGGCACATGACGCCGCTGGCAACCCGTCTGGCCGCGTCCTTCTGGCCTGGACCGCTTACGCTGGTGGTACCGCGTGCGGAGGCTTCGCCAGTATCCCTGCTTGCCAGCGCCGGGTTAGATACGGTGGCTCTGCGCTGTCCTTCGCATCCAGAGGCACAAGCCCTGTTGAGTGTATTTGGCCGGGGGATTGCGGCCCCCAGCGCCAACCGCTCGGGTCGCCTCAGCCCTACCGAAGCATGGCACGTGGCGGAGGAATATGCAGACGCCGCGCTAACACCGGATGTGCTGCTGGAAGGCGCTGCCTGTACCGTGGGGCTGGAATCTACCATTCTTGATGTCACGGGGGATGAGGCAATTCTGCTTCGCCCGGGTAGCCTGACGCTGGAAATGCTTCAGCATGTTGTTGCCGTGCGCGAAGCACAGGGGGGCGCGATCCGTGCCCCCGGAATGCTTCTAAGTCATTATGCGCCGCGGGCAACGCTTCGCCTGAACGCGTTGGATGTGCAGCCCGAAGAAGCGCTCCTAGCCTTTGGGCCTACGCCGCCTAGCGGTGCAATTTATCAGCGGAATCTCAGTGCATCGGGTGATCTGGTCGAAGCGGCGGCGAGACTGTTTGCCGATCTGCGAGCCCTTGATAAAGTGGCGCATACCATCGCTGTGATGCCGATTCCGGAGGAAGGGATTGGCCGGGCCATTAATGATCGCCTGCGTCGCGCTGCTGCGCCACGGGATGTGAGGGAGCCGGACGCCTAAGCCTGTATCACCAGGCTCCGGGCCACGCAGGGCATTACGCACGTCATCATGAAAGGGCCGCGATGCGTTCGTGAATCCCTTTTTTATGAAAAAACACTTGGCACGAAACGGAGGGCTTTGCTATAGGAGCATTCTGCCGCCACGCGGCACACCACGTGTTCCTCGGTAGCTCAGTGGTAGAGCAATCGGCTGTTAACCGATCGGTCGGGGGTTCGAATCCCTCCCGAGGAGCCATTTACTTCTAAAGCGCTGTGCACAAGCACCAGAGACAAGATTTCGGTTCGTAAGTTTCCCCGCTTTTCCCATCCTCCGATTTTCGCCAGACATAATGCCAAGATTTTTCATGAACTTTAGGGGTTTGTGTCTTGGATGGGTCAGCGCTACATTATGTAAATCTGTTCCCAGATTTTAAGCCCAATCCGCTGCGCCAAAGTGATGAACTGACTCCAATTGAAATGTGGAAGCTACTAGATTTCACCAAGATGCTAGAGAAGATGAAAAGAAAGAACGAGCAACGAAAATGAGTCCTACAGGTTCTATCGTAGAAAAAGACTTCTTCGTGTTTGTAGATCCGGAAGAATGGTTAATCCAACACCAGATTGGTTTAGTTGGATCTTTTGTTGCCGCTCCTGAACCGGGAGCACAAACCATGATGTTTTTACCTAACCCCGAATTTAAAACATTCATTACGCCGTTTCAAAGCAATATGGTTCGTAACTATATTGCTGAATACAATCTAGAGATGTCACGCATCTATAATTTTCCGCAGTATCCATGCCGATTGCAGTCACTATTCCTATTCGAGAGTATTGATGAGGCAATTAAATATCGTGCCCACAATGAAGAACACGTTAGTAAACGAATTTTGAAAAAGTGTACTACCCAAGGTCCCTTTCTGTATTCGACGCACGACTCCAGCTGGATAGATTTTTTAAGACTGGGACATGGAATGGACGATGCAACTGTAAAATTTATTGGTGCAGCCTATTGGTCAGGCGAGCTGGTTAAAGATCATACATTAATCTCTATGGGAAAGCCGTGGACGCGCGAACCGATAATGGAAACACTTTTGATTGGGCGTGTTAATTTCCCAGATAAAAGTCTTACGCGTGATTCATGCTGCCTTCCTCAGACTGCTTGATTGTTGTCTTAACTCAGGCGTCGTCCGAATTCGGTCTAACACGAAGAGCCACTTCTTCCAAACGCACGGTACCCCAAAACCAGATAGAAGGCTTCGGTTCTAAAGTGGAGCCGCCTTTGTCGTCGCGGTACTTGCGCGGTGGTAACCTACGATGACGGAGACCGATCCACCGGGTAGGTGATCTCCAGCACTTCCAGTCGCTCGGCGCCGGCAGGGGAGTGCACGGTCACAACGTCGCCCTCGCGTGCTTTCATCAGCGCCTTAGCCACTGGAGAAAGCCAGCTGATGCGTCCCTGCGTGGGATCGGTTTCATCCAACCCGACCAGCATCACCGTATGCTCGCGCTGGTCCTGCCGCGCATACGTTACACGGGCGCCGAAAAACACACGATCCAGCCCCTGCTGGCGGGCGGGGTCCACCACTTCCGCGCTTTCTAAGCGCTTGGTGAGATAGCGCACGCGCCGATCAATCTCGCGAAGTCGTTTTTTGCCATAGAGATAGTCGCCATTTTCTGAGCGATCTCCATTGCTGGCGGCCCAGGCCACCACTTCTACAACTTTGGGCCGCTCGACACGCATGAGCTGACGCAATTCGTCCTGCAAGGCACGAAAACCGCTGGGAGTCATGTAATTCTTGAAGCCCGCGGGCAGGGCGTCGGTTTCGTTGTCCTCCTCCAGAGGTTCGTTTTCGTCGTCTTCTGGGGTGAATGCCTTGCTCATAGTGTTTTCCCTATGACTTAATCTTGACCTTTTCCATGTAGATTGACAAGTAGACACACCCACAGATGTAACCAAGGGATCGTCATGGCTTTGTTACCGATCATTTATGCGCCCCATCCTATTTTTAAACAGGTATCTGCCCCACTGAAGCACGTAGATGAGGCCGCACGCATTCTGGTGGCTAATATGTTTGAGACGCTTTATGCCGAGCGTGCACTGGGCTTGAGTGCGCCGATGGTGGGTATTGCACAGCGCGTGGCGGTGGTTGATCTGGGAGAAGAAGGCGCGCGCCAGCCCATCACGCTCATTAATCCGGAGATTACTTGGCAATCGGAGACGCAGCAGGCATTCAGCGAAGCCTCCTTATCGTTTCCCTATATTTCTGCTGAAATCCAACGACCATCCGCAATAGAGCTGCGTTATCTTGATGCACAGGGAGAATCGCGCACCCTTCGCGCGGAAGGTTTTCTGGCAACGGTGATTCAACATGAGCTGGACTATTTTGAGGGGCGCACCTTTCTCGACCATTTGTCACGGACAAAGCGCGAAATGCTGCTGAAGAAAATGCAGAAAGCTATGCGTCTTGAGCCCCCACATGTGCATGGGCCTCACTGCCAGCATTAACGCAGCATCAGCGCAGATAGCGCAGGACATCATGCTCCAGTGATTGCACGGCCGGTGCATCGTTTCCTGTTAAGAGGGAAATATGGATCTCCGATAAATCCGGAAGTGTTGTGGCGCGCAGTGGTTGTAGCTCGGGTGGAATCATGTTGGTTGGTAGCACTGTAATCCCCAAACCGGCCTTCACCGCAGCGACGGTACCCGCGAAGCTGGGACTGGTGTAAACAATCCGCCCTGAGAGCCCTGCATCTTCCAGCGCTTCAAGCGCCCGCGCACGATAAACACACGGTTTAGGTGAGAGGACCAGCGGCAAAGGGCGGCCCACGCCAAATGCAGGCAGGGCTTCGTCGCGGCCCACCCATTCCAGACGTTCGGTCAGCACTTCCACACCGCGTGGAATGTCATCGGGGCGAGTGGTTTTCACTAGTACCAGATCAAATTCTCCGTTTCGAAAACGTGCCAGCAAATTCAATGTCAGATCACATTCCACATTCAGCAGAATGCGCGGGTGATTTTTGGTGAACTCTGCCAAAACATCCGCCAGCAGAAATGTGGCAAAATCCTCCGGAAGACCGAAGCGAACTTCTCCCGCAAGATCTGGTTCACGGAAGCGCTCCAGTGCTTCTTGCTGCAGAGCTAAAATCTGTCGCGCATACCCCAGAAAAATTTCGCCTTCGTTGGTGAGTGATAGCTGGCGCCCACGCTGAATCAAGGTGCCTCCCAGCAGATCTTCCAGCTTGGCAATCTGTTGGCTGATAGCCGATTGCGTGCGTCCAACACGCTCAGCCGTACGCGTGAAGTTCAGCGTTTCGGCAAGCGTGACAAAACAATGCAGCGCAAGAGAGTCAATTAGCATATTAAAATATCTTATCGTTCTAATTAAAATTAGTCATTTCACTTATATAACGGGGATGTTTAATCATAGCTACAGAAAGATGAAGGAGACGCCCACGCATCACATCGACTGAACCGACCGGAACATAGACGGAATTGTGCGCGATCCTGCGCTAAGGATCTCAAATATTCTCACGTAAATCTGCCATAACGCCGTCCTAAATCCGCGTTAAAATGCAACTTAAGGTTTTATAAATAGCTTTAGATAACCATCTTAACACGAAGGAGACGACTATGAAGACCCCAATAATCATCCAGAAGCGCACCCTCCCGGTATTGCTTGTGGCGTCAGCTTTGATGGCCTCTGCGGCGGTGGCTGCGGTCAGCGGCAAAAATGCCAAAGATTCTGCATCCGTCGAACAGGCACTGCAAACCTGGCTGGCAGCCGTTGCCAGCCATACCCCGGAGAAGGTGGCAGCGCTCTACGATTCAAATGCAGTCTTATTGCCAACGCTGCGTAATGCCGTACACGACACGCCGGAGGAGCGCCTTGATTACTTCAAAATGTTCACTGGGATGCCTAAGATTAAGGGTACGGTAAACGAGCAGCATCCTCGCCTGCTCAATGAAGATACAGCCATGAACGGCGGAATTTATACCTTCACTTTCGAGCAAGACGGCAAGATGGTGACTGTTCCGGCGCGCTTCAGCTTCACATACAAGAAAGAAAACGGCGCGTGGAAAATTGTTGAGCATCATTCCTCACGCCTGCCAGAACCAGTGAATGCGAATCAGCAGGTGGCTTCCAGTCAATCAAACTAGGCGAGAGAGAAAGAAACACCGGGGGTTGCTTTACGCCCCCGGTGTTTTGCATGGCGATTAGATCAGTGGCAGAAAGAAGGAGACGCGTGCACCACCTTCAGGATTATTTTCCGCCCACATATCGCCGCTGTGCGCTTGTACGATCGCGCGGCAAATGGACAGACCCAACCCGCTCCCATCCTGCCCTTCGCTTTGGGTGGCGCGATAGAATTTCTCGAAAATCTTGCTCTCTTCGCCGGCGGGAATTCCTGGTCCATTATCCACCACAGTGACAACAATTCGGTCATCCTTTGGGCACACACGTACTGTAATGCGGCCTTCTTCCGCGCTGGTAAAGCGAATCGAATTGTCGAGCATGTTTATCAGGACCTGCTCTATCAAAGGGCCGTCCACCGCCACCGGTGCAAGCCCACGCGGTACATCTGCCTGAATCTCGCGCGAGCCGATGGCGGCTTCCATGCGGGCTATGGCCGATTGGATGACCTCTTCCATCGACAGCATTTCACGGTTTAAGCGTAACGGTGCGTTTTCCGTATCGGTAGCATCCTGCAGATGATCCACCATGCGTGTGAGCTGTGCGATCTGGGCCTTAATGGTTGTGATACTTTTTTGCTCTTTGCTACCCAATTGCTGGCTGGATGACTGGAGTGCCATCAAGTGGCCAGAGATCGCTGCTAGCGGGACACGCAAGTCGCATGAGACGGAAGACAGAAGGCTGGAGCGTAAGCGTTCGCTTTCCGCATGTACCCGTGAACGCTCCGCCATTTTGGCGGAGATGACGCGTTGCAGGGATGTGGCACTGAGATTAATAAATGCGTCCAGCAGGCGCAGGGCTTCAGAGTCAAACGGCTCCGCCGGACGTAGTGACACCACACCCAGAGCGACATCATTGGCAACCAGGGGCATGTAGAGCCACAAACTGTTAGACGCAGTCGCCGTTCCCAAGCCGGCGGGCTGACGATGCTGCACGGCCCAGCGCGCAACGGCTTCTTCCTTAATATCCCAGATGGGTTCATTATTGATGTAGCTTTGTAATTGTCCGTTTTCATTGGGCAGATAAAGGCTAACATCGCAACGGAACACCTGCTTCAAATGCGCGCATGCAACGTCGGCCATTCCTTTGGTGCTACGCATCGAGGCGAGTTCTTTTGTGAGGTCCAGCAGGGAGGTGGTGTGCAGATCCCGCTCACGGAAGAAAATTGCTTGCAACCTTAGCTGCGATGCTAAGGAACTAATAATCAGACTCGTCGCCAGCATCGTTACCGAGGTAATGATGAAATGGCTATTAAAGACATCGCTATGATCCAGCGGGGTGATGAACAGAAATTCGAACACCGACACACCAAGAAATGACGTCAATATCGAGGGCACAAGGCCATGGCGTGAGGCAACCGCCACGATCGCTACAACGTAGAGCATCCCAATATTGACGACATCGATGAAGCTGCGTAGCGGATAGGCAATCAGGGTGCACAGCAATACACTGAAAAATGCCATGCCGAGGCCGCTTTGCGGATAAAGCAACCGCAATGGCTTCCATAAAGTAAGACGCAATGATTCAAACCCCAGATCGCCGGGGACCACCGAAATCTCGATATCCTCGCTGCGCCGCATCAGCTGATCAGCCAGCGAGCCAAAAAGCACATCACGCCAGCGCGCTTTATGCGCTTTACCCACCACAATACGTGTTACCGCATTTTTATGTGCAAAGACAAAGAGCTCATCTACGGCATTGTTGCCTTTGAGGGTTTTAATGCGTGCACCAAGTTTTTCGGCAAGCTGTAGATTGCGTTCCACTTGCTCTTGCTGCTCTTTACTCAGGCTATAGTGTCGCGCGGTTTCTACATAGACGGCCATCCAGGGCGCGCGCGCGCGCGCAGCAATGCGCCGCGCGTGGCGGATGACCCGAGCAGAGAGTGTATCGTGCCCCACGCAGACAAGAATTTTCTCTGTTACTGCGGGCTCGCGTTGCGCGGGATCTGTTGCCAGATCGGCCATCTGGGCGTCAAGGCGCTCTGCCACACGGCGCAACGCCACTTCGCGAAGCGCAATCAGGTTGCTGCGGGTAAAGAAGTCATCTGCCGCTTTGCCTTTCATATGCGCCGGGATGTAGACTTTACCCTCTCGTAGGCGGCTGAGGATTTCATCCGAGGGGGCATCGATCAGCGCAATATCATCGGCCTGATCAAACAGTGTGTCAGGTACAGTTTCGCGAATCTGTGTTCCGGTAATACCTGCCACCAGATCATTGAGGCTTTCCAAGTGTTCGACATCCAGCGCGGTGTAAACATGGATACCATTGGCAAGCAATTCTTCCACGTCCTGCCAGCGCTTGGGATGGCGCGCTCCGGGAGCATTTTCATGGGCGAGCTCATCAATCACGATCAGCGCAGGGCGACGGGCGAGGGCACTATCGAGATCAAATTCTTTTAGCATGACGCCACGGTGTTTGACCTCTTTACGTGGCAATACAGGGACATCTCCCACCAGCGCGGCAAGCTCTGTGCGCCCATGGGTCTCCGCCACGCCGATGACTACATCGATTCCATCAGCAAACCGTTGCCGTGCCTCATTTAGCATGCTGTAGGTTTTGCCCACACCGGGTGCGGAGCCGAAAAAAATCTTTAAACGCCCCCGTGGTGGTGAGCCCTCGCGCAAGGGCGGTGCACTAAAATCTGACAAACCAGAGGAAGAATCGTTCATGAGGCGAACGCAGAACCAAGATTATTAAAGTTACCAAAAAACATCGCCAGAGATGGCACTCGGCCGGGACTATACAAGTTTTCAACCGCCTGTGAATCGCTTTTTTGCAACGTAGCTTAAGTGGCTTGTCAAGAAGCTGGTTGTGTCCCATCTCTTTGGACAATCAGAAAAATCACTATTTGCCCTTGCTACGGACTTCCCTACTTGACCAAAGACGGTAAGTATATAAAATAAACAATGTTCAATTTCAGGCCAGTATCATGGGAAGACGCAGCGAGCATAGCAAAGAGCAACTGACTGATATGGCTATCTCCGCCGCGGCCCAGATCATTGCGGAAGAGGGCCTGGCTGCCTGTAGTGCGCGAAGGGTAGCCCAGCGCATTGGCTATACCGTGGGGACTTTATACCATCTTTTTGACAATTTTGACATGCTGACCTTGCATGCCAATGGGCGGACGCTGGTCTTGCTGGAGGAAGCGGTGCGGGGGGTGGTACCCTCCCCATCGCGGGGCACAGCGGCGGTGCAGGCGCTGGCGGATACGTATCTGCGTTTCACCCGCGAGCATCCGCATGCCTGGGCCGCGCTGTTTGAGCACCGCCTACCGCCAGGGACGCCGCTGCCGGAATGGTACCAAACCCATATCAGCGCACTGTTTGGCCGGGTGGAGGAGGCCTTGCCCGAACGCCTTACGGCAGCGCAGCGCGTGCAGTCCGCACGGGTATTATGGGCCGGCATTCAGGGGATCTGTACGCTAGCGGGCACCGGCAAGCTGGGTAATGTCGGCGCGGCCAATGCCGAGGCCCTCATTCATGATTTTATCGCGCACTACATGAAAGGAATGAGCGCCGTATGAAGGATACCATCCACCTGCTGAAAACCCGGCGTTTTCTTCCGCTTTTCGTGACGCAGTTTTTCGGGGCGTTCAATGACAACATGTTCAAGAATGCGCTGATCATCCTCATCACCTATCGTCTGGCGCAGGAAGGGCTGCCGCGTGAGCAGGCCCAGCAGATGACCATCCTGGCTGCCGGGGTGTTTATCCTGCCGTTTTTTCTGCTTTCTGCAACGGCCGGAAAACTCGCCGACAAGTACGAAAAATCCCGCTCGATGCGGCTGATTAAAATCATCGAGGTGGGCCTGATGCTGCTTGGCGCGATTGGCTTTATAACGCATCACACCTGGCTGCTGATGCTGGTGCTGTTTGGCATGGGTACGCATTCCACCTTCTTCGGCCCGCTGAAATATGCGGTGCTGCCCGACCATTTGAAGGACGATGAGCTGATCGCCGGAAACGGGCTGATTGAGGCAGGCACCTTCTTTGCCATTCTGCTTGGCACCATCGTCGGCGGTTTGTTGATCCTGCGGCCGCAAGGCGAGATGATTGTCTCGCTGGTGATGCTCAGCGTCGCGGCGCTGGGACTAATGGCGAGCCGCTTTATCCCGCGCGCGGAATCGCCGGCACCGGAGCTGTCCGTGAGCGCCAATATCGCAGCGGAAACCTGGGTGATTTTTCAGCATGCCCGCACGCAGACGCGGGTGTTCCTGTCCATCCTTGGCATCTCGTGGTTCTGGTTCATCGGGGCAAGCTTTCTGGCGCAGTTCCCGGGCTATGTGCGCTACCATCTGGGGGGCGATGAGCAGGTCATCACGCTGGTGCTTACCATGTTCTCGCTCGGTATTGCGGTTGGCTCTGTGTATTGCAACCGCCTCATGAAGGGCGAGATTCATGGCCGCTATGTGCCCGCCGGCGCGGTTGGCATGGGCATCGGAACGCTGGCGCTGGTGGCATGCTCACCGGGCCTGCGCGTGATGGAGGAGGGCGCGGCCTTGCTCGGTGTCATGGAATGGATTACCCAGCCGCATGCCTGGGGTGTGCTGGCCAGCCTGTTTGCCATAGCCGTTTTCGGCGGCATTTATACCGTGCCCCTTTACGCGCTGATCCAGCACCGCGCCGAAACGGCTGAGCGCTCGCGTATGGTGGCGGCGAATAACATCGTCAATGCTCTGTTCATGGTGGTCTCCGGCCTGCTCTGCGTGGCCCTGCTGAAGCTGGGGCTGACAGTAGTGCATATTTTCCTCCTGATGGGGTTGGCCAATTTCCCGGTGGCCTGGCGGGTGAAGAAGCGCCTTGACCGTCTCTATCAGGAAGAAGCCGCAGCGCACACTTAGCGCTGTCTTACGAATAGGAAAAAGGAGAGCTTATGTTGAAACGATGCCTGCGTTGGTTGTTGAGCCTTTGCTACCGGGTGGAGGTGGAAGGGCTGGAGCATTACAAAGCCGCCGGCGAGCGTGTGCTGATTATTGCTAACCATACCTCCTTTCTCGATGCGGCGCTGCTGGCCGCCTACCTGCCGGATACGCTCAGCTTTGCGGTGAATACCGAGATTTCCCGCCGCTGGTGGGTGCGCCCGTTCCTCCTGTTGGTGGACGCTTTCGCGGTGGACCCGCTCAGCCCCATGGCGACACGCACCATGATCGAAAAGCTCAAGGAAAATAAGCGCTGCGTGATTTTCCCCGAGGGCCGCATCACGGTCACTGGCGCGCTGATGAAAATCTATGAAGGCCCGGGCATGATCGCCGATAAGGCAGGTGCCAAGATTCTCCCCGTGCGCATAGACGGCGCGCAATACACCCCGTTTTCGCGCCTGCGTGGCAAGCTGCGCCTTCGAGCCTTTCCACGCATACGCCTGACCATTCTGCAGCCCTGCCAGTTCAGTGTGGATGCTGCTTTGCGCGGCCGCGCCCGCCGCGCCGCCATTGGTCGGACGCTGTATGATGTGATGTCGCGCATGGTGTTTGAGACCTCGCCCATGCAGCGCACATTGTTTGATGCGTTGATCGAAGCCATGCAAAGCCACGGGCGTTGGCAGACGGTGGCTGAGGATATCGAGCGCGCGCCGATGCATTATCACCGCTTATTGACGCGTAGTTTCCTGCTTGGCCAGCGCATGGCGTCCGGCACGCGGGAAGGCGAGGCGGTGGGGCTGATGCTGCCCAACTCGCTGGCCGTGGTGGTGTCTTTCTTCGCGCTGCAGGCCTATGGGCGCGTCCCGGCGATGCTGAATTTCTCTACCGGCGCCGAGCCGCTGCGCGCCTGCTGCCGCGCCGCACAGGTCCGCCGTGTGTACACCTCACGCAAATTCATCGCGCAGGCCAAGCTGGAGGGGCTGGTGGAGGCGCTGGTGGCGGAAGGTCTGGCCGTGCATTATCTGGAAGACCTGCGCCGTGGTATTACGGTGTTTGATCTGCTGGGGGCGGCGGTGTGCTCGTTCATGGCGCCGCTGGTCTATCCGCGCCTGCAGGCACGCACACCGGATGATACAGCGGTGATCCTGTTTACCTCCGGTTCGGAAGGCACCCCGAAGGGCGTCGCGCTCAGCCATATCAACCTGCTCGCCAATCTGTATCAAGTGGCGGCGCGGGTGGATTTCAGCGCGGCCGATACGGTGTTTAACGTGCTGCCGGTGTTTCACAGCTTCGGCCTGACCCATGGCACCCTGCTGCCGGTGCTCTCGGGCATCCGCACCTTCTTTTATCCCTCGCCGCTGCATTACCGCATCGTGCCGGAGCTGATTTACGATACCAACGCCACCATTCTCTTTGGCACCGATACCTTCCTCAGCGGCTATGCGAAATACGCTAACGCCTACGATTTCTACAGCCTCCGCTACGTGTTTGCCGGGGCGGAGCGCCTGAAGGAAACCACGCGCGCCACCTGGGCCGATAAATTCGGCATCCGCATTTTTGAAGGCTATGGCGCCACCGAATGCGCGCCGGTGATTGCGGTGAATACCCCGATGCATCACCAGCCCGGCACCGTTGGCCGCCTGCTACCCGGCATGATGGCACGGCTGGAGGCAGTGGAGGGCACGGACGGAGGTCGCCTCTGGGTGTGGGGGCCAAATGTGATGCGTGGCTATCTGCGCGCGGAGAACCCGGGCACGTTGCAGCCCACCACGGACGGCTGGTATGACACCGGCGATATCGTCACCCTGGATGACGAAGGCTACGTGAAAATTCTTGGTCGTGCCAAGCGCTTCGCCAAAATCGGCGGGGAGATGATTTCGCTCGCCGCCATCGAGCGCTGGATCAGCATGCGCTATCCGGATGTACATCACGCGGCGATCAGCCTGCCGGATGAGCGCAAGGGCGAGCAGATCATTCTGCTGACCGAGCAAGCGGGCTTACCGCGCAGCGAGCTGGTGGAATCCGCACGCGCTCACGGCCTCTCCGAGCTGGCGGTGCCACGTCAGGTGCTGCATGTCGCCAAGCTGCCCTGGCTGGCGACGGGTAAGGCGGATTATCCTGCTATTACGGCGCTGGCGAAAGCGCAGCTCGATACTTCATCGGCAGCATGATTGATCTATCTCTTGTAATATATGAAGAAAAAATAAATTCTATCTACTGGTGATGGCCTAAATACTGCGAAGATTGTAAACAAACCTTAACTTTTATGTTCTCGCGACTTCCCTATGATGCCGGCACGAGGAGAACATATGCGTTCATCGAGTCAAAGCGCCACGCCAGACAAATTTCTGGCGATTCTAGGGGATCCCCCGCGCGGCGAAATTGTCATGGAGCCAAAACTTAGCGGTCCACAAAGCTGGGGTATGCTGGAAAATGCTGCAACCATACCAGAGCACACCGCAACGGTTCCATATTTATACACGCATGACACAAATATTGGAGTTGAACTGGAAAAAGCAGGCATGCTGGGTGGCCGCACGTACAAAACGAATCACGGCGGTCAGGAGCTTTATAAAATCAGGTTAAAAAACGAGCTAGTTGATGAATATACCAAAGTACTTGAGCAGAATGGCAGACCACCTCTGCCGATTGGCTACACCGAACGCAGTTTTTATCCGCTTCCTGTAAGACTAAAAGGCTCTGTTACCTATCTTTTGACGCAAGTTAAAAAACAACCCGCATTGATCGTTAAAAGCACCTTAGCGAGCTTTGATCCGCTGATCACTGAGCTCGTGCAGAACGGGATGCTAAGCAAGAATGGCTCGGAGGGGCCTGAAGTATGCATGCTTCCGGAAAAAGGTTGGGCAGTCGCTTTTCCCATTACTCCTGCGCTGCAGACACTCCTAGAGCGTGCTTCGGAGAATCAGATCCGTCCCTTTACTGATTGGCTTGCTGATTCCGCGCCTCAGCCGGTGCAGTTGCCCCGAAATCTTTCACTGCAAGATCAACTTAAACTGCTGCGCACAGTCATCACTAAAGACGCAGCGAATGAACTTGTGCCATCGTCAAATCGTCTTGAGAAAGAGGATACATCGTCACCTAAGCTGCCAAGTGGGGCTACGGCTGCCAAGGAGACCTTGCGAACATTAGCGGATGATGCCAGCCTGCTTTCAAATGTTCTGATCATTACAAAAAAACGTATGGCCGATGGCAAGATCCATCCGTTCTTAGAGATTGATCGAAGCCGTTTGCCCCGCAATATGGATTGGGCGGTGATACGACAATGGCTATTGCCAATCAAAGGTGTTTATCGTGAGAAATTACCTAGTCTTGCTAAGCATGCCGGTGGAATGATCATAAACGAGGAGGATCTTGGTCTACTCCTCACCAGTTTTTCTCCGTACCCAGCGTGCGTAGATAATAGGGTGCGACCGTTTGAAGTCCACTCGACCATGCGCCGGCGTGTCGAGAATGCTAAAAGCCGCGATTATGTGACTCTTCTGGGCGGGGTGGTACGGCATGGCGGGGGGCAGCATCATTATCTGTACGTGTCATATGCTTCCTCCGAAGCCCGCCCCTTCCTTCCGCTTGGATTCCAGCAGCCGACGCTCGTAATCACGGAGCCAAATGAGCGGCCAAGAATCGAACGCATTGAGATTCCTTCGTTGCTTTGGGAAGATGTTACATCCCAGCTTAACGTCACTCTTTTGGCGGAGGGAGCTGATTTTATTTCGCAGGATGCATTGCATGCGGCAGTACGTGAGTCCTTCTCTGTACGCACCATTCAGCAGGGTGAATCGAGATACGTTTATCGAGGACGACCACGCCGTGGAAAAACTGAAGGAACCGCTAAACCAGATACGAATGGATCACGAGAGAGAGATCAAGACCGTGCTTTTAAGGTGGCTTCGGAAATAGTCTCCGGGATGTGCCCTGTTAGCAAAGATGACTTAACTTATTTGCTCCTTGGGCAACATTATTTTTCACTCCCTGATCGGGAAGCCATCAAGGCGCGCGAAAGTGATGCCAGACAAAAGGTAGAAGCATACCGGAGAGAACTTCTTCTTCAAAGTTTGAAAGATGGAGAACGCAAGGAAAAGTTACGTGCCTTTAGGACGAAGCTCAATGTGGAAGTGAAATCACAGGAGGTTCCTTGTCATGATCATCCTTATTTTGCAATTCGTGGGCTTTCAGCCACTTTGGATCGCATACAGGAATTATTAGTCGAGGCTGGGCTGCTCGAGTACAGTGTTCCTGCGCCAGCGGTCAGTGGGGATTCAGTACGCCTCTTTATTCTTCGACATGACCCGCGCAGTATTCAATTTTATAGTGGATTGCGAGCGGCCAGTGCGATTCAGTCTGAATTTTCTGGCGATGTCGCTGATAAGGCCGGGAGGCTGGCAAGCAATCGGTTTCAGGAGCTGGAAGCAGAATACAAGCAGCGCCAGCAGGATCCGATCAAGAATTTTGTCACGCATCTATCGGGAAGGATGTTGTACGAAGCACGAGTTCGTCAGCCTTTGCCGGAAGAAATACAAAAAATGAGTGGAGCAGTAGGCCGGTATGCGTCGTTTATTGCCGGAGTTGGGATACCTGATTCTCAACGGTTATTGACTGCTTTCAGCAATATTATAGACCCTGAGATGAGGCTTTTTATTGGCAAACTGCCCGGGATGGATGCGAAGGTAAGAGAGTGGGTGAGGCATATCGAAGCGCTAGATGGTCATGCTCAATCTCATACCAAACTTACGGATAAGATTGGCCTAGATTTGGAATATGAAGGGAAATGGGCGGATCAGGTAAAGTTTGATCCTGTAGTCACCCAGTGGTTCATTGTAAATCCGTCGCCTTACACACGTGAGATGCTTGCAAACCCTTCCATCCAGGCCCTGATGCGGCGCAGTCCACAGGTCTATGCAGAGGCTGGCCCCCAACGCTCTGATGTCATCTCTATTTATCCGAACCCCGAACTTCGCAACTTATTGCGGCGACAGCGTCATGGTCAAGTGTCCTCATTGAGCACGCAAAAGGAGATTCCGTTCTATGGTTTATTTGCTGCGTTGGAATCGTGTTTTCGCCCTAAGGATACTAACGAAGAAGAAGTTTATGTTCCTAGAGAGCTGACCTTACGAGAACGCTTCAATAGCCAGCTAGAAGCCTTGCATGATCGTCGTGCCATGCTGGCTTACGAAAAGCCTAAAGAGCCCCCCGCTCTGACAAAGGAACAGCAGGAAATGCTGGCCAAGCAGCGTAACTATGGACTGGAAGCAGGCTCACAACTAGGTTCGATGCCTGTGTTGGTGATTTCTGTTGAACGTAAGCAGCAGTTTGAACGTCTCCAGCAAATGATCCGTGATATGCATGCACAACACACAAAGACTCCGGCCTTTCTTACCCAGCGATTCTTCGGGGAAGGGCTGATGAAGAAAGAAATAACGCTTCCGCCTGGTCCAGCAGAGTGTGTTGCCTTATATGAAGAGAACAGGCGTCTTGATCGTGAAATCAATACCCGAGACGAGGCCATTGATTATCTGAATAAGGCGCTTTTGGAAAAAGATGAGAATCGTCGGCAATTCTTTGCTATCGCGTTCCGTAACTTTGTCTCTAAGCATCCCGAACTCCGTGTCCAGATAAATGAAATAAGTGACGAATCTGGCTGGTACGCAATATCAAAGCGCCTGCGCGACCAGCGTACCGAACGTATCGATGAAAAAGAGCAAAACGAAGCTATTCTCAATCAAAAGGATCCTACCCACTTAGATCAGGCCGATGATTATATGCGCCAGAGCTGGGTTTATGTCCGGCCTGTTGAGGCTGATGCGGGGCCACCTTTGCTTTATGCGATGAATGGCGTGCCGCTTGAGTCCTATGAGCAGCTGCAGCAGAGCAAAACAGACCAGGGGCACATGCTGGTGAAGCTTTACCTCAGTAAAGAAATGGCTAAAGTAGTTGAAGAAAAATATCGCCAGGAACCTGGTGATCTCCTACGCGATTCACGCTTTCTTGCTCGTCAGGGACCCAGTCCAGTATGCGATCCGGACGATCTAGCAGCAATCTATCGTCAGCAAATCAGCAATCAGCGCAAGCGCTAATTTGCTGCGTCGCAGCATTTCGCGACGCATCACAGTTTATTTAGTTTTGATTAAGCCTTGCGTGGTATAGTAAAACTATGCCCCGGATCGATTATGACATCTACGGTCTATGCGAACGTCAAGGGGCGGCCTTTTGGGGAGAGCCCCTGAACGCCCTCAGCAGCTTTGCGTTTATATACATAACCATCCGTCTACTTATTTATTTCGAAGGGTTACATATTCTTCGCCACCGGCGCCTGTGGGACATCAAAGCGCTAATCTTCATT
This sequence comes from Alphaproteobacteria bacterium UBA1002, assembly GCA_002291845.1. Classification (GTDB taxonomy): domain Bacteria; phylum Pseudomonadota; class Alphaproteobacteria; order Rickettsiales; family UBA998; genus UBA998. The sequence continues at coordinate 3,645 of DBAU01000003.1, read as the reverse complement.
GTGCCGTGCATCGGCATGGCCAGTTTTGTATTTCACACCTTGCCCGGGCCACAAACAGAAATGATCGATACAACCTTTATTGTCTCGTTCATCCTGCTGTATTTCTGGAGCGCGCTGATGCGTGTGGCGCAGGTGGGGCTGTTTCAGGCGACCATCTGCTTCATTGCCTATGCGGGCTTTACTCATATCGTGGTTACCCAGTTTCCCAACGCGCTGAATGATTCCATTGGTTATCTCACCACCATGATGTCGCTGATTGTCATCGCGTTTTACCTCAACATGAAAAAGCGCGCGGCCGCGCGGGATTTTCTGATTGCCGCGCTGATCGGGGTGATGTCGTTATTCTTCCGCAGCGTGGATCACGCCACCTGCGCGATGGTGCCTTTCGGGACGCATTTCCTGTGGCATGTACTGAACGCCATCCTGATTTACATCCTCATGAAGCAGCTGATTCGTAGCGTCACCCGCCGCACCAAACGGCGCGAGCGTCGTGCGGCCCGCAAGGCTGCCCGCGAAGCACGCAGCCAGCATAAAGAAATGGGGGCAGGGATATGACTACACACGCCACGCTTGCCCTTCTGGACGATTATTGCGAGCGGGCAGGGGATGCCAGCCTGTGGGCGGAGCCGCTGAATGCCTTTACCAACCTGGCATTCCTGTTTGCCGCGTTTCGAGCCGGACAGGATTACTGGCGCATGGAGCGTCATCTGTGTTGGCGCACGCTTGATCTGGTGCTGCTCATCCTGATCCTTGCCGCGATTGGTGTAGGAAGCGGACTGTGGCATCTGTTTGCCACGCAGGAAACCTTGCTGGCGGATGTCATTCCCATCACCCTGTTTATCAATCTCTATTTGCTCTGCTTCCTGCGCCGTGTGATGCGCTTGCGCTGGCGATGGGTGGGGGCGTTCTGGGTGTGTTTCTTTGGGGTAACGTACGCAGCACAAAGCCTGCTTCCGTCCGATCTTTTCAACGGTAGCATCATGTACGCGCCCGCGTTTGCTACGCTGGTGCTGCTGGGGGGATGGGCACAACGTCAGCGATTGCCGGAGGCCCCGCTTTTACTCGGTGCGGTTGGGTTATTCACCCTCTCCATCAGCTTCCGTACGATGGACCACGCGGTGTGCGCCAGTGTGCCGTTTGGTACCCATTTCCTCTGGCATGTGCTCAATGCGGCGGTGCTTTACCTGCTCCTGCGCCTGCTCATCATCCGCGCCCACGTAAACGGTGAGCAGTAAGTAGCGCTTACGCGGCCTTTGCCTTCATTCCGAACTGGCTGATGAGCGTCTCGGCAATCTGCACGGCGTTGAGGGCAGCACCCTTGCGGAGGTTGTCGGAAACACACCAGAAGGTCAGGCCGTGCTTCACGGTCGGGTCCTTGCGCAGCCGGGAGATAAATACGCCGTCTTCTCCGACACACTCTGCCGGGGTGGCGTATTCGCCTTCTGCCGGGCGGTCAAGCAGCACCACGCCGGGGGCATCGGAGAGGACGTCGATGGCGTCTTCAACCTCAATCTCGCGCTCAAATTCAACGGTGACCGATTCCGAGTGGCCTACAAACACGGGCACACGGACGCAGGTGGCCACCACCGGAATATCAGCACCCATGATTTTCTTGGTCTCGTTGATCATCTTTGCTTCTTCTTTGGTGAAGCCGTCTTCCATGAAGACATCGATCTGCGGGATCAGGTTGAAGGCGATGCGTTTGGGGAATTTCTTTGGCTCCAGATGATCGCCCGTGTAGAGATGCTTGGTCTGGTCATAAAGCTCATCCATCGCGTCTTTACCGGCCCCGGATACCGACTGATAGGTAGACACCACCACGCGCTTGATTTTCGCCTGGTCATGTAACGGCTTCAGCGCCACCACCATCTGAATCGTGGAGCAGTTGGGGTTCGCGATGATGTTGGTTTTCGCGAAGTCCTTCAGCGCGTCGGCATTGACTTCCGGCACCACCAAGGGGATCTCTGGATGCATGCGGAAATGCGAGGTGTTGTCGATGACCACGCAGCCGGATTGCGCCGCGCGCGGAGCATGGATGGCTGAGACTTTCGCTCCCGGCGAGAAGAGGGCAATGTCCGTGCCGGCGAAGTCATACTCATCCAGCGCTTTCACGGTGAGGGTTTTGTAGTCACCGAAGCTGACTTCCTTGCCTTCCGAGCTCTTGGAAGCCAGCGCGACGACTTCACGCACTGGGAAGTTGCGCTCGGAGAGAATCTGCAGAATTTCGCGACCGACATTCCCGGTCGCGCCGACCACGGCGACTTTGTAGGACATAGCCCTATCCTTTTTCTACGATGTTAGGGGAAATGTGTATAGCACGGCAACGACAGGGCAATCAATCGCCGTTCATGAGAAAACCCCGCAAAATGCGGGGTTTCACTTAAGTCTTCACGTGTTAAGCGTCAGGGCAGTCAGTGTATCTTAACAGCGGATGCATACCCTGTAGCCGCTACACGCCTTGCTGCGCCCCGGTGGCTTGCGCCTGGGCTTGCTGCATGCGGATACGCTCCGCGTGCGATGGGCCGCTGGAGCCACGGCCCAGCAGGATATGCGCGGCGCCACCCAAGGCCACCGCTCCCAGTGCCGCGCCCCCGGCGATCATGCCGAGCTTGCCTTTCATCGGCCCCCCCGTTGCCAGCGTCTTGGCGCCTTCTTCCAGTCGAGTTGCTAAACCTAAATTATGCTTTGCATCCACATATTTAGCGACCGACTCGTGATGCAATTTTTTCAATGTATCGATGTGTGTATCGCGAATGTTATCTACGACTTCTTTGGGCAAGTGGTCTAGCTTCGCAAGCTGTGCTTCTGCATCCTGCAGATTTTGCCAAGCGCGGCGTGCCGCTTCAATACCCGTTTGAGCGCTGGAGACATCCTTTCTGGCTTGATTGACGACCTCCCTAAATTCAGCGGTGGTTGCGAATCTCTCTCGCATGCCCTGTCCAAAAGACTGCGACGTATAATTCACTGGCGGCTGTTTTGAGGCTTCAAACGCTTCAGCGATGTGCCCATTAAGTTCTTTTATTTTAGACTTTACATCAGCGATATATCTCATGTGAACATCACTGTGATGTTTTTTTGTGAAATCGGATGCAAGTTTAGTTCTATGTTCTTCGAGTAACTTTTTCACTTCTTCCGAATTGACTCTCTCGACGCCGTGCAATTTTTCTATTTCGGCCCTTTTTTTTGCCAGCTCCGTTTCAATGAATTCGGCACGTTTGGCGTCAACATGCGCCGCAATACTTTTGGAAGTCCGTCGTTCTTCCAATTCATCTATGTACTTCTTTAGTAACTTATCGGTAGCATCAATCTCTGCCTGCGGCGCTTCGGCAAGGGTATTGCTACGATGCTTCACATAGCCTGCCCAGCCGCCGAGGCCTGCGCCAGCCACGGCACCTACGCCAGCGGGAACCAAGCTACCCTCTTGTCCATTGTTTTCGTCAGCCATGGGAATACCCTTTTAGTAACATTCCTCCTCATTATAACGACAGGACACGCCCGTTATGTGAAGATTCTGTGAAAATGGGTGGCTGGTTCCGAAAGTAAGGCGCTGATTTTAAAGGTTGGGCAGCCCTGCGCAGACATCCTGCGGTAGCTGGCCATCGGCCAATTGGCGTACCATGGGCAAGTAGCGGCCCAGCGTTTCCT